>DATEBV010000322.1:0-25210 GCA_035287205.1 Chthoniobacterales bacterium | reverse complement strand
CTTGCAGCTTTCTACTTGGTTACCGCCTTGCCTTTCGCTACGATTTATTTCACTGTTCTCGGTCAACTCCTTTCATTTGACTAGTTCACACTCATGTCGGGCGACACTCCGTTAAAGAATTTTTATAAAAATTCTTTTTTTATGTTCTGTTTCTTTGTGTTTCTTTGTGCTCTTTTGTGGCTATTCCTTTCTTCCATTTTTGTGGCTATATTTGCTGTTTTCCTTAGTTCTCTGTTGGAACGGTTGCAATAGTTTGAAGAATGCGACCTGCAATCTTATAAGGATCACCTTCCGAGTTAGGACGGCGATCTTCAAGATATCCTTTGTAGCCATTATTCACAAAACTATGAGGCACACGAATAGATGCGCCTCGGTTAGCAATGCCATAATTGAATTTATCAATAGATTGCGTCTCGTGAAGACCTGTAAGACGAAGATGATTGTCTGGTCCGTAGACAGCAATATGCTCGTTCTTATATTTATCAAAGGCTTCCATGAGCTTCTCAAAGTAAGCTTTACCTCCCTTTTCACGCATCCACTGCGTGGAAAAGTTACAATGCATACCTGATCCATTCCAATCAAGATCTTTGCCAAGCGGTTTGCAATGGAACTCCACATCGACACCATAGCTCTCGCAAAGACGAATCAGAATATATCGGGCCAGCCAGACTTCATCAGCCGCTTTTTTGGAACCTTGACCAAAAATCTGAAACTCCCATTGACCTTTGGCTACTTCTGCATTGATTCCTTCATGATGAATCCCTGCTTCCAAACAGAACTCGAGATGTTCTTCTACAATCTCTCGTGCAATAGAGCCGACACTTGAAAATCCAACACCACAATAATATTTCCCTTGGGGATGAGGAAACCCACCTTTAGGGAAGCCGAGAGGACGGCCATCCTGATAGAGAAAATATTCCTGTTCAAAACCAAACCAGGTCCCAGCATCATCAGCAATCATAGCCCGTGCATTCGAAGGATGAGGCGTCCCATCAGGCATCATCACTTCACTCATGACAAGCAAACCATTCTCCTTAGTTGGATCAGGGTAGAGAGCCACTGGCTTCAACATACAATCGGAACTTTTTCCTTCAGCTTGACGCGTCGAGCTGCCATCAAAACCCCAGATAGGAATCTCTTCGAGTTTTGGAAACGCTGAAAATTCTTTAACCTGAATTTTGCTGCGAAGATTAGGAACTGGTTCGTAGCCGTCGAGCCAGATATATTCTAGTTTGTATTTGCGTCGTTCAGAGCCCACCTCCTGCGGAGGCGCGCTCTGAATGAAATGGCCGGCTTGCTCACTAGGTGTACAATTTAATTTCATAGTTTTTTTACTGCTTTGCAGTAAGTTTAAGTTGAGAGTTTAAGTTTAAGTTGATTTTTGGTCACTTCGTAACAGGGTAGCGTCAGGAAGAAACTCACCACAAGAAACACAAAAGAAGAAGTAAAGAGTGAAGAGTAAAGGGTAAAGAGTTCTGAAGCACAATTTACTAAGTCTACTAGATGAGATCTCTCCAGAGAGAAGAGAAGAAATTCACCACAAGGAACATAAAGATACACAAGGAACACAAAAAAAGAAAAAAGAATTTTTATAAAAATTCTTTAAGTTTTTACTAAAGAAGACCTGTACCTCATATCACTGAAAATTATAAATCATCTGGGCAAAGGTCAGTATGTTTAGCAATTTTAGCCAACATTTTAGGTCCTATTTCGTTACTATCATGAAAAGCAAAACAAAATCAGGAAAACCGGGGCGACTAAGAATACGATGAGAGCCAGTGCAGCGTATTTGCTCCCAACCAAATGCGGCGTAGAGATTTTAAAACTTTGCGTGCTTTGCAAGAAGGCCAAATACTCATGCCTCGGCCATAGGGATGAATGAGCTTGCAATATTTTGTTCTACGGCATGATCCCTAGCTTCTTCAAGTGCCTGGAAGGCTTTCTTCTCTTCTTCTATTGCCTCCATCAGGTCAGCTTTAGCACCACTATTCTGAGCAGTATCTTATACTCGAATGGCAAAAAGTGTCGCTTCAGCAGTAGCGACTTTTGCCTCTGCAAGTTGTTCAACACATTCTTTAACTTTAAAATCAGCACTCGCTTGAGAAACATAATCTCTTCCATGGAAGGAGGCATCCGCCGATTCCATTTCTTTATACGCTACGGTTCTTTCTTTTGTAGCCTTTGTTAATTCCTTCTTTCTCTTATCGATATCCCTCATTGCCTTCTGCTCAGCAGCAGCCCACTCCTTGGCCTCTTGAGCAATACCTTCCGCACTTGCACGCGCAGAAATTGACATCGTGGTTACCTTAGCAAGACAGCTCAAATAGATATTATCACAAATCTCTTTCTCAAGAAGTTGAGCCGTAGAATTCTCTTCACCTGTTTCGTCGGCGGCTACTGCTACTGTTGCTTCGACAGCTCTTTGAGCTGATACTGCCATGCTAGACGAACTACTCCCAACAGGAGAATAGGCTACAGCGGTTGCAACGACAGGTGCTTTACTTGGAGTTACTCTTTTCCCAAAGACTCCTAACTCTCCTTCTAAAGCTTCTGCTCCTTTTTTAAGAGCTATGCCTTCCATCGCCAGCAAAGTCGTTGCATTAAGCAAAAGTAAGACAAGCGAACTAAGTAAAAATTTGAGAGAAGATTTCATAACTATTACTGCAGTAAGTTTAAGTTTGAGTTGATTTTTGGTCACTTCTTAACAAAAAAGGGATCTAAGAAATTAACCACAAAAGAACGTAGAAGACAAGTCACGGGTAAAGAGTAACGAGTAGCGCGAAAAGGGGTCAGTCCCCGGATTTATTCCAAAGAATGTAAGCTCAAACTAAACTGAAAGACTGAAAGAATTCACCATAAAGATCACAGAGAATTCACAAAGAACACGAAAAAAGAAAATATCTTAAAATTTTTTTATAAAAAAATTTTTCTATGTGCTCTTTGTGATGCCGCTTCAGCGGCTTTGTGCTCTTTGTGGTGAATTTCTCTCGATTCCGGTCACGTTAGAACAATAATACTTCACTTCAGTTTAAGCTCACCATCCCTGTTAATTTTCTTCTTCTTTCATCCTCTTTCATTCATGTTATGCATTTCGGTGAATTCGCCCTGACCCGTTACTTGTCCCTACGTTCTTTGTGTTTCTTTGTGTTTCTTTGTGTTCTTTTGTGGCTATTCTTGTTTTTTAATTTATGCAACCCGTTAAGGATACTCTCCGTGCCATCGTTCATATCAGCTTTGATGGGCGTGTGATTAAACAATTTCGAGGCCCGAAGGCAGAAGAACGTTTCCATAATGAGGTTCATATTCTTCGCTATCTTGAAGAACGCCATTGTCCTTTTGTGCCACGCCTCTTAGAGGCCGATACGCAAACGCTAAAAATTATTACAACCTCCTGCGGCTCTCGCGTAGAATATCTGGATGAAGCACGTCAAAAAGAGCTTTTTTTAGAATTAGAAACCTATGGCGTTCGTCATGATGACCCTGAAAAACACAACGTCACTTACCGTTCTACAGATGGTCGTTTCTGCCTGATTGATTTTGAATTCGCGACAATTTTGGAAGAAATGACTAAACTGAAAGACTGAAAGAAGGAATAGCCACAAAAGAACACAAAAAAACACAAAAAAAAGAAACTTGGCGATGAACTTGATTAATTCGTTAGCCTAAGTTCTTTCGTCGCTATTGGTGCTCTATGTTTCCCCAGTATCTCAATTTACTACTCTCTTATTTTTCACGACAGCGAATATTCTTTATCTTGAGTTCTTAAAATCGTTAAAGAATTTTTATAAAAATGCTTTTTTGTGTTCTGATTCTTTGTGTTCTTTTGTGGCTATTTTCTTCCTTCTTCCCGTTCCTTCAATTCAGTTTGAGCTCAAAAATTTTGTAACTACAACTCAATTAGCACCGTGCCACAAGATCAACAACCAACAATAAACAACCAGCAATCAGCAACTGGCGTTGCCCTCCGCTGGTCCGGCCATACCGATCGTGGGCGTGTGCGCAAAAATAATGAAGATACTTTTTTAGCTCTCTCTATCAATAATCGAGAAGTTTATTATTTGGGAAAAATTGGAGAGGGAATTATCCATGCCAATGATTATCTTTTTGCGGTGAGTGATGGTATGGGAGGAGCTATGGCAGGAGAATTTGCCAGTCGCATTACGGTGGAAAAGATCACTCGCATGTTTCCTTCTTTCTTAAAGCGAATGGCCCACTCCCAAGAAGAAACCAAAGAAGATGCTGTTCATCAACTCCTCAAAGAACTCTTTACTGAAATTCACCGCGCTCTTCTATTCCTTGGCTCTAGTTATGATGAATGCCAAGGTATGGGCGCCACGTTGAGCCTCTGCTGGTTTCGCTCTGATCGAATTTATTTTGCTCATATTGGAGATAGCCGTATCTATCATTTACCTCAAACAGGAGGAATTCAACAACTCTCAGAAGATGATACTCATGTTGGTTGGTTGTTCCGCCAAGGAACTCTCAGTGAACGTGAAACTAAAAACCATCCTCGTCGTTCTTGCTTACAAAAAGCTCTTGGAGCCGATTATCAATTTATTACACCTCAGGTTGGTTCCTTTTCTTTTCATCCCGGAGATCGGATCCTCCTTTGTACAGATGGTGTAACGGAAGAAGTTTTTGACAATCAACTCATCGACATTCTTGCTTCTCACAAGGATAAGAGTCCTTCTCAGCATCTGGTTGAGGAAGTGGTTATGCGTTCAGGACGTGACAATAGCACCGCAATGGTGATTGAAGTAGACACCTTCAATTCGTCGTGCATCTTCAGGAGTATCGACGCCTAATGCGCGATGGTTGGTAATAAGAACGCGTATTGGAATGCCATATTCAAGAGCACGGAGTTGCTCTAATTTTTCACAACGCTCCAAAGGTGATGGTGAAAATTGAACAAATTTTTTGAGCGTTTCATATTGAAAACCGTAAATACCAAGGTGAAGAAGTGGCGTAACAGCACTCTCAGGATCATGAGAGTCACGATGGTAAGGGAGAGCGCTTCGAGAAAAATAAAGCGCATTTCCTAAACTCCCAACAACAACTTTAACGATATTAGGGTCATTACGATGAGACACTCTTTCAGATTTTCCCTCCTGCGGAGGAAAAACCTGAATAAAATGATCAGACTGTGCAGCAGTAGTTTGATTACATTCCATAGTTTGTTGAGTAGCGCTCTGAACGATTTCCTGATGAGAAATATCTTCGAAAGGAGTCGCTGCTGTGATCATTTCAATGGAAGGATCTTCAAGCATTGCCTGCGCCAGACGATCAATGAGCTCTGGCTCAATGAGAGGTTCATCTCCTTGAACATTGATAAAATGAGACGGATAGCTTGCTGGTGATTGCTTTTTTAATAAATCAGCAACTTCAGCAACCCGATCGGTACCACTTTGATGCTTGAGAGAAGTCATCACGACCTCAGCACCAAATTCTTTAGCCACGGTAGCAAGACGCTCATCATCGACAGCAATAATAATACGACTAATAGAGCGCGCTAAAGAACATCGCTCCCAAACATGTTGAATCAAGGGACGCCCACCAAGTGGATGCAATAACTTTCCAGGAAAGCGAGTAGAGCCCCAACGCGCAGGGATAACAATAGCAACGGAAGAAAAAAGTGTATTACTCATAAAGTTAAACAAGCATAGAAAGGAACAGGGAAGCTGACATTGTTCGCACTCCTGTTATTCTATCTTCAAGATTAATTCCTGATGCAAGACAAACAATAAATCGATGTTTTACTCCCAACCGTTCAGCAAAGGTATTGAGATTTTTAGCATCAGCTGGAACGGTAGATTTGCATTCTACGAGAAGCCACGGTTTATCGTCCCACACTACGAGAAAATCAACTTCTCTCTTTGCCGTATCACGCACGTAATAGAGCTTCACGTTGAAAGCATGAACGTCCTCTTGGTAATGGCAATATTTCAAAAGATGGGAGGCTATGAGATTTTCGAAACGAGGTCCTTTCTCAGGAACTTGAGACCAATCCCAAAGGTAGTACTTCGATTCTTTTTTTAAAGCTCTTTCAAGCCTCCGATGCCATGGAGGCACCTGAAAGAGATAGTAATTTCTACGCAACAGCTCAATCCATTCTTTCACCGTCTTGGGGCTCGTGTCGACATCTTCACTCAGTGATTGCATTGAGAGAGGCGATGCCACACGTGAAGGAAGCAATTGCCCTAAGAGTTCCAGTTGTCCTAACGCTTTAATGGAAGAAGTATCACGAATATCTTCACGGAAGACGCGCTCAAACCGTTCCTTTCCCCAGCGCCGCCAAGCTCGCTGAGATCCGGAAAGCAACGGTTCGGGAAATCCGCCCAAGGCCATGAGATCATCCATGCCAGAAAGATCCTGAGGATGATTCAGCAAAGGGAGTGAAGTTTCTTGAGTGTTTTCCTTAGAAAATTTTCCTGCCAATTCGCGTAATGAAAAAGGATGAAGCCTGTAATGATGATATCGTCCCATGAGGGAATCTCCACCCCGTCGGTAAACATCCAAGCGTGAACTGCCCGTCACAAGAATTTTTTCACCTGCTTTTCGCGTATCCCAGATCCCCTTAAGCCAACTTTTCCATTTGGGATATTTATGCAGTTCATCAAAAACTAAAAAGTCAGCATTCCCTTCCCATTCCATCTTAAGAAGCTGACGCCGATGGGTGGTATTATCATAGTTTAGATAAACTAATTTTTCACTACTTCTCACCATCGATTTAGCCAGCGTTGTTTTACCAACTTGCCTAGGACCATCAAGCAGAACCATTTTTTCCTCAAGGTCTGCATCAATATAATGATGCAAATAGCGTTGTTTTAAGAGAAGATTAGTCATGATAATTCGGAATACAACTCCCGTTTTATCATGATAATTCGGGAGTGCAATTCATTTTTATCAGTGTCCTTTTTTATTTCTGCGAAAATGAAAAAGGGCACTGGTAAAAGCGCGAACTCAAACTGAATTGAAGAAAGAAAGAAGAAAATAGCCACAAAAGAGCACAAAGAAGCACAAAGAACGTAGAAGCAAGTAACGGGTAAAGAGTAACGGGTGGCGAGTATTCAAGATCACAATAAAATCAGTTCTTCGTAACCCTTATTTTGACAGGAATTATTTTCCATTTAAAACTAACTGTAGAAAGTTTTTTCTCTGGACTCGCTACTCGCTACTCGCTACTCGCTACTCGTTACTCATTACTTTTCTGGACGTTCTTTTGTGGCTATTCCTTCTGCCTGTTACGGTGACGTTGGTACAAAAATACTTCAGCTCAGTTCGAGCTCACGTAATAGCCAAATCGATCGCCTCAACAACTGTAGGCACCACAAAGTCAGCACCACAGTTCTCATGCTCTTTCCCATAGCCTGTCAGCACGAGAATTGTTTTGCACCCTGCAGCTTTACCACAAGCAATATCAGCGTCGCGATCTCCTATCATAAAGGAACGAGAGAGATCAATGTGATGCTCTTTGGCCGCTTCCAAGATCATTCCTGGAGCGGGTTTACGTCGTAAGGATCCTGTCCCAGGAAGGTCAGGTGCCATGTAAACAGCATCGATAAGCCCATGAAGTTGACGTTGGAGTTCTTCTTGAACCGCTTCAAAATCCTTTTCCGTGAAGTAACCACGTCCAATACCACTCTGGTTAGTAATAATAATACTGTGCCACCCACGACGATGAACTTCTAGCAAACGCTCTACAATGCCTTCAACGATGTGCACATCTTTTGGATTAGAACAATAGTTGACCTCTTTCATAAGAGTTCCATCTCGATCGAAGAAGAGAGCGGGAAGCGACTTCGGAAGATGGAAGATAGGAGATGGGAGATAGGGCATCGAAGAGAAACTACCAACGTACCGTTGGTAGTTGGGAGATAGAAGGTGAAAGATGAAAGATGGCTTCGAGACCTGCTAAAGCAGGCGATAGTGATAAGTATAGCTTTACTGCCTTTTAAATTTTTTTGTTTAGATTCACGCTTTGCATCTTGTATCCTTGGCCTTTGGCCTAACCTCCTATCTTCTATCTTCTATCTTCTATCTCCTTTTAAATGTTATTTCATAACATTTAAAAAACTATTAGCCAATTCTTCAGGTGAGCAAGTTGCTGTCCCAAGCTTGCCCACAACAATACCAGCACCATGATTGGCTAACTCAGCAGCTTCTTCTGGAGTTGCTCCTGAAGCAATACCAAGGGTGTAAAGTGCAATAGCAGTATCACCTGCTCCTGAGACATCATAGATTTCTTTGGCTCGTGTTGGTGTGTGATAAGGTTGTTGGTCTTGACGAAAAAGCATCATTCCTTGTTCTCCTAAAGTGATAAGCAGCGCTTCGGACCCCCATCGTTGAAGGAGTTTCTTGCCAACTTCCAGAAGAGCTTTATCTTCCAATACTGGTGAAACAGGAGATGTCCATGGCACACCAGCAGCAGCAAAAGCCTCGGTACGATTTGGTTTAATCACAGCAATGCCAGGCCACTCCAACTGATTTTTAGGATGAGGGTCACTTGTAACAATTTTATGAAGAGCCTTTGCTTCTTTCAGGAGAATATTAACGAGGGATTGATTAAGGAATCCCTTGTTATAATCTTCAAAAAGAATGGCATCTACCGTGGGAAGAATGGCCTGAATTTTCGCAACCGCTGCTTGAAAAAATTCTTCACTTGGAAGGTGACTCTTTTCACGATCCACACGAACGATCTGTTGATGCTGCGCGATAATGCGCGTCTTCACAATTGTAGGAATTTCTTCGGTAGCTAAAAGCCCATCCGTTTGCAATCCTTCTTGGTCCATAAGTTCCGTTAATTTCTCTCCTGCTCTATCACAGCCAATACGTCCTAAGACGTGCACTTCAGTACAGAACTGTCTTAAATTACGAGCCACATTAGCAGCCCCTCCAGGATAACTAGACTCTCTCTCAACATCAACAATAGGAACCGGTGCTTCAGGAGAAATCCGAACAACATTACCCCAGACAAATTCATCGAGCATGAGATCGCCAAGAACTAAAATTTTTCTTTCAGAAGCAGTTTTAAGAATCTGTTGTAATCTTTGTTGGTCCATGAGATGTATATTATTCGGCCTGTTGGCCGAATAATTACACAGAATGCTTGTTTGCTTGCAATACTAATTTAGTATACGAATAAATTTTTGTTAAACTTTGCGCCGTATAGCCCCCTTTAGGAATGTCATTTTATTTCTGCGAAAAAATGACATTTCTAGTTACATCCTTGCGTTAAAACAGAGCTGCTGTTACAAAATAGCATGCGTTATTTTTCAGCCCTATTTATGAAAATACCTCTTTTGCTTAATCCATGTTCGCCATTAAAAATGGCATCCTTTTGCAAGACCCTTTATAAAAGAGGGAAAAGTAATACTTCCTCCCTTGTACTTGCTTGCCTCTTAGTGGGACTCTTCTTTTTTTCTTTTGGAAGCGCTAAGGCAGATCAACCTCCTGCTTCTATCAATCTTTCTGATTTTCCTGCGGCTTCTGTTCAAGATGTTGTTGTTCCTGTTCCCAGTGAAATTTTTGCCGTACTTGACAAATTAGGAAATCCTAATTGGAAAGCACAACTGCGTCTGGGCAAAACACGCAATCCTTCTGATCGTGGGCAGGTTGCTTTACTTCTAGGCTCTGTCATTGCAGAAGGATTTATTGCTGTTGAGGCAGAAGATACCGAACGGGTTAAAGATCTCGGCCGTGATGTCCTTACGCTTGCTGATGCTATTAATGTTCGCAAATCGGTCATTGCACGCAGCAAGAGCATTATTGAAAAAGCTGATCAGCGTGACTGGCGTGGTGTCAGAGCAGAATTTGATGGAGCCCTTCAAGATGTTCGCTCTGCTATGGATGAGATGAACGATGAAAATCTTGCTCAGCTCGTAAGTCTCGGAGGATGGTTACGTGGCACTGATACGCTAACAGCTATTGTCAATGATAATTATACGGTTTCAGGAGCAGAGTTACTCCATCAGCCAGAACTTGTGCATTATTTTGAGCGTTGTATTCATACGATGCCAACTCGCATGCGTAAAAATCTACTTGTTGTCCGCATTAATGATGTGCTTCATCAAATTGCTCCTATTATTGATGAAAAAGGAAAAAATATCACTCGTGAGAAGGTTCAAAAAATCCATACGCTGACGAGCGACATTGTTGCAAAAATCAATTCTAATTCGTAATAACAACCAACTTTACTCCTGTGCTCACGCTTCGCACATCACGCTTTTCTTTACTCACTCTTCTCTTTTTGGGAATAGTAACATCCTTCTCTTCGCTTCATGCAACTGTAGACGACGCCCTCTCTTTTGCCTACGAAGCAGCACTTCCTTATTATAAACAATATGCGATTCGCAAGGATGCCTGGGGCGGCGATTTAGGCCCTGGTGATAAACAAGCAATTACTACTCAGCTATTTAAAGGAAATGACTATTGGTTTTTAATGGCCTCTGATGTTCCAAAAGCCTCTATTTCAGTTCATCTCTATGATAGTAATGGAAAATTGGTCGAATCAGAGAGTTGGCAAAAGATGAATGAAAAAAAACATTTCAGTTCTGCAGGAGCCCATATTATTCCTAAAAGTACAGGGACTTATTTTGCCATTGTTCAAATCATTCGATCTCCTGAAGAAAGGACTCATTGGGCCCTTGTTTATGGCTATAAAGATGTCAAATAGCTCATAGGACAAAAAGCAGAGCCTTTTAAGATTAAAAAATAATGCCTAAAGAAAATAGAGGTCATCATTCTCATGAAACGATGACATTAGAATTCGAAGATGCACAAACCGTGCAGGCACTCTATGGAGGCAATGAAAAACTTCTCCGAACAGCAGAAGATACCTTAGGAATTTATATCACGACGCGTGATGGATGGTTACGTATTGAAGGAACTCCTTCCAATATCACTCGCGCACGAAGCTTCTTTGATGATCTTGATAAACAACGACGACAGGGCATTCTTTTGGGACGTTATGAATTTCTCCAAACACTGCAACATGCCACTTCTGAAATAACAGTAAGCTCTATTGAGCGAATTCAATGCTCTTGGCGCAAGCCCCCTATTGTTCCTAAATCAGAATCACAACGCCTGTATCTTCATCAGATTGATCAGCATGATATAACCTTTGGCATTGGTCCTGCAGGCACTGGTAAAACCTACCTCGCTATGGCAAAGGCTGTCGCAGCATTAAAACAAGAACAAGTAGCTCGTATTATCTTAACACGGCCTGCTGTAGAAGCAGGTGAGGCACTAGGATTTCTCCCTGGAGAACTTCAAGAAAAAATATTTCCCTATCTCCGTCCTCTCTATGATGCTCTTTACGAAATGTTAGAGCCTGATGAGATCCAGCGCCTTCTCGACAAAAATATTATTGAAATTGCCCCTCTTGCCTACATGCGTGGTCGGACGCTTAATAATGCCTTTATTGTCCTTGATGAATCTCAAAATACGACGACGGAACAAATGTTTATGTTTCTCACCCGTATTGGACTTGGTTCTCGATGCGTTATTACGGGAGATTGCACTCAAACTGATCTTCCTAAAAACAAACCAAGTGGACTGATCGAGGCTCTAGAAGCTCTTCAAAAAACAGCAGGAATTGCCTTTCACTACTTTACTAAAAATGATGTCGTCCGACATTCTTTAGTTCAAGAAATTATACAGGCGTATCAACAGCATCGAAATGATGGCAGAAGTAACGAGTAAAGGGTAAAGAGTGTTTTAAAATCGATAATTAATCGATAGTTTGAAAGCTCTTATTTTAACAAAATGTATTTTGAACAAAATTCCTGAGAAAACTTCGGCCTCTGGACTCTTTACCCTTTACCCTTTACTACGTCTATAACACATTGCGTTACCTATCGTCTCTTGCCACAAATACACAGCCCAGATTGCTAGCGTAAAACCGATGGTCAAATTTTTAGAACAACGTCAACTAGCTGCTCGCGGTTTAACATGCGGTAAAACACGTCGTCGTGCCGAACGAGGAAAGCTTCTCGACGTGCTCGAAAGTGGCCTAGCTACACGATTAATGATTCTCTTTGCTATTGCTGGCACTCTCTTTCTGATCATGATGACAGAAGCAGGCCCAAAGAACTTCGTGCCTGTTCAAATCTCCTCTCAACAAACAATGCAATTAAGCGGTTCTACCAGTGAACCGGACGCTCATTTAGTTCAGGTTTCTCCTCCGAAGGAAGAAAAATCTGAACAGTCACAAAGCCTCGCAACGGCTCAAACCTCCTCCCAACAGACGATGCAATTAAACGGTTCTACCAGTGAACCGGACGCTCATTTAGTTCAGACCCCTCCTCCGTCTGAACGCTCACAGAACCTCGAGCGATACCTTATTGTCTTACTAATTTTAGTAATGGCACTCTTTCAACTCTGGATGAATGGCTCAGAAGTTCTTCGTAGCAATTCACGCTTAGCCCTTGTCTTTAGCATTCTCCTCTTTCAGTTTGCTATCATCAAACTTCTCCTTTTAAAAACCAATTTAGGAGTTCTTGATTCAAGAATGATGCCTCTCCTTATTCCGTACGCTTTTGCACCACTAACTATTTCAGTACTCTTAGGTAAAAACGAAGCCCTTTTTGTTATCCTTATTGGAAGCCTCTGGGGAGCTTTTCTTCTCGATCCGATCGATCCTATTTTTTTAATTATCTCTCTTATGACAGGTTTTGTTGTACTTGTCGCAACAGGACGTGTCCGCCGTCGTTCACGTATTATTCGCGCCGGCATTTATGGAGGAATGACAACCTGGATTTTAGCTCTATTTTTTGGTCCTATTGGTCCTATAACGTGGAGTATGCTGAAAAGTATTGATTGGTCTCTCATTGCTCTCCAAAGCGCTACAGCCCTCGGTGTAGGACTTGGTACCGCTATTATTGTAAGTGGACTTTTGCCCATCTTAGAATTTCTCTTTCGCGTGACAACCGATATCTCATGGCTAGAAATGGCTGACCTTAATCACCCACTCTTACGTCGACTGAGCCTCGAAGCTCCAGGAACCTACCAACATAGCATGGCAATGGCTAATCTTGCTGAATCAGCAGCTGAAGCCATTGGTGCCAACCCCACGACGTGCCGTGTTGGAGCCTATTTTCATGATATTGGAAAACTCATCAAGCCTGAATATTTCACAGAAAATATTTCGTTCCATAAAAATCCTCATGATGAGCTCACACCTACTATGAGTGCTCTCATTATTTCTGCTCATATTAAAGAAGGTGTCGACTTGGCATTAAAAAATAAACTCCATCGACAGATCATTGATATTATTCGTCAACATCATGGCACTACTATGGTGGGATGTTTTTTCCACAAAGCACGCCAACATCAAGAGGATGCCCGTCTTGGTGGAAAGATCATGAATATTCGCCCTGAAGATATTCCAGAAGTTTATCCTGATACCTTTCGCTATCCTGGGCCAAAACCTCAAACTAAAGAAGCTGTTATTATTGGCTTGGTTGATGCCGCGGAGAGTGCTTCCCGGAGCATGGAACGTCCTACACCTCAACGCATCGATGACCTTGTTCACACACTCTTAAAAGAGCGTTTGAATGATGGTCAGTATGATGAATGCCCTATTACAATGAAAGAATTGCATAAAATTACTGATACTCTTGTCAGCAACTTAATTGGAATGCTTCACCGTCGTATTTCCTATAATAAGCCCTCAGATCCTCTCCTCCTTCGGAGGTAAATATTCGGCCAACAGGCCGAATATAAGTTTAAGTTTTAAGTTTAAGTTTAAGTTGATTTTTGGTCACTTCGTGACGAAAGTAAAAAGTGAAGCGGGATTTTTATTTCCCCCTAGTTTTTTGCTCTTGAAGTTGCTTCAGTAAAGGACTCTAACTTATCTAGGAAAATTTTACTGACTGGGTTAGTCGAATATTTACAAACTATGTAATGCATTCATATGATTACTTCGCAGCCCGATTATTTCATTCAGATCCTTCCTCTAAAGTAAGGGGATCTGAACACCTACTTTTGAACCTAACGCAGCAGTCATCAGCTTTCGGCAAGTTACAGCAGAAGGGTTACGAAATATTTTGGCTAACCTCTATTCGCCCAATTGGCCGAATAGTTATATTCGCTCTATACTGCGCGCGGGAAAGATTTGATATTTTTACACTGCAATTTTTGACTCTAGCAAGGCGGAAGAGCGCGGCGCTATGCAAGCATAACGTAAGTGATGACAACGCAGCTAGAGTTAAAAAGGGTGTGAAAAAATATCAAAAATTGACCGCGCTCAGTATAGCACTAATTTTTTTTGCTTGTGAAATTCATGCAGAAACAACAACTCCTGTTTTTTCTTCTCTTGAACCCTCTTTTCCTGAAAGCATCACCTCGTGTTTAAAAGGAAATTGTGCTACAGGAGATTGGGGTAGCTTTCGAACTAAGCTAGAAGACAAAGGAATTAAATTAGGAGTTTTATCCACTAGTGAAGTGTGGACTAATACGACAGGAGGACTCCGAACAGGAAGTGTTTACACTGGCATCGAGCAACTCACAACACTCATTGATTTCGATCAGCTCTTAGGATGGAAAGGAGGGAGTTTTTACTCTTGTTGGTCCTATCTCTGCGGAAACGAACCTTCGGAATATCTGACAAATAACTTTCTTGTTATTTCTCCTATTGAAGGGTTTAGCACTTTAAGAAATACAGCACTTTGGTTTCAACAAGAGATCTTGGGGGATAAAATCTCCCTTTGTATTGGCCAATTGGTAGCCGATTCAGAGTTTATTATTTCCCATTATGGAGCTCTTTTTGCAAATAGCTCCTTTGGTTTTCCTCCCTCCATTTACACCAGCATTCCCAATGGAGGGCCTAATACTCCCATAGGAGCTCCTGGTGCACGACTTCAAGTAAAACCTATAGAAAATTTTTCTTGGAAAGCAGCCATATTTCAAGCCAATGTCTATCCACAAAACATCAATAATCATGGCTTTTATTGGAATCTGAACCCTGAGCAAGGATATCTCTATTTAACAGAAGCTGCTTACAAATATAACTTCCTGCTTCCTGGTCAGGTTAAAACAGGAGCTTGGTTTGACTCCGGAACATTCGCCAGCATGAGTAACTCTAACTCCTCTTCCTCTCTTTGGGGCAATTATGGCCTCTATGGAATTATCGACCAAATGATTTATCGTAAGCAGAATTTTAAAAAGAAAACTTCTGAAAACTCCAAAAACGGCACTTCCTCCTCAGCTCAGCTTAAAGACCCAGGCCTTGGGATTTTTGGACGAGCTGCTTTTGAGCCTGCTGATCGCAATCTCTTAAGCTTTTATTGTGATACCGGATTAAATTACAAAGGTCTTATTCCGACACGTGATAAAGATACCTTTGGAATCGCCTTAGGCTATGGCCAACTCAGCAGCACATTGATCAATGCACAACAAGGAAGCAATAATTACAATGCCAATGGTAATATTGCACAACCCATCCCTGGAACAGGACTTGGTTATGAAATGGTATTGGAAACAACCTATGTGGCTCAGATCACTCCCTGGCTAACTATCCAACCTGATCTTCAATACATCATCCACCCGGGAGGAGCACAATCACTCAACAATGCTCTTATTCTTGGAATAAGAACAACCCTTCTTTTTTAGTATGAACTGGGGTACTAAAAATCATAATAATATCCACCTCATAATTAGTGCTAGTTTTGTGACTGCTAACATTTTTCAAGCAGGAAGAAATTTACCACAAGGAACACAAAGATTCACAAAGAACACAAAAAAGAAAAAAGAATTTTTATAAAAATTCTTTAACATGTTAAGAATTCAAGAAAATTAGCACTCGTAAAATATAACGCATTAGTCATAACCATAATCAAGATTTTTGCATTCTCTCTTTAAACTGAGTTTGCATTCACAATTTCCCACTTTAAAATTTTTTATAAAAAATTTTATCTATGTGTTCTTTGTGAATCTTTGTGCTCCTTGTGGTGAATTTCTGCCTATTAGGATGACATTAGTATGTTATGTTTACACGCAACTTAAAAATTACTGCGAAGCAGTATATATTCTTCTACTGCCTCCTGCCACGAACGAAGCAAAAGGCCACTGGCACAATGAAACTTACTGGTATCTAAAGCAGTTTTTAAGGGACGACGTGCTCTAAAATTTTTCATACTCGCTAATGTCAATGGAGCAACCTCTGTTGTTAACACAGGCACTCCGTAACGTGCTGCTGTTTGCAAGGCATGAGCACCATAGTCACGCCAGGAACAGACTCCCGTATTACAGAGATGATAGATTCCTCCTTCGATAGACGAAGTTAAAAAAACGCGCAGCCATAACGCTAAATCATGAGTGAAAGAGGGCGAAGAGGTTTTATCATGAACTGCAGCCACTTCTTTGGACACCAAAGCACGTTGAATAATCTGATCGATAAAACTAGGTCGGTCGGGCCCAAAAACCCAAGAAATCCTTGCAATAACATGATGAGAAGAGGCAGCTAGCACTCCTTCTTCTCCCTGTAATTTACTTATCCCGTAGCGACTTAAAGGAGCAGGAGAATCAGTCTCTCGATAGGAACGATCCAACGTTCCATCAAAAACATAATCAGTACTCAAATGAAGAAATCGTACTCCTTCCTTGGCACAAAGTTCTGCTAACAGAGAAGGTGTTGTTGTATTAACCGTCATGGCTAAAGTCGGCTCCTCTTCACAATAATCCACATCCGTCAGAGCAGCGCAATTCACAACAAAATCACCTTCTCTTAAATCACATCGAGCAAGTGTTTCAACAGCAGAAGAAGAATTGCTAAAGTCCATTTCTTTTCTGGTTAAAGGAATAATCGTAGCATCGTAATCCTTAGACCACAGTCGATATAAAGCGGCCCCAAGACGCCCATTAGCTCCTAAAATGATAGCTCTCCCAGTCATAATCAGTTTTCTGGAACCTTGCAAATGGAACCTGCCACCTGATTTTTCCACCACGACTCATGTTCTAAATACCAACGTATTGTTGCTATTAGACCTTCAGAAAACTGCCTCTGCGGCTTCCACCCAAGTTCTTCATGAATTTTCGAAGAATCGATAGCATAGCGACGATCATGTCCAAGACGATCGGTAACATAATTAATAAGAGATTCTGGTTTTTTAAGATATTTTAAAATCTGATGTACAACATCAATATTAGATCGTTCTGAATCAGCTCCAACATTGTAGACTTCACCACTTCGGCCATGGATAAGAACTTGCCAGAGTGCCTCACAATGATCCTCCACATGAATCCAATCGCGAATATTAAGCCCATCACCATAGACAGGAAGAGGACGATCATGAAGTGCTGAAATAATCATCAAAGGAATCAACTTTTCGGCAAATTGATAAGGACCATAATTATTAGAACAACGCGTTATGAGAGTATCTTGTCCATAGGTATGATAGGCTGCTGCAACGAGTAAATCTGCTCCTGCCTTACTCGCAGAATAAGGAGAATTTGGACTTAACGGTGTTGTTTCCGTAAAGCGTCCTTGCGGCCCTAAAGAACCGTAGACCTCATCCGTAGAAACTTGAAGAAATCGCTTTATGCCATGCTCTCGTGCCACCTGAAGTAAAACACCCGTACCCACAATATTCGTACGAATAAACTCTGCAGGTCCTGTAATACTCCTATCGACATGAGACTCTGCAGCGAAGTTAATAATAGCATCAAAAGGTTCTCCTCCTCGTTGCGTCTCTTCTTTAAAAAGACTTTCCATCCTAGGAGCGTCAGCAATATCAGCCTTGACCAACCGATACCGAGGATCCTTATCAATACTTGTAAGATTTTCTAAATTCCCAGCATAGGTCAGATCATCAATATTAATAAGAGCGGTTACTTCAGAACGAGCTAAAACCTGACGTACAAAATTACTACCAATAAAGCCACATCCTCCTGTTACAATAATTCGCATAGTTTTCACCTTGTCACGAAGTGACCAAAAATCAACTTAAACTTAAACTCAAAACTTAAACTAACTATTAGGCCTGTTGGCCGAATAGTTACGCTCTGCTCTTTTTTCACCAAAGAAGGATTTCAGTAAACGTCCTGATTCTTCTCCACGAAGACCTGAAGTAACCTCACAACGATGACTCAAATTAGGCATCTGAAGAAGGTTAATAAATCCTCCTGCGGCACCTCCTTGCGGGTCAGAACAGCCAAAAATTACACGTCGTAGTCGTGCTTGAACTGAGGCTCCAGCACACATTGGACATGGTTCTTTAGTCACATAAAGATCACAATCATTGAGACGCCAGTCTCCCACAGCATTCTCAGCTTGGGTGATGGCTAATATTTCTGCATGTGCTGTGGCATCTTTAAGCGTTTCCACTTGATTAAAGGCTCTAGCAATAATACGTCCTTCACGAACAACAACAGCTCCTACAGGAACTTCATCTGCTTCGTAGGCTTGCACTGCCTGCCTTAAGGCTTGGCTCATAAAATAGTCATCACTGGAAAGGTCGATCATAAATGGAGAAGAAGAAGTAAAGGGTAAAGAGTAAAGGGTAAAGAGTATTTTTCCGATCGAAATCGATTCATTAATCTGGATATTTCATACATATCGTAACGAAACGAAGCGCGAGGCCGATGAGGTAAGGCGGACGAAGGATTTTTACGCAAGGCTGGAGGAAGGACATGATTTTTAGCGGAGGGAAAAATTCAAGTCCAACGTAGAATTCATCAAGCTTCCAGCAAGTTGCAGTAGATGGGTATGAAATATTAGGGTTAACTCTTGCTCAAGTTGTAGTAGGTGGAGTTTGTCCGAAAGTGACCCTATTTTGAATAGAATTAATCTTAGGAAATTCCACTTCAGAATTCTTTACCCTTTACTCTTTACCCTTTACTCTTGATGGCATTGTTCAACAAGCCATCCCATGCCCTTTCTAATTCGCGTTTTCTCTTATCTTGTACGTTATCCCAGGCTTGCTCTGGGAACATTTTTCTGTGCTATTGCCAGCACTCTTATGGTAGCCGTTTTTCCTGCTGTAACACAACAGGTCATCGACCAAGTCCTTAGTCCTCCTAATGGAACGACTCATACGGAGCATTTGTTACCACTCCTTACCTTAGGACTAGGAGCGTTTTTCTTGCGAGACCTTCTCAATGCCCTAAGAATTTTTCTCAACAATCATTTTGAGCAACGGGTAATTTTTGATCTTCGAAGTGACCTCTATAAGCATATTCAATCGCTCTCTCTTTCTTGGTTCGATCAGCGAGCCACGGGTGATATTATGACACGTTTAATGGAGGACGTTACTTCTGTGGAGCGTGTTCTTATCGATGGCATTGAACAGGGAACTGTTTCTGTCCTCCAGATTTCTATCGTCCTGGGACTTATGCTGCACTATAGCCCTTTACTCACTGCAGCTGCTTTTGCTCCCTTTCCTTTTCTCACAGCAGGAGCCTTGATTTATACCCTCACAGCTAATAGACGTTATCATTGTGAACGCAAAAGCGCTTCTGTTCTTAACGCCCTCCTCCACGATAATATCGATGGAATTCGTCAGATTAAAACCTACACAAGCGAAGAACGAGAGCATTGTCGTTTTAATATCGCTAGCGACGGAGTCCGTCGAGCTATGCTTAGAGTCATGAAAGCATGGGCCATCTATAGCCCTACGATGGATTTTCTAAGTTCTTTAGGAATGATGGCTATCCTTTCACTTGGCGCTTATCAAGTTCTACATCATCAGATGGACCTTGGCATCCTTGTCGCTTTCCTGGTACTTGCACGCTATCTTTATGAACCAATCGAGCTCCTCCATCGACTCAATCAACTCTTCCAAGCAGGACGCGTTGCTGGCCAGCGTCTCTTTTCAATCATGGATGAACCGACGGAACAAGATCGTGAAAAAAAATCGTGTTTTATTCCTTCCTCCCCTTTACGTGGTGATGTCCAATTCTATCACGTAGCTTTCTCTTATCAAGCGAACCTACCTGTCTTGCACGACATTTCTCTCCATGCACATCCTGGCGAAATAATTGCTTTGGTAGGATCGACAGGATCTGGAAAAAGTTCTCTCGTCAATCTCCTCAGCCGTTTTTACGAATTCACTAATGGAGAAATTTTGATCGATGGTCACCCTCTTCGCGATCTCTCTCTTGATTTTTTACGGCGCTCCATTGGCATGGTTACCCAAGAGAGTTTTCTTTTTAACGGAACCACCGCCGATAATCTCCGCATAGGATCTCCTGAAGCGACCGAAGAGGAGATGTGGAAAGCCCTTACTGCAGCTAATGCAGAAGGTTTTGTTCGTCGTTTACCTCAAGGCCTTCACACACCACTTGGAGAACGAGGTATTAAACTTAGCGTTGGAGAAAAACAACGCCTCTCCATTGCTCGCGCCTTATTAAAAAACCCTCCTATCTTAATTCTCGATGAGGCCACTGCCAGCGTTGATAATACTACCGAAAGACTCATTCAAGAGGCCCTTCATCATCTACTTACCGGCCGTACAAGCTTTGTCATCGCTCATCGTCTTTCAACAATTCGAAACGCTGATCAAATCTTGGTCTTAGACCATGGAATGATTGTGGAACACGGAACTCATCGTGAGCTTCTGGCAAAAGAAGGAGCCTATGCCAAACTTTATCATGAGGCAGAAACCACCAACGCCGATCAAAACGATTGAGAGAAGAAATTAACCACAAAAGAACACAAAAGGACACAAAAGAAGAAAAACAGCCACAAAAGTGAAGAGTAAAAGCGTAAAGGGTAATGAGTCCTCAGAATTTTGAACAAAGCATTTTGGAAGCCTCCTATTTCAAAAAAGATAATAAGCATTCAATTCCTAATCAGCATTCAGCTACTCTTTACTTCTTCTTTCGTGTTCTTTTGTGTTCTTTTGTGGTTAATCTCTTTTTCTTTTCTTCGTTCTTTTGTGGTTACTTTCTTGAAGCCTCGGTTACGTTAGTAACAATTCTTTAGCCTTTTGGTCGCGATCTTCCACGCTTCGAGAGATATAATTGTCGTGAATAGTAGCTCCATTAGCCCCTTTTTCTACCTGAAGCAATTCGGTATATGTTTGATTGTCCCATGATGAAACCAAGCGCCCCTTGGACACCTTTCCTGCTTGGATAGCTTGAATATGGTTTTGAAGAACTTTTAATCGTTCGAAAGTAGCGTTCTTTTCCGAATGGGCCAATCCTTGAGAACTTAATAAATCAAATAAATCTTTATGCGATAGATTTAAAATTTTCTCGGCTGTTGCCTGATCAATCAGTCTTGGAAGCTTAGTTAATGCAGGTCCTTCTCCTAATTTTTCTGCTACCGTCCTTGTTGATTTCTCTCCTTGTATAATGGGCTTGCTAGAAAAATTTTTGAACTGATTAGGAAAAGAGAGGTCGTTATCGATCAATTGGACAGCCCAATCACCTTCATTATTCTTCTGATAAATAAAGTTACCAGGATTGCGATCTATTTGTCCTGTTAGAAAGTCAAGAATTTGGGCATTAGCCATCGCTTTTTGTAAGCTGGGATTGGCAAAATTAATTTCCTTATTAACACTAATGACTTTTTTACTCTCTAAGATTTGCACTTCTCCTGTTTGAATTAATTTTCCTGCTGTTTGGCGATCCACTGGTTTATCATCCTGATAAAGGGGACTAGCAAAAGTCGATCTCGTAAGCCTGGTAGTACTAGAAGGTCTTATCTTCCATGTAAAACTCTCTGGCACCATCCCTTCATACCCCATCATTTCATCGATGACGGAATCTCTAATTTCAGGACGTAATTTTTGATCATCTATAGGAATATCTTCTTCTTGATACAATGTCTCTCCTTGAGCAAAAGCTTGAACAGAACCAATTTTCCCATTATGAAACGCCACATCTGTTTTTGGAACTAACCCTAATCCTAGAAGCTGATCGCAGGCCGCAGTAGCAACAGCACGACCTGCCAAGTTGGCTTCTATCGTTGATTGATGAGCAATTCCTAAAGATGCTGCCGTAGTAGACTCCATCTTTTGGTCATAACTTATTGACTTGAAAATCCCCTTGGTCCCATCTTGGTAGCTAATAAGGCTTACTGAAGACATCTTGCCGCCAGCAAAATTGTCTTCAGAACTTTTTTCATTTTCTGATGTATAAATAGTCACATCATTCTTCTTTTTCTCAAAATTAATTCCATGAATTAATAATTTGGTAGCCTCTAGACGCTGACTCATCTCATTTTTTGTTGTAGTGTTTTGTGATATTTTTTCTAATTGTGCTAAATATCCTTCCGCTTTTTGTCCAAGCTCACCCAAGCGTTGCCTTGTTTCAAGGCGTGTAAGGTTTCCTTCCTCTCGCTGATAGCTCTTAAGTCCCCCCAATAAAGTCTTGTAAGTTTGATCACGAGGCCAATAACGAGAAATTCCACCCACTGCCTTAAACTCTTCGGGAGAAAAAAGGCTTCCTTGTTGAATAAGAGTCTCTCGTGACTTAGCAGGAACTAATACATTCCCGCTTGGTTTAATTTGAGCTTTAGAAAAAGAAAACCTACTGCTAATCCCTTTAAAAAATGCTGAGAATTTTTGATAGCCTTCGGCATACCGTTGCGATTGCACACTCCTCCCAAAAAATAAAGCTTTGGGATAACTCCCTGTAGATAGAGGTTCATATCCTCCCTCCTTCGGAGGAAGGCCCTGAACTAAATGATCGGGCTGCGCAGTAGTAGTTTGAATGCTTTGCATATCTTTTACTGCTTCGCAGTAAGTTTAAGTGGAAAGTTTAAGTTTAAGTGGATTCTTGGTCACTTCGTGACAAGGGAAGAACGAATTTTTTAACTCTCGAAGTCGCTTCAGGATAGGATTTCAACATGGTTGAAAAAAATTATCACCTGGGTTAGCCGAATACTTACCCTCCGGCAATTGATTGAAAAAAACTGTAAGGCAGCTAACATACCCGCCACTCGTTACCCTTTACTCGTTACTTTATCTTATATTTTTTATTCTTTGCGTTCTTTGCGTTCTTTGCGGTTAATTAAAATTTTTTGTATTTTACGATCGCTCGTCTTCTTTAATTCTTAACACGTTAAAGAATTTTTATAAAAATTCTTTTTTCTTTTTTCGTGTTCTTTGTGATGCCGCGTAGCGGCTTTGTGATCTTTGTGGTGAATTTCTTCCTGCTTCGACTACGTTGGTAGTTACGTTAATTTCTTAATTTCTTTCAGCCTCGGTTACGTTACTCGTAATCCGTCGACTCCAATAAAGTGAGGCATCACCAAATCCTTGGAGGAGTTGTTGAAATCGTTGAAGATCCATCATCCCAAGATTCTCTCGATAACAGAGAAAAAGTGTGTGTGTGGTAGGATCAACACCTAAGGTACCTCCTCCGGTTCCATTCCAGAAAAGATTAGCTTCAAGAAATTCTGGATAAAGTGTCACTATCTGATCGATTGGAATAGTTCCTAAAACGCTAGAAAGCACCATAAGGTCATCCTCTTCATTATACTCTAAATCGATCGTTAAGGCATCATCAATGAGCAGTGAAGCAAATCCATGGTCATCAGGAGCTAGATCATGAATTCCAACAGCATCGCCACATTCTTTAAGAAGGAGTGTAAATTGAGAGAGAGGCATAGAAAAGTTATTCGGCCAATAGGCCGAATAGAGGCTATAGGCTGTAGGCTGTAGGCTGTAGGCTGTAGGTTGATTGATACGCTGATTAAGATTTGATAGATCACTCTGATTATTAGTTCATTCTTTGGCACATTTTACCGATGGGTTAACCAAATATGTACGAGTAAAGAGTAAAGGATAAATAGTTATTATTACTTCGCTGTCCAGTCATTTCATTCAGATCCTTCCTCCAAAGGAGGGGGATCTGAACGCCTACTTTTCCACCAAGGAGGTGGTGTTGCTTCTGGCGTTGGCTTCGGAATAGACCTCGACGTTGATTTTGATGTCGACGAAGTAACAGTAACACACGTTGCTGTTTTTTTCACATGTTGTGGAAGAACAGGAGTACACGTTGTCACCACAGGTGGTTTACAAGTATAATTTTTTTTAACGCATTTTTCTGAAGTTTTTCTTGAGGAACTTCCAGCAGTATTGGCTGAGGTTTTTCTTGAAGTGGTTGTTGTCTTAGAAGTAGAAGTGGTGGTGCTCCCTCCTCTAGGATCTGGTTTGAGCGTTGATATAACCTCTCCTATCTTTTCTTTTTCTAAAGCGGTCTCAACGGTTGGAGAGGGTTTAAAATACTCGCTGTAGTCACCAAGGTTTTTAGCATTAATCTCCACAATACGCGGAGTGATGAGAAAAACTCGCTCTACCATCTCTTTAGCACTGGATTTAACTCCAAAAAGAAAGCTAACTACTGGAAGTTTGTAGAGCCACGGATAACCACTAGCTTCTTTATCATTCACTTTCTTGTAAAGCCCGCCGATGAGAAGACTTTGATCTTCTTTGATAAGTGATTGTGTTGTTAAACTCGACTGCTCCACAGTTGGCAAGGAACCAACATTAGCTGGAGTTGCTTTACCGTCTTGAATCTGAACTTGGAGATAAATTCTGGTTTCTCCATGATGCATGGTGACATGAGGAATAACTTGAAGGCTAAGACCTGTACTAACATTGTAGAGATTACTAACGTACTGCCCCACTGAATTCACATAAAAAGTCTCTTGGTTATTAATCATTGCTCCAAAGTTATCGAGCGTAAGAATAGTCGGACGAGAAAGTACTTTGGCTTTATTTTCAGCGCTTAAGGCATTGATCGCTGCGGTCACCGCAACAGTCCCAAAGACACCAGTAGCACCAACATTCGTAGGAGGGGCATTAGGTGCTGATTGAGCACTTCCTCCAAGAGAGAGTGTATTAGTACCAACGTTTAAGGTTGTTCCCGAACTGATGCCAAAAGAATTGAGTCCTAAAGTTTTTGATGTTCCCAATTTGAGATCAACAATTGCTGCAGAAATTTCAATAACACGAACAGGAACATCGAGCTTGCGAATGGCTGCCTCATAAAGCGGCATGTTAGCTCGGATATCGCGGATGATCACAGCATTACGCCGCACATCCGCAGTGATCATAGTATAGGTCCAGTCGGAACCAGGACCTCCGCTTGAATTCTTTGGAAGCATCGGACTTTCAGAAGAAGGGGGCATTCCGTCAGGAGTAACCCCGGCACTGCCAATACTACTATTAGCTCCTGAAGAAGAATTAGCCATGGCTGGTGCATTACCAGGATAGCCTGGCGGAACTTGCTGTGCCGTTGGAGGAAGAACACCCGTACTTTG
>DATEBV010000321.1:0-3104 GCA_035287205.1 Chthoniobacterales bacterium | reverse complement strand
AAGCAGGATCAAAAGCAAAATCAGAAACGGAAGCATGAGCATGAGCAGAAACATAAGCAGAAGCGTAAGCGTTAGCATAAGCATCAGAAGAAACAAATGAAGAAGCAGAAGCAAAAGCAAAAGCGCAGGCATAGGCAGAAGCAGAAGCGGAAGCAACTTCACGCACAATGCCCATCCTTTCAATGCTTGGATGATTTTTAAACGCTTTCATTGCTTGCGATACTGTTGGCCAAACCTTATTTCTAATCATAGTTACTAGCTCATTCGCACGATCTCGTTTTACCTTCCAATTATCATCACAAGGTTTTGTTGCACATATTTTAACTTCTTCAACGTTTGCTTTCATAATCCAGAAATTAGCTCGATCCTTATTCCCTTGAGTCAATAATTCAATTGCCTTTCCCAAATAGTCTGAACTTTTTATAAAAGAAGCATAAACTGTTTCCAAAGCCTCAGCTTCAGTTCTTTTCAAAACAATAGATTTTTCACAAGCCTCAGCTTCAGACCTCTTAGCATTTTTAGAAGGCGGCCACCAACACTGCTTCTCATCTTCGTATAAAGCTGTTGCTTTTCTGTGATCTCTTTGTACTTGTTCTCTAGCTTCTCTTGCACGCTCCATGACTTCTGCTGTTGCAGTTCTGACTTCCCTTTGTCGTCTTTCACATTTTTCTAAAGAAGCTTGAATTAATTGATGTTGGGCTGGTGTCAAAATTTCTTCAACGTTAACTTTATTTTGGAATTTTGATAATTCTTTTTTGAAGGCTAATGCTGCTACTACTTCTTCTTTTTGGTCCTTTGGGGATATCGATACTGTAGATTCTTTTTTTAATACTTTGAGTCCTTGAACTTCTGATACTACTATAGGTTCTATATCTCCTGTCGCTGGAACTGTAATAATATTTTGTAATTTTTTATTTAAATCTTCAGGAACACTTTCGCTTTCATTGATAAAATCAAGTGCACGTACTATAAAATCTTTCTTTATCTTTTCAGCTTGGTCTATGCTAGCTATAGCTTCTGTATATACATTGATACGATCTTGAACCACAACAACTGTATCTTCTACAAATTGACTCATTGAATAATTTTCCTCTGTCAAATCGTCTGCCACTTCATCACTCTCTTCTTCAGCAATACTGGATGATGTTGCTGCAGGGATTGAAGAAAAGCTTGTATGATTTTCTCTTGAACGTCCAATTGATGCGATATTGGAGATATTAGCCTCTGCAGAAGGTAATAATTTATCCTCACTAATCACCCTTTTTAGACCTTTCTCTACCTCTTGAACCGTAAGCTCGGCAGAATTCATCTGCATTTGAGGAAGAGGAGAGTTTATTTTTTCTACCATACAAAAGTTATGATTAGGATATTTATTTGCTATTAAATTGGAGGTAGAAAATGGAATAGTTAAGAAAGTTTCTCTATTCTCATTTCTAAGAAAGTAGTTTGAATTAAGATTGATATCAATAATACCATTTTCATTTAGAGTATAAGTTCCATTCTCACAGCTCGCCACTCCCTCTTTTCCATTCAATTGGCCGTTTTGAATCCAATTACAATAGCGTATAGCACTAATTTGACTTACAAAGGTAATAAGCTTATCCCCTGTTCCGTCAATTACTGAATAAGTATAGTTGTTAGGTGAGCCAGAACGTACAATACTGGCATTAATCGAATCAGATGCCATTTGCTCATCATAAAGATGATAAGTATCAGCCATAGCTACAGCATTAAGAAAATCACAATACTGACTAACAGTAATACTATTAATGACAAACTGGCTATCACTAATAAAATCATTTTTGTTAGAACAATCGCTTCCAAAAATATTAGGGTTATTAAACGTATTGAATCTATACTGAATATTCTGATTTTGAGTTTCTAGAATGGTATTAGCAAAAAGACTACTAACACATAAACTTAAAGAGACTGCCAATAAAAAATAAGTTTTACTTTTCATAATCATTTTTATTTTATTGCATTAACTTTTCCGCACCTTTTTCTAGTTTATCAGCTTCTATTTCATTAGCCTCAGCAGCTCGCTCCCAATGAGTGTTTTCTTCTTCGTTATTGACTAAAATTGCCGCGACCTGCTTTTCATAATTAGCTGCTGCAAGTTGATATTGGTTGGCACATTGTCTCCAAAGATTCGCTAAATCGTTTTCGCCTTTTTCTTGAGCCTCTTCAGCTTTCTCTAAAGCTTTAACTGTTTCCTTTAATTTTACAGCACTTGATTCATTAGCTTGAGCAACTTTATACCAACGAGTGGCTTCTTCTTCATTATGAGCTAAAATTGCCTCGGCTAACTTGCTATAATTGACTTCTGAAAGTAGATGATGGTTGACACATTGTCTCCAAAGATCCGCTAAATTGTTTTGGCCTTTCTCTTCAGCCTCTTTGGCTTTTTCTAAGGCTTCAGTGGCTTCTCCTAATTGGCAAGCACTTTCTTCCGCAACTTCTTCCCAACGATTGACCTCTTCTTTGTTATTAGCTAACATTGCCTCGGCCAAATTATTATAATTAGCTGCTAAAAACTGATGCTGCTTGGCACTTTGGTTCCAAAGATCAGCTAGATCACATTGACCTTTATCTTGAGCCTCTTCAGCTTTCTCTAAAGCTTTAACTGCTTCCTCTAATCCCACAGCACTTGCTCCATTAGCATCAGCAACTTTAAACCAGCGAGTGGCTTCTTCTTCGTTATAAGCTAAAATTGCCTCGGCATGCTTACTACAATTAACAGCTGAAAGGTGATGTTGTTTAGCACTTTGCCGCCAAAGATCAGCTAGGTTATTTTGGCCTTTCTCTTGAGCCTCTCCAGCTTTCTCTAAAGCTTTAACTGTGTCCTCTAATATTGTAGCACTTGCTTGATTAGCTCTAGCAGCTTTCTTCCAACGAATGTTTTCTTCTTTGTTATAAGCCAAAATTGCCTCAACCTGCTTCTCATAATTAGCAGCTGAAAGTTGGTGCTGCTTAGCACCTTGGTTCCAAAAATCAGCTACATCGCTTTGACCTTTATCTTGAGCCTCTCTGGCTTTCTCTAAGACTTCAGAGGCTGCCCTTAGTTCGCAAGCGCTTGATTCATGAGCCTCAGAAGCTTGGTCCCA
>DATEBV010000320.1:0-9082 GCA_035287205.1 Chthoniobacterales bacterium | reverse complement strand
CAAAAAGGACACCTTTTTGCTGGTCGATATAAATCACTACTTGTTGATGAGTCTGATAACCATTATTTGCGTATAGTTTGTGATTATGTTCATTTAAACCCTGCACGGGCTCATCTTATAAAAGAAGGGGAACTTTTGCAGAGTTATCAATGGAGTAGTTTTAATAGCTATTTATCCTCTCCTCATAAAAGACCTTCTTGGCTTCGTGTTGATCGTCTTTTAGGAGAACATATTACTAAAGATAATACTTTAGGAAGAAAAAATTTTGCAATATTAATGAATCAAAGAATTTCGCAACAGGTAGATAATGAAATACTCTATAAAATTATTAGACGTGGATGGAAAATTGGAGCAAAAGATTTTATTGAAAGACTTCATTCAAAAATTGAAAATTATGTAAAAAAAGAAAATCATTTTATGTACGAACTCCATGAATGCCAAGAAAGTATTGGACGACGGCTTATAGCGGAACAACTACAAAAACTAAAATTAACTCTCGATGCATTAGAGCTATTACCGCGGACAGATCCTATAAAAATAGAAATAGCGCGATTCATAAGATCACAAACCACTTTACCACTAGAATGGCTTGCTTCCGAATTGCGAGCTGGAAGTCCGAGAACATTGGCTAATTCTTTATGCAAAGATAAAAAGAGAAAATAATTTTAAGAAGTGACCCTTTTTGTGATGCTGTGAGGGACTGACCCCTTTTCGGCTCTCACAATATCACATCTTCCTCCTCCTTCGCTTACTGATGATGCTCCTTCTGCTAATGTTTTTTCAGCAGTAACAGCCCCTCTTTTCCAAAACTCCAAGGCTGCTCCAAACGCTTTTATTCCTTCTTCAATGGGTGATGGGTTCATCATCAATTTGGGAGTAACATCCAAACAAGAGATAGAAGATGGAAGATGGAAGATTGGAATGCACTCTGTAATCTGATTAGTTGCCTCTAGCTTATTTTCAGCCTGCGCAAGAAGGAGGCTAGCGCTTGCTGAAACAGCAAGAAGAATAGTTGCAATCTTTTTTTTCACAGAATTGTAAACTACGAAGGCAAGAATCTTGGTAGAGTTGAAGGGTTGAAATGTTGCATGCCTGTGGTAGGGAGACCGTAGGATGGACTACAAAGAGCAAATTTTACTCGGACATCTCGAAAGGGCGAGCAGAGAGGGAGCGAGTGAGCCAAAGGAGGCTTTGCAGCCGCTTGATATCAATAATAAGGGATCTCCTAATTAATAATCTACGAACTAACCAGAATTATTCTGGCCTGTGAGCCGAATAACTACACTTCATTTTTACATCTTTCCTAAATTGAGGCAAGCAAAAAATAACCACAAAAAATAACCACAAAAAATATTGAATTCAGCAATACCAAAAAGTCTTTTAAAGTCAACATAAGCACGATCCATCATCACCTTCACGGTACGTGAGACTTTAGAAAAAATTTTAAAAAAAAGGGGTTGACTCTAGATGATTTTATTTTTCTAATACACAGCGTAAAATTTAAAACACTTCAAAACTATGAAAATTTTTCTTTCTATTTTCAATTCGAACGTAAAAAGAAAGAATTTATTGAAAAGCTCAAAGAACTAGAAAAGACACAACTGCGCCTCCAAGGACTACAGAAAAAATGGGAAGAAGCCGTTGAATGAACAAGTAACCAAGACGAACAACGCTGGACAGCCTCAAAACCTATCAAAACGCCAAAGAAGAAGCGGAAAGAATTCTAGCTCGCATTAAAAAATCCTACCAAACCGATCGAGAACTCCTGCAAAAGATTTAGCTCAAGAGCGCTTCCAGCAACTACAAAGAGTAGAGCTTGCCAGAAAAAAACTCATCTCACGAATCTCACGAAATAGAAAATGCATCAAACCTTTTTGAAGAACCCATAAAAAGTGAAGAGAGTGCGACTCCTGTACAACGGTTGAAAGAGGTAGAAGCCCGTGGACGCAACCTACGACTACGAGAAGCAATGATTCCATCTTCTACCCAAGCAGCGGTATCTCCCACCTCTATTCGGCCTATTGGCCGAATAGTTATTCCTTCAAAAAGCAACTTGGATCAAGTCAAAGAATGGGCCCTTCAAAACAAGCACACCCAAACGCTCAATCATCAGATTATAAGGAGGCAATTTTGAATGAGGTGTTATTTTTTTGCAATAAAAAAGTATTTTTTGAGATTGTTTTTTCTTGCCTCTATTTAAGAAAAATGTAAAAGGGGGATTTGACATTGGATCACTAAATAAAAATCAAAACAACCATTCTATGAAAAAAAAGATTTCAACTGTTTTTCTTGCCATTTCAGCAAGCTCTAATCTTCTTCTTGCGCAGCCTGAAGATAGGCTAAAGGTTATAGGCTATAGGCTGGAGGTAGAGAAAACTGACGAAAGTGCCCTGTTGGATACTACTACGAACTACAAACTACGAACTACCAACTGTAATAATCAAGCTAACAATCTTGAGTGTTATCCCATGATGTACACTGCAAAACTTGAATTGGGAGAAGGGTGGTTCGAGGTTTCTGGAAAAGGAATGCCGACAACTGAGATTGCAAGTACTGAATTTCACACTAAAGGAATAGTTGTTGCGGTGGTTCAAGGGGTAGGAATGGATGAAGAAAGCGTGGCTTCTTTCTCTAGGGATCTTAATGGTAAGGCAGAATATGCAAAAGAGCGTGCGCAAGAATATACAATAAAGGCAAAAACTGCGTGGGACGAAAAGAGAAAGTGTTGGTTTGAAAAATCTAAAAGATCTAAGATGAATGAGGCTTGTTGCTGGGACGAAGCCACTCACTGTTCAATGAAAGCTTCTAACTTTTGGAATAAGGCTAATGAAATACTTGCTCAAAGAAATCAATCCATAACAGACTTGTGTATCAGAACTGCTAAGCAATACGAAGAAGCAGTTGAGTATAAACATCAAGCAGCAAATGTTGCAATAAACCAAGATACTACTGATTACGGTTGCTTTGATATAGTGGGGCGGTATTGTCGGAATAGTGCTAATGAATTAGAAAAGGCCGTCATCGCACATGAGAAAGCAACTCAAGCTATAGCAGTAAACCAAGGAGAACTCGCGGCTCTGTGGCTCAAAACAGTTAAGCAACATGAAGAATCAGCTGAGTATCATCGAGAAGCAGCAAATGCTAAGATAGGCGGAAATACTACCAACTTCGATCGCTTTGATAAAGTGAGTGCATATGATCAGAATAGTGCTGATGAATTAGAACAAGCCTCTATTGCATTGGAAAAAGCAATTCAAGCTTCAGCAATGAATCAAGGAGAACTTGCGGCTCTGTTAATAAAAGCCTCTAAACAACATGAAGAGTCAGCTGAGTATTTTGGTCAAGCAGCAAATGCTGCTCTAAGCGAAAATGCTGTCGATCGTACTCGTTTTGATCTGGCGGCCAACTCTTCCAGTCATCGTGCTAAGCAATTAGAAGAAGCTGCCACTGCTTGGACACGGTAAGGGATCCCCTAATTAATAATATACTATTAATTCGGAGATCAGTTCGTAGTTGGCAGTTGGCAGTTCCTAGTAGTTTTAGCTCGTTAAATTAATTTACAACATATTCTCAGAGTAAGTTCTAAGATTTATCTCGAGTTCTTTTATCTCGACATCTATTTAAAAAAATCCTGTTTGTTATGCATAAGTTATTTGTTTGGGCGTGCTTAATATTGGCGTAATTCGCAGCGTATAGAAATAATTCGTATATTTACCAAGATATGAAAAAACTAAAAAACTTTAAAAACCTTATTTGTAGTTTCAGTGTCGTTTTAATTCTCTTATGGAACGGTACTGTTCTTCATGCACAAGTTGAAAATAGGCTAAAGGCTGAAGGCAGGAGGCTGAAGGCAACTAATCAGAAAACAGGCTGCAGGGAACAGCAAGCAAACAACAGAAAAACAGAATTATCATCTGAAGGTCAAATTCAGCAACAAGCTAAACTTACTACAAACTACAATAATCAGACTACAGGTTACAGATTACAGGATAAAAATAGGCTAAAGGCTGAAGGCTATAGGCTAAAGGAAACTGAAAGCCTGACAAAAGACAACAGAGAAGCAGAATTAGCATCAGGAGATCAAGTTGAGCAAGGTGGTAAATCTACTACGAACTACCAACTACCAACTACGAACTGCAATAATCAAGGTGTTAACCTTGATTGTTGCCTCATGATGAACCCTGCAACGCTTGAAGAAGGAGTAGAAGCATTGAGAGAAAGATTAGGCATCTGTGGAAAAAGGGTGACGATAACTGAGATTACAAATACTGCGTCCCAAGCTACAAGAGTAGACGTAGCGTTAGTTAAAGGAGAAGGAACGGAGAGAGGCAGTCAGTCTGCCTTTTCTACAGATTTTAATTTTAAGGCAAAAGATAGAAAGGAACGTGAACAAGATTGTAAACAAAAGATAATTGCTCATCTCCTTTTGGAGGATAGCTGCTTTATAAATCCTCTAAACTCATTAACCTCTAAATTCTTAAACATTTGCTCGTCTCCTCCTTTAGAAGCACTTAACCAGGGAAATCAGAACCTTGCATCCCTATGGCTCAAAACTGCTAAGCAGTATAAAGAACTTACAGAGTATTACCGTCAGGTAGTAAATAAAAGATCAAGTGGAAATACTACCGATCTTAATCCTTTTTATAACTCGAATACTCCTGCTACGGATACTGCTAACCAACTAGAAGAAACCTCTGCTGCAGTGGAGAAAGAAACTAAAGCAGAGGAGGTAAACTTGGATGAACTCGCAGCATTATGGTTAAAAATTGCCAAGCAATATGAAGAATCAGCTGAGTATTATGGCAAAGCAATCAATGCTATATTAAGTCGAAATTTTATCGACTGTGAGCGCTTTTATACCGCTAGTAAGTTTGCTGAGTATAGTGCTTGTCGATTTAAAAGAGCCTCTAACGCATTCGAAAAATCAACTAAAGCGACAGAAGTAAAGCAGGGAGACCTCACAGCCATGTGGCTTAAAACTACCGAGCAATGGCACTCATCTGCTGAATATTATCGGCAAGCAGCAAATACTGCTGCAAGTAGAGATGATACCTACCTCGATGGCACCCTCTATACCACCCTCTATAATTATGATCAGATTGCTACCGCTGCTAGTCATAGTGCTTATCAATTAAAAGAAGCCTCCAACGCCTTAGAGAAAGCAATTAAAGCTAAGGAAGAAAATCAGGAAGAAGAGGCAAAGCAATGGCAAGAAAAGGCCAAGCAATATAAAGAATCTGCTGATCGTTTAGCTCCTCCCTTAGGGCAGGGCGAATCCATCAATTAGGTAAAAAACAATTCTATTATGAAAATAAAAACAATTCTATGAAAAAGATAATACTATTCATTATTTTTACCACTTCAGCAAACTGTAGCCTTCTTTTTGCTCAGACTGATAATCAGGTTACAGGTTGCAGGTTACAGTCGCTAAGCAGGGAACAGGGAATGGGGAATGGGGTACAGGCTACAAGAAGCAGGGAACAGGATACAGATAACAGGGAGCAGGTAAGAAAAAAAAGTAAGAAGACATTACCATTAGAATATCAGATTAGGCAGCGAGCTAAAGTTACTACGAACTACGAATTACCAACTGCCAACTGTAACAGTCAAGGTAACGACCTTGATTGTTACCTGATGATGGATCCTGGAGAACTGAAAAATATTGAAGAAGGGATAGAAAATTTAAAAGGAGGATTTGGGTTTTCAGGAAAAACAGCCGTCGTCAAAACTACTGCAATGGGCTCTCCTGTTGGAAGCAGTTCATCGAGTGCAATGATTTTGGGCAAAGGAGGAGTAGAAGCAACGGCAGCACTGACGACTGAAGAGAGTGCAGAAAGTTCTCAGGGAAATAATTTGATACTCTCAGACTGGTGCTTACAATCCAAAGCCGACTACCAAGCCAAAGCTGCTGAGGCAAAGGATGCTGGAAAAAATGATCTTTCAAGAGGTTATCTTGAAGCCGCTACTACTTTAGGGCTAGCTGCAGATCAATATCGTCAATCAATTCATTATAAGAGCAGTGAGGGCAGTGCTCAGATAACGATTTTAAAAAAATCAGGCAAGTCTCTACAATCGAAAGCTGAGTACCAATCCAAAGCTGCTGAGGCGAAAGATTCTGGAAGAAATTCTATTGCTGTAAGTTACAGTGAAGCTGCTGCTGCTTCTGAGCTAGCTGCAGAGCAATTTAAACAAGCGGTTAAGATTCACGATGATAATATTATTATAGACCATGGAGATAGTTTTGAGGATCTTGGCAGTTCTCTTCAAGCAAAAGCCGACTACCAAGCCAAAGCTGCTAAGGTAACAGATTCTGGAAAAAATGCTCTTGCGACTGTTTACCTTGAAGCTGTTACTATTTCAGAGCTAGCTGCAGAGCAATTTAAACAGGCGGTTACGGCTTGTATCACTAAGGAATATAACAACCTTGAGAAGAGTTTGAATGTTGGAAGAGCTTTGCAAGCAAAAGCTGACTATAAAGTCAAAGCGGTTGAGGCGCTTGAGAAAGTCGCAGCTGCTGAAGAACAAGGTAATCAACATCTTGCTGCTCTCTGGAGAAAAATAGAAACGCAATGTCAAGCTGCAGTTGGATATCATCTAAAAGCTGCAGAAGCTCAAGCTGTTGAAAATAAAACTGAATATGTTCGCTGTAATAAAGCTGCTATCTCTGCTGAAAATAGTGGTGATGGATTAAAGGAATCCATCAATGCGTTTGCGAAAGCCGCGGAAGCCGAGATAAAAGGTAATCAATCGCTTGCTGCTCTCTGGAGAAAAATAGAAACACAATGCCAATTTACAGCTGAATACCATCTAAAAGCTGCAGAAGCTCAATCTGTTAAAAATAAAGCTGAATATGTTCGCTGTAATAAAGCTGCTACTTCTGCTAAAAATAGTGGTAGTAGATTAAAGGAAGCCATCAACGCGCTTGAGAAAGTCGCAGCAGCTGAAGAACGAGGTAATAAACCTCTTGCTGCTCTCTGGGCTAAAATAGCCACGCAGTATCAAGAAGCAGCAGAGCATGCTCAAAAATCCGTAGAAGCGAAGCTAAGTGGAAATGCTGAAGAGGCTGACCGCTTGGAGGAGATAGCCTTTGCAAAACTAAAAGCGAGTCTGGCTATGGGGCAAACAATCGCTGCCAAAGGAGCATCAGAAACAGCTTTGGACCAAGCTAGCTGCTCAGAGAGCAATGCATGGAATAGAGTTGCCTTAAAATTAGAGCAAGCCAGTAAGAGTTGGAATAAAGTTAGCGAAACACTTACTAGAGGAAATCAAGAACTAGCTTCCCTCTGGAAAAAGGCCGCAGAGAAAGAAGGTGCTTCTGCTGAAGAATGTAAACAAATAGCCTCGGCCTTTGCTGAAGAAGATGAGATCAAAGCGGAACGCTTAGATAAAACTTCTTGGATCGCTTTTCATCTATCTAATGCTGATGGATGGTTGGCAGAATCCGAAGAAGCTCTAGAAAAAGGAAATCAAGATATTGCTGAGTTTTGGAGGCAAGCTGCTATGAAAGCCCAAGAAGCTGCTGAGCATTGGAAGCAAGCTGTTCAAGCTCATTCATCAGGGAATACGGAAGATGGTGAACATTGGGAGAATATTGCTCGTGTTCTTGGAGGTCATTATGAAGGGATTGGTGGTAGTGCAGTCTGTTTATCTAAAGTTGCAGAATATTTGACTAATGCTACTGAGGCAAGTAACAAAGGTAAACAACAAATTGCTACTCTTTGGATAACAGGAGCTGAGCAAATGAAGATTTCTTCTGAATATGAGATAAAAATTGCCCAAGCTTATAAATTAAAAAGTGAAGAAAATGATGATGATCGTTGGGATAATATAGTCAAATTTTTTTGGCATTATAGCACTTGTTTAGAATCAACCGTCAAGTCTCTTGAGCAAGCGACTGCGGCAACAGCCAATGAGAATAAACCATTAGCAGAGCTTTGGAGTAAAATGGCCGCACAGCATCAGGAATTAGTTGAATATTACCAAAAAACTGCAGAAGCAAAACTCAGCGAAAATACTGCAGTCGCAGATTGCTGGGAAAAAATAACCTCCTCTGTTGAAAGTAGTTCTGCTCTGTTATACTTAGCCGCCGAAGCTCTCGAGAAAACGGCGGAAGCAACAGCTAAAGGAAGCAAATCCTTAGCAGAGTTCTGGAGTAAAACAGTGACGCAATACCAAGAATCAGCCGAACATTATAGAAAAACTGCAGAAGCGAAACTAAATGGAAATGACGCAGAGGCAAACCGCTTGAACAAAGTAGCCTCCTTTGCAAACGATAGTGCTTATCAGTTAGAATCAGCCGCCGAGGCTCTCGAAAAAGCAACTACTGCGACAGCCAAGGGAAACCAACCTCTAGCAGAGCTCTGGAGTAAAACAGCTGCGCAGTATCAAGAAGTTGTTGAGCATTACCAAAAAACTGCAGAAGCGAAGTTAAACGGAAATGACGCAGAGGCAGATCGCTGGAAGGAAATAGCCGACTTTGTTAAGGAGACTGCTTGGAGATTACAATTAGCTGCTAGAGTTCTCGAGAAAGCGGTCGAAGCAATAGCTAATGAAAACCAACCCCTAGCAGAGCTCTGGAGTAAAACTGCCGCACAGCATCAAGAATTTGCCGAGCATTACCGAAAAACTGTAGAAGTGAAGTTAAACAAACATGACGTAGAGGCAGACCACCGGGAGGTAATAGTCCATTCTGCTAAAGATATTATTTGTAGCTTAGAATCAGCCGTTGAGGCCCTCGAGAAAGCGAGCAGGGCAACAGCCAAGGGCAACCAACCTCTAGCAGAGCTCTGGAGTAAAACAGCTGCTCAGTATCAAGAAGTTATTGAGCATTACCGGAAAACCACAGAAGCGAAACTCAACGGAAATCATGAAGAGGTAAATCGTTTGTATGAAATAGGTTTTTCTGCTAACTGTAGTGCTTATAGGTTAGCATCAGCCGCCAGGGCTCTCGAGAAAGCAACTCGGGCGACAGATAAGGGAAACCAACCTCTAGCAGAGCTATGGAGTAAAACAGCTACACAGCATCAAGAAGCTGCTGAGTATTACCGCAAAGCCGCAGAAGCAGAACTAAGCTGGAAGGATA
>DATEBV010000319.1:0-12685 GCA_035287205.1 Chthoniobacterales bacterium | reverse complement strand
TGCCCAACAGCAATAACTAACACAATCAACTGATTATCCTGAATTTTGCAAAGAATGCGGTAGTCACCAGTTCGATAGCGCCATAATCCAGCAAAGTTCGCGGTAAGTTTTTGCCAAAACGACGAGGATCAGCACCGCCTTTAACATGCTCGTCTAGGTAGGCAATAATATTTTTTGAGCGGAAGGGCCCAGTTTTTTGAGCTTTTTTAAAGCTTGCTCACTAAAGTTATAAGCCCAATGCATGTTTCACTTCTTCTTCAGAATAAGTTTTACCGGAGCGCAGTGAATGTTGCATCGCTAAATAAATATCTTCTAAGTCTTCGAGGTGCTTGAGAATTGCTTCACGAACATAGAACGTCTTAGTGCGTCCTGTCTTCTTTGCAAGATTTTTTAATCGATTTTCTGTTTCAGTATCAAGTCGAATGGCAATCATGCAATTATCCTATAATTGCTATACATGTATGTCAATAAATAATTATCTGGACTAGCGTTTCACGAATTAATTGGTCTCTTTGAAATTTGTCTCTTTAAAAAAAGTAATAGTTATACTGCGCGCAGCGAGGACTCAATGGTTACTTACCAATCATTAACCTCAACTTCGTAACAGATTGTCTGATTTGGTCGGCCCAACTCTGATTTTTTTCTCCTTCGTGATGAAACCATTTACCCATTGATTCATCGCCTCTTCGTTGAGCAATTTGAGCCTGTCTTTCGCACTCTGCAGACTCACCAAGGGATCGAGCTGCTAATCGAAAACGCAAAGCAATACTTTCCCAACGCTTACTATCAGTTCTATTTTTTTTGTTAAAATATTGGATAGACTGCTTGTGAGCATCAATAGCCTGAGTCATAAGATCATCCGCTTGTTGCTCGAGAAATGAGGGCTGTCGTTTCTGTTCTAAAAGGCTCGCTCGAGACTGAACACGTTCGTTAATCACTCTGGCAATAGCAGCATAGGAGGTAATTAAAGGATCCGCTTCTGGATTTTCTAAATTTTTAAAAATGGTCTGATGAGCTTGCGTGCTGTAGTGAATGCTTTCTTGAGCATCTTTTGCGAGAGCGGCCCACTGGATTGCGAACTCATGATTGCCTTCACGATATACTTGCACTGTATGATTCTCACATCGCTCAAAATCTTGAATCAATGCAGGCAGCGCTCCCTTTTCTCGAGCATTTTTCACATAAAGTGACATGCCCTTGACTGGTTTGTCTTCTGAAAGCTGGTGCGCTAAATCGATAAGTTCTTGTTGAAGAGCAGCATCAGCTGAAACCGTTTTCCAAGTATCGTTCTTATTATTATCATTACTACTGACACTTTTCCAATCATCATCATCCAAAACACTGCTACAGGTTTCGCTAGTGTCGAAGTCATTCTCTTTGATCTGTGTAATAGTATGATCTGATGTGCTCGAATGTAACCGTTCAGATGTCACCTCCTGCGGAGGCGGCATTTGAACTAAATGAGCAGCCAGTTCACTGTTTAATTCCATCGTTTGTTGAGAGGGGATCTTAACGGTTACATCAGAATGAGGAATGTCCAATTCTATCATATCCCTTACGGTACGCGGAGAGGCATTAGGAGAAGTAACGTCAGTAATTTTAATACCTTTCATCGCTCCTGATAATAGAGTGGGATGAAGAAGAACTTGTCTATTGGGATCTCCCAACTTTATAGGAAGATGAATCGAATCAGCCGATGCAGAGTGAATTTCCATATCTTGTTAATATCGGAGAAAATAATAATTTTAGCAAGGTTGCATAGAGGTAGGCGTTCAGATCCCCCTCCTTTGGAGGAAGGATCTTAACCCTAATATTTCATACTAAATCTATTGCGGCTTGTGGAAAGCTCACAACTACTATGTTGGACTCAGATTTCTCCTTGGACAGTATGAGACATACAGCCACATCGTTGAAATCTTTCATCCTCCTTGTATTTATAAGCTTTGCACAGCGCCTCATCACGATTCAGTATGAAATATTCGGGTTAACCAAATGATTGGACAGCGACGTCACAATTTGAATGTATTGCATAGTTTTTCTAAAAACGATTGGAAGCTTCTTCCTCCTTTACAAAGCCCTCAGAGTTGAGTATAGTATCTCCCTTATATTATTTGTCTTTGCAATATTAAACACTCCCGGAGTGGCTGCCACAATAGTTCTCCTTGCTTAAATTGCTTCAACTTTTCACCCTTTAAAAACAGTGTCGAGGTGACTACCTTAATACTGTTTCTCCTTATGTGGTTTCTTCTCCCTTTTTTAATTACATTACTTGTTATTGTCTCGCTCTTACTCGTTGTTATCGTGCTCATGCAACGGCCTAAGAGTGAAGGTCTCGGTGCTGCTTTTGGTGGGGGTGTTACGGACAATCTCTTTGGTGTCCAGACAACGAATGTCTTAAGCCGTTTCACGGTCTGGCTTGGCGGTTTTTTCTTTTTGCTGACACTCTTGATTTCTATTGTTCAAGTGAAGTCTTCTAGTGGGCCAACGGCCATTCAGAAACAGCTTCTTAAAAATGCGCCGCTTGCTACAGCACCAAAAACACTTCCTTCTGCTACTCCTGAGGCTTCAACTCAAGCAACACCTTCTCCAACAGTAGAAGCTTCTCCAGCTGCAACAGTTTCTCCTTCCGTAGCACCTGTTACCACTCCTTCCGTGATGCCTAAAGCTTCTTCTAAGAAGTCAAAAAAGAACGGTCAGAAAAGTAAGGAGTAAAGAGCAAAGGGAAAAGAGTCCGGAGGGACTATTTACTAAGTTAACACTATAATCCTTGTGAAATTAGTAACTACGGTTGCAGAGACAAGGGCATTTTGCCGTCAAGCTCCAAGACCTTTGGTTCTTTGTACAACAATGGGATCCCTTCATGAAGGGCATGCGTCCATTATGCGTCATGCTCGCAGTCTTGCTGGACCCACAGGAACCGTTGTGGTCTCTATTTTTGTAAATCCTCTGCAATTTGGACCTCATGAGGACCTTGCACGCTATCCACGAACACTAGAAGCTGATCAAACACTCTGTGCTCGAGAAAAAGTCGATTTGATCTTTCATCCTTCGGTTGAAGAGATGATCTCTAAAGATGCTTCCGTTGTTATTGAAGAACGATCTCTCTCCCAGGAACTCTGTGGCCGTTCACGCCCGGGTCATTTCAGCGGAGTGACTACTATTGTTGCTAAGTTTTTTAATATCACGACTCCTGATATTACTATTTTTGGTGAAAAAGATTGGCAGCAATTGGCGCTTATTCGACGTATGGTGCGAGATCTTAATTTTCCCATCGAGGTTGTTGGTTATCCTATTGTGCGTGAAAAAAACTGTTTAGCCCTTAGTTCACGTAACACCTATCTCTCGGAGGAGGAACGTTTACTTGCTCCTCAAATTTATCAGGCACTCTGCGCCACCGCAAAACTTGTTAGCGAAGGAGAAGACAATGTTGCAAAGCTCCTCAAAGCGACCAAAGAAGCACTTCGAGCAATCCCTCATACCACCATCGATTATGTTTCCATTGTTGATAGCAATACCTTAGAACCGCTTTCTCAACTTATCCCTGGGAAAATTGAGGCCCGACTAATTGTAGCTATCACCCTTGGCCACACGCGACTGTTAGATAATATCAGCATATTCGGCCAACAGGCCGAATATAAGTTTAAGTTATAAGTTTAAGTTTAAGTTGATTTTTGGTCACTTCGTGACAGGATAAGAAGTGAAGCGGTTTTTTATTTACGAATCTTTTTGCTCTCAAAGTCGCTTCAGGACAGGATTCCAATATGTGTAAAAAAAATTACCGGCTGGGTTAACCGAATATTTACAATTATTTTGTGACTTTTTCTTTTAAAACCATTAAGAAAAAAAGTAAGCATTCGGTTAATCCACCTGGAGAATATGCTCCAACGAATCATCAGGACGATCCTTCAAATTTTGATCACCGTGTTGATCAATCTCCCACCTCCCACCATTATTAGGCCTGTTGGCCGAATAATCACCATGATCGCCCCTTTTGTTGCAGCATTACTTCCAGAAATAAAAACCTTGTGCGAACGTCAAGGCGTTGAGCGCATGAGCCTATTTGGATCAGCTACGACAGAACACTTTTCGGTAACAACAAGTGATGTTGATTGTCTGGTAAAATTTTGTAATAGTGGCAAACTTGATCTCAGTCTTGCCGATCGTTATTTTGGACTCATAGAAGGATTAGAACGTACGTTAGAGCGACCTGTAGATATCGTCTTTGAAGGCTCCATGCGCAACCCTATCTTTCGTGAAGTTGTTGAAAAATCAAAAGTATTAATTTATGACGCTGCGAGTACAAAAATACCTTGTTGATGCACAGATAGCAGTATCTGCTATCTGTGAATTTTTAGAGGAGAAAACTTTTGAAGATTTTACCGATAATCTTTTACTTCGTTCAGCAGTTGAAAGACAATTGATAACATTAGGCGAAGCGCTTAACCTAGCTTCACAAGAAAAAGAGAATTTAGAGTTAGATATTCCAAATTTACCACAAATTGTAGGTCTACGAAATCGGATTGTGCATGGTTACAATTCTATTGATTATGAGCTTCTATGGATCGTGATTCAAACAAATGTTCCACCACTTCATCAACGATTGATAGAGCTTCTCTAATAGAATGCTTACTTTCGACTACGTCATTGTCGGTAGCGGCATCGCGGGCCTTACCTTTGCCTTAAAAGCGGCGGAGAAAGGATCCGTGGCCATTGTGACAAAAAGGTCTAAGTCGGACTCTAACACCGCGTGGGCTCAAGGAGGTATTGCTTGTGTCACAAGCACCGAAGATTCGATAGGTCTTCATATGCGCGATACGCTGATCGCTGGTGATGGGCTCTGCCATGAAGAGGTTGTGAAAACCATTCTTACCGAAGGACCAGAACGTGTTGCTGAACTCGTGACCTTTGGCATGCACTTTGATGAGCGTATCAGTGAACAAGGAATATGTGAATTTGACTTAGGCAAAGAGGGAGGACATTCCAAACGTCGTATTCTTCACGCACGGGATGCAACGGGATTTGAAATCGAAAAAACCTTGCTCGAAGCCGTCGCTCGTCACCCAGAGATCACGCTCTTAGAAAACCACATGGCAGTCGATCTCCTCACCACAAAAAAATTAGGGGTTGATAGCCAAAACAATCGTTGTATTGGCCTCTATGTTCTTGATGAAGAGCACAATACAGTCGAAGCATTACGAACTGACGTAACAATCCTTGCCACGGGAGGTTGTGGCAAAGTCTATCTTTACACGACAAACCCTGATATTGCCACTGGCGATGGGGTAGCTATAGCTTGGCGCGCTGGAGCCCAGATTGCCAATATGGAATTCATGCAGTTCCATCCAACCTGCCTCTTTCATCCAAAAGCAAAATCATTCCTTATTACCGAGGCGGTGCGCGGTGAGGGAGGTCTTTTACTTAATAGTGCTCAGGAACGTTTCATGAAGAGATATGATTCACGTCTTGAACTCGCACCACGTGATATTGTGGCTCGAGCTATCGATGCTGAAATGAAAAAAAGAGGTGATCAATGTGTTTATCTCGACATAAGCCATAAACCCGCAGCTTTTCTTCGAGAACGATTCCCTACAATCTATGAAACCTGCCTCCAGTATGGAATTGATATAACGCAACAAGCAATTCCTGTTGTCCCTGCAGCTCATTACCAATGTGGTGGTATTAAAACAGATCTTCATGGTGCAACCTCTCTTCCTGGCCTCTATGCTATTGGAGAAACAGCATGCACAGGACTTCATGGAGCTAATCGTCTTGCCAGCAACTCTCTCCTGGAAGCGCTCGTAATGGCTCACCGCGCTGAAGTTCATGCGAGTAGTCATCAACACATATCAGACGAGATAATCCTTCCCGAATGGCATTCCGGAGAAGTCCAAGATCCTGACGAGCTCGTGGTTATTTACCACAACTGGGATGAAATACGACGACTCATGTGGGACTATATGGGTATTGTTCGTACCGATAAACGCCTCCAACGCGCGGCGGCACGTTTGAAAAATCTAGAAACAGAAGTCCAAGATTTTTACTGGAACTTTAAAATTTCAGTAGACCTTCTCGAGTTGCGTAATTTTGTCACTACGGCATCTCTGATGGTCACCTCGGCTATGAGCCGCAAAGAGAGCCGCGGCCTTCATTACACCCTTGATTATCCTCAGCATGATGATGCTGAGTTTTTAAGGGATACAGTGCTGGAAATCGTTCAGAGCACCTCCTGCGGAGGTGAGCTCTGAACGATAGGCTATAGGCTATAGGCTGTAGGCTGGAGATTGGAGATACCGCCGCTTGCGATAGAAGATGGGAGATAGGAGATGGAAGATGGAAGTTGAGGCTTATTGCTACAGGCAGAATTGAAAGAACGGTGATGATTGTAGATACTCGTTACCCTTTACTTGTCTGTAGCTAAGCCAGGTATCAAGTAAAAAGCAATTATTTACGATAGGCCTTAAGGCCTATCTAAGTGACTACTTTTTAGATAAACGACCAAAAACAGCGTTTCCTTTATTTTGTCACAAAGTGACCAAAAATTAACTTAAACTTAAACTTATAACTTAAACTACCTATTCGGCCTGTTGCCGAATAGGTTAGAGCCCCACTTCTTGCAGAACGTCTCCAAAAACTTTATTCGAGAGAAGGGTGATATTCTTTTCGACTCTTTTGATAGACCACACGAGTAGTATTAAAAAAATACAAGCAACAAGGAGACTGCGAAGTAGGCGTTCAAATCCCCTCCTTTGGAGGTAGGATCTGAACCAAATGATCCGACTGCGAAGTAATAGTGTGATGCAATGCATAGTTTAAAACTGATTGTCGAAGACAAGAAAATAGACTCGTTACCCTTTACTCGTTACCCGTTACTTGCCTTTAACTGTTCTCTGTATTCTGTTCCCTTCTTAGTCAGCCAATCGGCTGACTAAGATTTCTCCAGCAAGAGCTGGGTTAGCTTTTCCCTTGGAGAGCTTCATGACTTGACCTTTGAGAAAGTTAAGAGCTACTTCTTTTCCAGCCTTAAAATCAGCCACAACAGATGGATGAGCAGCTATAACTTGATCACAAAAAGCCTCAATAGCACTGCTATCACTGACTTGCTCGAGGCCTTTTTCTTGAACAATAACGGTAGCCGCTGTACCACTGGCCATCATTTCAGCAAAGACCTCTTTGCCTTGACGCCCACTAATCGTTCCTTTCTCAATAAGAACAATCAATTCTGCTAAGGATGGAGGAGTGACAGAACACTCGGCAAGTGTCAGAGAGGCTGTACTCAAAGCACTCAGGAGATCATTAATAATCCAGTTAGCAAGGATCTTTGGTTTTATCGTGCTTGATGTTTTAAGAGCAGCAGTTACAGATTCTTCAAAGTAGGAGGCAAGCGCAAGATCATCCGTAAGAACAGCAGCATCGTAATCGCTAATTTCATACTCTTTAATAAAACGATCTCGCTTAGCCTGAGGAAGCTCTGGCATGACTTTTGTTGCCGCTAAAACCAGCTTCTCCGTATGAAGAGGCAGCAGATCAGGATCGGTGAAATAACGATAATCGTGTGATGATTCTTTAATTCGCATCAAGGTGGTTTCACCACGATCATCATCCCAACGTCGTGTCTCTTGAGCGAGTGATCCTCCTGCGAGGAGAACAGCTGTCTGACGTTCAATTTCAAAGGCAAGAGCTCGCCGCACGCCACTAATAGTATTGAGATTTTTTAGTTCAATCTTAGTACCATATTCTTTTTGACCTTGGGGACGGATCGAAACATTCACATCACAACGCATCTGTCCTTTTTCCATATCAGCGTCACTAATATTTCCATAAACAAGAATCTGTCGAAGGGCGGAAAGGTAGGCAAAAGCTTCTTCAGGCGAGGCAATATCTGCTTCAGAGACAATTTCCATGAGGGGCGTACCCGCACGATTAAAATCGATACCGCTCGTAGTTCCTAGGTGGAAACTCTTAGCAACATCCTCTTCAAGATGAATGCGTGTCAGGCGAATTTTTTTCTCAGCTGCAACCTCTGTTTTTTGAACATCCTTAGGATACGCTCTCTGATGCAATGGAACAGCACCTCCCAGACAGAGCGGTTGGTCAAACTGTGAGATCTGATAGTTTTTAGGCATATCAGGATAGAAGTAATTCTTCCTATCAAACTTACACACAGGAGGAATCGCACACTCCAACATAAGACCTGCAAGGGTTGTCAAATGAAGTGCTTCTTCATTGATCGAAGGAAGAGCTCCTGGCAAACCAAGACAAATAGGACAGGTGTGCGTGTTAGGCTCTGCGCCATACTCTACTTTGCAGGAACAGAACATCTTGCTCTTCGTTTTAAGTTGAACATGGACTTCAAGTCCGATAGTAGCGGTGTAAATGGTCTGTTCAGACCTCACCTCCTGCGGAGGAGAGGTCTGAATAAAATGGTTGGGTTGTTCACCAGATATACGATTTGATTGCATAGTTTTTGAGTAGTCGATTACAAGTTAGGCTAATTTTTAGCAACATCACTTCATTTCGTAGAAATAAAGTGATGTTGTTAATTACGGATTTCCTGAATCTCTTGAACTTCCTCCTGAGGATAAGTGAGCGTCTCTGTATCGGAAGCTTGCGAAGAAGTCACTGGCAGTAATGCCGGTGATGGCTTGGGCTCTGGTTTTTTCAAAGCGTAGTCAAGGGCTCCTTTCAGATCAAATGATTTGAGTGCTTGAATAACTTCTGGGTCGTGAAAGGCTTGTTGGATTTTTTTGACCTGAGAAATAGCTAAAATATTTCCTGAAGAAAGGGCTTTTTGAACTTCGGAATCATTGATCAAGGCAACAATACTAGAATGCTGAAAGAGTTTCTGCGTACTAGGAGAAGCAAAAAATCGTGATAATGCCTGACGATCTTTCATCACAAGGGTCGCTTTAGTTCCGTTTTCATAGAAGGCAGGAGAAAAAGGGTCTAACTTCAAGAGAAGATGCCCTGTAACTCCCCATTCGAGTGAAGCTTTAAGACGAACCATGTTGCAGGCAGTAGGATCAGAGCTAATGGGCAATCCGTCAGCTCTTGCCTCCATCAGACGTCGTTCTCCCAAAGTTCCCAAACCACGAATGAGCGCAATGCCACCCCAAAGAAAAATAAGACCATAAAAAAGCCCAAAGAAAGCCCCTCCGAAGCCAAGAATCCAACGAACGATTCCACGATAATGTGCCGTCCGTTTGAAAAGAAGACCCGCAAGAAAACTACCTGTCATGTAAATAACAATACCAGCAAACGTTGCTACAATTTTAGAAAGAAAAGGTGGTGGTGGATTGAAAAAGGCAGCAAATTGCTGAGTTGCATAAGCAGCCGCCATCGAAGCACCCACCCATGCTGCAATTAAGATAACAACTCTTAGAAGAGAACGGATCAGTCCAAAACGCCATCCTCGCCATACTGCAAACAGAAGCCATGCCACTGCAGTAAAAAAAAGCCAATAATGCCATTGAGGAGAGGGAGAGAGCATCGGAAAGAAGAAATTAACAGGGATGGAAGCGATGAAAGGGATGAGAGAAAAGAATATTCATGATTGATATTCTAATCGTTGTTTAATTTAGTGCAGTCATTAATTTTATTCACGTTATTTTTAATTTAAGCTGCTGCCATCCCTTTCATCGCCTTCGTTCTTGTGAATTTCAACTAGCTCTGTTCTCTATTTTAATGTACAGCAATGAATGCGATGGAAGGGATAGATGCAACTGAGCAAGTAAAACAAGATACTAAGCTCTCAGAATAATTTGATGAAAATCGAACCTTGTTTTCTTGATTTTATCCTCTGTTATCCCTTCCATCGCTTCCATCCCTGTTAATTTCTTCTTCTTTCATTCTCTTTTATCCCTGTGAATTTTCTTCTTGTCTTCCATCTTTTGTAAATAAGCACCGTGTTGCTTTCTGCCGCAAAGCATGATCACAGAGAACTAAGGCAGCCATGGCTTCGATAATAGGAACGGCGCGTGGGAGAACACACGGATCGTGACGACCAAATGCAGAAAAGAGAACTTCTTCCCCTTGAGTGGTGACGGTTTCTTGTTCCTGGGCGATAGTAGAAGTTGGTTTGAAAGCAACACGAAAGAGGATGTTTTCACCATTGCTAATTCCCCCTTGGATACCCCCTGAATGATTGCTTGTGGTTCGAATTTTTCCTTCTTGAATAGTAAAGGGATCGTTCTGCTCACTTCCTCGTTCACGCGCACCTGCAAACCCTGAACCAATCTCAAATCCTTTCGTAGCAGGAATACTCATCATAGCTTTGGCAAGGTCCGCTTCCAGTTTATCAAAAACCGGTTCTCCCAATCCTGCAGGAACACCACGAATCACGCACTCGATAATCCCTCCAACACTATCACCTTGAACACGGATTTCTTCAATGCGTCGACTCATCTTTTCTGCCATGAGAAGATCAGGGCAACGAACAGAAGTCGCATCAACATCACTTCGCTGAATCGACTCAGAATCAATAATGGCTTGAAGATCGTGTAGCGCTGTAACGTAAGCCACGATCACGAGTTCAGGATAAAAATTGCGAAGCACCTTGCTTGCGACCGCACCTGCAGCAACACGTCCAATAGTTTCGCGTGCTGAAGAACGTCCTCCGCCTTTCCAGTTGCGGATACCATATTTTGCCTCTGTTGTAAAATCGCCATGGGAAGGACGAAAAAGTTGTGCCATGGGTTCATAGTCCTCAGAACGTACATCTTCATTCTTCACCATGATCATAATGGGAGATCCAAGGGTTACCCCTTGGAAAATGCCTGAAAGAATATGGCATTGATCTTTTTCATCTCGAGGAGTCACTAAACTGCTTTGGCCAGGACGACGACGATTGAGTTCTTGTTGGATCTCTTCTGCTGTAAGAGGCAATTGCGAAGGACATCCATCAATGACACAACCAACCCCTCCACCATGAGATTCTCCCCAGGTAGCAACGCGAAAAAGTGTTCCAAAGTGACTAGACATAAAGGTACATATTCGGCCAACAGGCCGAATATAAGTTTAAGTTATAAGTTTAAGTAACCTGGATATTTCATACTAAATCTACTACGGCTTGTGCAAGGCTGATAACTACTGCGTTGAACTCAGATTTTTTGCTCCGCATAAAGTGATTCATCACCTACAGCCGCGTCGGAAAAATCCTTCGTCCGCCTTGTATTTATCAACCTTGCACGGCGCCTCGCAACGATTTAATATGAAAATCCAGGTTTAGTTGATTTTTGGTCACTTCGTGACAAGGTTTATGTTTCTGGTATCGTAGTACAAGAATGACGTTCTAGCACACCTGAATATTTCTATTCGATAATCTTTGTGTTTTTTTGTGTTCTTTTGTGGCTATTTTCTTCTCTTTCCATGCTTAAAAATATCGCTGTTCTTACTTCAGGAGGGGATTCTCCGGGAATGAATCCTGCCATTCGTTCCGTTGTCCGCACAGCGTTGGCACACGACTGTCGTGTGATGGGTATTAGTAATGGATTTGATGGTATTTTCAAAGGTTCTGTAGAAACATTAACCGGTAAAATCCTTTCAGGAATGATCGATCGTGGAGGAACCATCTTACAATCGAGTCGCTGCAAACGGTTTTATGATCCTGCGGGCATTGATGAGGCAAAACGACGTTTGATTGAGCTAGGAATTCAAGGATTAGTGATCCTCGGAGGTGATGGATCTCTTACAGGAGCCCTTGAACTGCACCGCCGAGGATTTCCTGTTATTGGTATTCCCGCTAGCATTGATAACGATATTGTTGGTACCGAAATGGCCATCGGCGTCGATACAGCAGCTAACACGATTATGCAAATGATCGATCGCATTCGCGATACAGCACGTTCCCATCGACGTTGTTTTCTCATCGAAGTGATGGGCAATCAAGCTGGATATCTAGCGCTGACCACAGCGATTAGCTGTGGAGGAGAAGTTGCTGTCATTCCAGAGTTTTCTTACAACATGCCTCGCATTGTGAATCTCTTAAAAGCTCGTTTTGATCAGATGCGTGATAACTCGATCATTGTTCTCGCAGAAGGGGTCTGTGATGCCGATGCGTTCATTGCTCGCATGAAAGAAGAAGAACAGGGAAAAGAATTTGTCCATGAAATTCGAAAAACTGTTCTTGGTCATGTGCAACGTGGTGGAAGCCCAACACATTTTGATCGCGTCCTTGGCGCGCGCTTTGGAGAACTTGCTGTAACAGGGTTGCTCCAAGCTGAAAGCGGCTGCATGACTGGCCTCTCTCGGAGCCGACTTACCCTAGTCGACTTAGAAAAAGTTATCGGCGCTAATAAACTCCTAGCTCCAGAACTGATTCGATTAGCACATCATTTGCAGATTGAATTTGGAGACCCCATTGAACGATAAGTGAGTTCAAACTAAACTGAAGTAATAGTAAGGAGGAAAAAATAGCCACAAAAGAACACAAAGAAACACAAAAAAAGAAACCTGGCGGTGAAGTTAGTTAATTTAGTATTTCTAAACTGCTTTGCAGCTGTTGCAGCTCTAAGTTAAAGCAGAGTCTCAATTTCTACCCCTCCTTATTTTGTGAGCTCGAACTGAACTGAAGTGTTTTCATACCAACGTCATCGTAACAGGCAGAAGGAATAGCCACGAAAGAACACAAAAAAACACAAAAAAAAGAAACTTAACGGCGAACTTGATTGATCAGTTTGGCTAAGCTCTT
>DATEBV010000318.1:0-5026 GCA_035287205.1 Chthoniobacterales bacterium | reverse complement strand
ATCTTCAAGCATGTAGTTCAATAAATTCAAATTATCAGGTAGGAGCAGCAATCTGGGCAACAGTCTCACAGGCGATGCAGGAATTTATCGACCATCCAAGTGATGCTAAGATGCTGGCAGTACAAAAAATGATGTCTTCTTACGTTCGTGCCTCTACTAATATCTACATTTCTGCTTATGATTTTGTTCCCCTTTACGGTTATGTTTATGCTACTGCTGCTTCATACGCTTCTGCTTCCGTTTTTGCTTACGCAGCTTTGACTTCTGCTTCCGCCGTTGAAGCAGAGGGAGCTGCTGAAGCTGCTGAAGCTGCTAAGCAAAGTGTTGAGAAGTTTCTAACGGCTTCTACTGCTAAGGGATGGTGGAATACTTTCTATAAGGTGCAAGACAATATGGATTTATTTGTTGTTGCGACACGCAAGACGACAGAATTTGCGCATGCTGTAGCCGCATTTAAGGCAACGCAAGAAACTCTTACTGGAATTTCTGTCACTGAGGGGGAAAATTCTTCAGGAATAACTGGAATTAAGGCTTTGCCAGATAGGTTCTATGGTATAGCAATAGAGAATAGGGAGGAGAATACTTCTTCAGAAGAGCAAGTCAATATTTCCAATTGGATTGAACATTTGAAAAGAGAAAGGGATCTAATCGATAGGAGCAAGCCAACTCTAGGTCAAATCAATAAGATCATAGCGCTGATAAGAAATAATAGACATCTTTCAAAACTCGCTTATGCTGATGAAGTGCAAGGAGTCGACGGCGCGGAGAAGTTGAGTGTACAGGAGCTACTCGATGCTTCGAGCACCGACGCGACGAAGCAATTTGCAGCAGAAGTAGAATACCAGGTGGTCGGGAGACCGCGGGATAGACTGCGAAGAGCAGAGCTCGAGCAGCCCGAAGGGCGAGCCGAGCGGGAGCGAGCGAGTCAATTTGGAAAGAAGTCTAATGATGTTGGTTCAAAAATGTTACAATCGATGCAAGACTGCATTGATCATCCTAGCGTTGCTAGAATGCTAGCGGCACAAGAAGCGATTTTTACTTATGTTTACCCTGCTGTTTCCGCTGCTACTTCTGCTTACACTTCCCTTGTCACTTGTTCTCCCTTTTGTTCTAATAAACCTCTGGCTTATATTTCTACATTTGCTTCCGCTTTTGCTTCCGCTTCCGCTTATGCTTCTATTGCCGCTTCTACTTCCACCTCGGTCACTGAGGCAGAGGAAGCAGCTGAAGCTGCCGAACAAATTGCTGTAGCATCTGCGGCTGTTGCTACCTCTGTAAAATATACTGAGACTATGCAAGAGGATATCAATTGGTTTGTTAGCGCAACGCGTAAGGCAGCAGAATTTGCACGAGCTGCTGCTATACTTCGCGCGGTCATAAATTGATATTTTAACACTGCAATTTTTGACTCTAGCAATATCCATCCTATAATTAGTGCTACTTTCGTGACTGATAACGTTCCTCAAATACGCAGAAATTCACCACAAAGAACGTCCAGAAAAGTAACGAGTAACGAGTAAAGGGTAACGAGTACTGAGCCGCAATTTACTAAGTTAACCACACTATTTAAAAAACCAGACTACAGCTCGCAGATAACAAATCGAATAACAAAACCAGTTCGCTTATCACTTCGTCACGAAGTGACCAAAAATCAACTTAAACCTTAAACTTATATTAGCCCTGTTGGCCGAATATAAAAAATATCAACCCTATGAAAAAACTCATCTCATCCATCCTTCTTGCTGTTTCGGTAAGTTCAAGCTTTCTTCTAGCGAAAAGTGAAAGTAAGCAGGTTATAGGCACTAATCAGGTTACAAGTGACAGGCTGAAAGATAGGCTGGAGGCTATAGGCTATAGGCTGGAGGAAGAAAGGAATCAAGAGGCAGGCAGCAGAGAGGCAACGTTACTATTAGGAGATAAGATTAGCCAACAAGTTGGACCAACTACGAACTGTGATAATCAAGGTGATAACCTTGATTGTTACCTCCTGATGGACCCTGTAGAGTTGAAAAAAGTTCAAGAAGGGATAGAAGATTTGAAAGGTCTCTTTGGTTCTCCAAAAAAAGCGGACCTCGGCGTTAGTACAGCTGCACATTCTCCTGTTGAAAGCGGTTCATCACGTGCAGCGATGTCGGAAACACGAGGTTCCGAGGCAACGGCAATACTGACTCACGACGAAACAGCTGGAGGAAACAGTACGAATGCATTTCTTGAGGATGAGATTTGCAATAACATCTATACGAGCTGTCTTGCCCGAGTTGCTGAAATGTCACGGAGTAAGAGTATAGTTGTTAATGGTACTTCTGAAACGGCACTACAAGAGCCCAAAGAATGGGCTGCCGCAGAAAAAAAGGCGGAACGAGATGTTCATGAGAATGAGCAATTATTACAAGATGCTAAAGAAGAGCTACAACTAGCTAAAGAAAGGTTAAATGCGACGCAACCACATCTTCATGGAGAGGCTACTTATAGCAACGCGCGTAATGACTATAACATCAAGACGCTTGCTCAGGCACTTGCGAAGGCCAAAGTAAAAACGGCTGAAGTGACTCTTTTTGCTATCAGAGTGAAGGGTACCACTCAGAGTACTGGAGCCGAAGTTAATCTTGCTAAGTCAATCGAAAAAGAGCAAGAGGCCTGTAATAACCTTGAAATAGCAACGGGACGTAGAGAAGGAGGTGTAGGCTCTTCAAGCTTTACCAATGTACCAGCTGCTCCTCAAAGCCCTGTGCTCTTCACTCCTCCAAGACCACCTGTGTCTGGATTTAAGGCTATAAAAACAGAACAGATTTCAACCCCATCGATACCATCAAATAAAGAGGTAGCAAAAGATGCGGCAGAAATATTAGAGAATTTAACCTTTGCTCAAAAACTGAAAATTGCTCGAGACCGTGACGCTGCATCTAAGGCTGCTATTTCTGCTAGGTCAGGTATTAAGACACAGAGTACATCAGCGTCTTCTGAGTCTTTGCAAAGCACACCTATTAGACTTCTTTCAAAACTCGCTTCTGCTGATGAAGTGCAAGGAGCCGACGGCGCGCAGAAGTTGAGTGTACAGAAGCTACTCGATGCTTCAGGAGCGGATATTTCATCACCATCGTTACGAGACGCAGTGGAGACCGATGAGGCAAGGCGGATGAAGAATTTTGATACAAGGGATGTAGGCAATGAATCATTCTATGCGGAGGGTCAAAATTCGAATCTAACGCAGCATTCATCAAGTCTTCCACAAGTCGCAGTAGATGGGGATGAAACTATCCGCTTCAACACCGGCGTGACGAAGCAATTCACAGCAGAAGTAGAGTTTCGAAAGAAGTCTATTACAGAATCTGAAAAAACAAAATCTGTTCAACAAGAGGCAGTCGCCTTGGAGCGTAATGAAAAAATAAAAATAGCTCGGGAAAAAGAACAGAATTGCACAGAAAATAGGGCTAAATATCAAAAAAATATTGCTGATTCATTAGAAAAAGCAATTCAATATGAGGCTAAAAGTGAAGAATTCAAAACGGCAGGGAATACTACCCTCGCAGAAAAATATACCAAGGCAGCAGAACAATCAGAAAAAGCAGCAGAACAGTTTGCACAAGCAGCTGAACTAAATGAAGATAAAGAATACTGGCTCGGCAAAGAGATAGCGTGCAATGGTTGCTATGAGGTAGGTCGATGCACCCAATTGAGTGCGGATACTATGATCCAAGCGAGTGAATTATTTGCAGCAGAAGATAATGCCTTAGCAAAGAAATACGCTGAGTTATCAGCAAAATACCAATTGTCAGCAGAACAGTTTGCTCAAGCTGTTAAAGTACTTGAAAATGACGAAGATTCTTATCGTACAGCTGATGCTTTACAAATGACTGCTTGGTGCACCAAATTGGTAGCCTCTTCCATGAAATATAGGTTTAAGGCAGCAGATGCTTTAAAAAATAATAAAGCACCACATGTAGTAGAATATACAACAGCTAGCGAAAAAATGACTCAAGCAGCAGAATGCTTTCAACAATCAGCTGTGGCATATGTTGAAGAGAAATTCGATATAGTTCGTCTGTGGCAGAGGGCAGGTCAATTTTCTCAGTGTGAAGTTGAGACATTAGAACAAGCTATAGAAGCAGAAGCAAACGGAAGGACAGAAGTTGCTCAAGCTTGGCGTGAAGCAGCTAAGCAACATCAACTTTTCAAGGAGTTTTTTACCAAAAAAGCCATTGCATATACTGCAGGAAATAAAGAAGAATATAAGACTTGGGAACAGAGAGTATTATTATGGACGCATCAAGACGATTATATAACTAATAATTTAGAAAAAGTCGCTAAGCACCTAGAAAAAGCCATAGAAGCAGAGGCAAACGGAAGGACAGAAGTTGCTCAAGCTTGGCGTGAGGCAGTTAAGCAAAACCAACTTGCAGCTGAGTTTTATGCGAAGGGAGCTACGGCATATACTAAAGGAAAATCAGATGAAGGTGACAATTGGAATAGTGTAAGTTATGCTTACAAAAATGCAGCTGATGGCTTAGAAAAAGTCGCTAATCACCTAGAAAAAGCTATAGAGGCAGAAACAAATGGAAAGCCTGAAGTTGCCCAAGCTTGGCGCGAAGCAGTCAAGCACAATCAATTTACCACTGAGTCTTACACAAAGGAAGCTATAGCACATGTTGAAGGGAAATCAGATGAAGGTAACAATTGGAATAGTGTAAGTTATGCTTACAAAAATGCAGCTGATGGCTTAGAAAAAGTCGCTGCGCACCTAGAAAAAGCCATAGAAGCAGAAGGAAAAGGAAAGCGAGAACTTGCCCAAGCTTGGCGCGAAGCAGTCACGCACAATCAATTTACCGCTGAGTCTTACACAAAGGCAGCTATAGCATATATTGCAGGGAAATCAGATGAAGGTAGCAATTGGCGCGATGCAGGTGATGCTTACAGCGATGCAGGTGATGGCTTAGAAAATGTTGCTAAACACCTAGAAAAAGCTATTGAAGCAGAAACAAGTGGAAGGCCAGAAGTTGCTCAAGCTTGGCGCGAGGTAGCTAAGCAG
>DATEBV010000317.1:0-21850 GCA_035287205.1 Chthoniobacterales bacterium | reverse complement strand
TTTTTTCTGCTTGTTTAGAAGATTCTCTAGCCAGTGTTCCAAAATTTCCTTCTTGCTCGTTCCGCCATTGTTGTGATTGATTGTGATTACCACCAAAACCACCTTTAGAATGGTCCCACTTAGGCTCCGTCACAAGGCTATGCCAATGATGAAAATTCTTCCATTGAGTAGCAGTTGTTCTCATCTGTTCAAGACAAGTATTCCAACAAGAACCAGTAGCCGCAATACTTTTCCAAGCATTCCTCTCTGTTTCAAAAACAGGCCAAACATCCCTCCAATAAGAATCCATTAAAACTCCAGCTTGAGTATCAATAATAGCACTCTTCTGCGCAGCAGTCAAAGAAGATCTAACAGAAGCAGCGGCGGAAGCAGTAATGGCTTCGTAGGCAGAGGAGGCAGCAGTGGTATAAGCAGCATAAGAACCTATCCGACGACCATTACAATCACCTTGACCTCCAGAACTTTTAGAAATAGAAGCATAGGCCGTAGCTGCAGCAGCAAAATATCGCTCAGCGGCTACTGCTGCTGCACGGTATTTCTCTGCTATTGCCGTATGTTCAACAACCCACGCATTCCAAGCTTCTTGAGCAGGTTGAATAGTTGCGACTTTCTCGGCAACAAATTTTCGTTGAACATCCTCAAGGACAGGTTTTACAGAATGCTCCATAGTGTGAACTGCTGTTTGAGCAGCAAGCGACTCTTGAGAAGCTGATTCTGCTGTTTGTAAAGCTGTCGCAAGTTTTATATTAGCAGTATCTATTGCAGCATGCGCAGCATGGGCATAATCCCATGTTTTCTTAGTATCCACAATGGCTTCATTTTGTGCTGTTGAAAATTTATTTACTAAATCATTCCATCGAGTGTTCCAACAATTTTCTCGTTCCTCTATTGCTTGAAGTTCTCTCTGAATAATAAGCTTAGCAGCAGCAAGTCTACTTGCAGCTTGTTTCTCATAGGTGGCTTCAGCTACTAATCGAGCTTCCGTTAATTTTTTTTCGCGAAGAGGCTCTGGAATGGTAATATTTTCAGCAACAATCTTAGTTGTTGCCGCTATCATCATAGCTTCCTTCGCCATAACTTCCGCTGCTATGGCCTTCTCTTGAGCCTCTACAATAGCAACTCGATCGGCATTAAAGAATTCAACGTTCTCTTGAGCAAGTTGAGCGGCTTGAGCTGCACGCTCTCGTAGTGTCGCCATCTCATTGGCGTATTCTGTAGCTTTTACTACTTCAGCTTCAGCCTGTTCGTCTGCAGCTAAAGCTTCTGACTCCTGCCCTTCAGCAACTGCTTTAGCCTCACCCACGGCATCACGTCGTGCTTTTGTAGCCGCTTTTATCGCAAGAGCACAACGCTTTGCGGTTGATTCTGTTTTAGCAAGCTCTTCTTGAGCAGTCTTATGATTAGAGGTTGCTTTTTCCACTTCAGCAAGCAGTTCTTGGTGTTTCTGATGAGCTATCTGAAGGTCTCTCTCAACAATCTCCTTTACTAGTTTTAAGCGCTCCGCTTTTTCTACAGCTGAAGCAGCTCTCTCTGTAGTCAGTTCAGCTCGTGTTGCTGCGTCGCGAGCAAATGCATGATGCTCTGCATGCTTCATAGAATTCTCTAAGGCAATCAAACGATTCTCTACCTCTTTTATCCTCGCTTCAGCTTGCGCTTGTGCATAAGCAATACGTTCTTCGACTACCATATCTCTAGGAAAGGCATTCATTTCCCCTCCCGTCACTATGTGTGCAATGGGTACTGGCTCTCCATGGGACTGATTCAAAGAAGCAGCTTTAGCAGAATAGATATTCCGTGTGTCGATAGCTTCCAGAGCAGCTTGAGCTACACTTGTTTGATGAATATTGCTTGCGAGTACACGCCCCAAGTAGTCTGTTGTTGTGTCAGCATTATGATCAGATGCAAAAGAATTAACTGCAGTACTTGAGCTATTTGCTTGAGGACTTCTACTTGGAGTTTCAGGAGCTCTGAATAATGTTTGGACAATTTTTTCTCCCTCTTCTACCGTTGCAGGATCCATCATTAAGTGACAACTCAAGTATTGACTTGAGTTATCACAGTTGGTAGTTGGTAGTTCGTAGTTCGTAGAATACCAGATTGATGCCCAGGAGGATTCATCCCTCTGCGCAAGAAGACTATCAGAAAAAAATACGAAAAGAAATAAGGCTATGGACAGTAATACTTTGGAATAAATAAATAATTTCATAATTCTTTATCTTAAGTTGTAAACATTCAGATACCCCTTCTTTGGAAGAATAGTCTGTAGTCTATAGTTCAGAACTCACTTCCGAAGGAGAGAGGGCTGAACTGTTCTCTTTAGTTTTTTACATGTCAAAGAATTTTTATAAAAATTCTTTTTTGTGTTCTCGTTCTTTGTGTTTCTTTGTGCTCTTTTGTGGCTATTTTCTTTTTTTCTTGTTAGTTCAGTTCAGTTTGAACTCATTTGCAAAGCAACTTCTGGCGCCCCAACAACAATATTTGGTTTCTTGATTTTCTCTGCATACCATTTGTCATACTCCTCTTGGCTCACGACACGAATAGGGGCTTTCATATTGTAATGCCCCTTACCACAGAGTTGGCTACAGGCTAATTGAAAATTCCCTTGTCGGAGTGTACGGAACCAAACCCAAGCAATAGTCCGTCCAGGAACGACATCTTGATAGATACGAAATTCAGGAACATAAAAAGCATGAATAACATCACGTGACCGAAGAAAAACATGAACAGCCCTCCCTACAGGAATTACTAATTCTGTCGTAGTAAAATCCTCCTTTGCATGTGGATCTGTTATATCAATACCAAACTTATTATCTGAGGTAATATTGCGCACATCAGAACGTGCAAGAATACCACTCGCTCCAGGATAGCGCATATCCCAAGCAAATTGATAACCCGTAATCTCAACATTAAGAGCATCTTCTGGTGGAGGACGATGAATATTATACCAGACGCGATTCCCATAAATAGCAAGCCCAAGAAAAATTAATGTGGGCAAGGTCGTCCAGATAATCTCCAACGTATTGTTGCCATGACTATAATGGGCCTTAACTCCAGGACGGCGACGGTATTTAATCAAATAGTAAATATAAACCGTCTGCGTAGCAAAAAAGACAAAAGTTGTAAGCCAAAAGATAAAACTTAAAAGTTTATCGGTCTCAATACCATTAATGGTAACATTAGGTGGCGTCCAATAGATATTTCCTGTACGTGATTCTGCCATCACTACTGAGGGAATAAGGAATAAAAAGAAAGCGAAAAAACCGAGCGTTTTAATAACGAACGATTTCTTGGATAAAGTAAACATAATTAATGGTGCAATCCTCTGTGTTCTTTGTGGTGAATTCTTTACTAATTACTTTGCGGGAGCGCCTGCATTCGGTGTTGTTGAACAAAGCTCTCTTGGGATTGCCTTAAGTTCAGCCATAGTCCAAGCTTCTGTACGTGGTTTTGTATCAGCACGAACTTTAGCAACAAATTCTGTTGTAATAGGAGGCGCATTATTGCCCCATTCGGAACGAATATACGTTAAAACGCCGGCAATTTGCTGGTCACTTAATTGATTCCAAGGAGCCATGGCATTATTAAAAGGAATATTTTTGACCGTAACAGGACCTTGCAAACCATAGAGAACATTTTTTACTAAATGATTATCTCCATGCCAATCTTGCGAAAGCACCCATTCACTACCAACAAGTGGTGGAAATTGTCCAGGAACACCAAGCCCTGTTGATTGATGGCATACCGCACAATTTTGAGTAAAAACTTTTTTCCCAACAACCTTCATATCAATAGGAGCTGCCACAGCACCAGCTCCTCCTCCACTCCAAGAGACCACGCTAGCGTTGAAAACAGTTGATTTAAAACCTCCGCTATAATAAGCTAAATATAATCCAGCCCAGAAAAAGAGAACCATTGATAGGGTAATCAACCAAAGAGGAATTGGGCCAAAGAAACCTTCCGTATTATTACGATCGACAGGAGCCGGCGCATGATTAATCTCCAAGAGATCTCTCTCGGGATGTAATTCATCATTAGAATATTGGTCGTTGTATGGATTCACGAAGAGTTGGTGTTAAAATTTCGCGTTAAGGTGTGGGCGTTACATCCGGTGAAACCTCAGGAAGTGTATAATCATGCTTCAGTGAGAGTAGATACGTCACAAGATTTTTTGCATCTTCTGTTGGAATAACTTCATACCCTTGTTGAGGAGCATAAGATCCAACAAGAGGAATTGCCTCTTCAGAAGGTTGCCCCTGAATTTTTTGAAGTTTGAAAAGATAGCGCACAGAAGGCATTGTGGAACCAGGAACAATCCTATCTGGTTCATAAAGATGTTGATAATGCCAAAGAGGATCTGAAAGACGTAGGCCTACATTACTTAAATCAGGACCTATACGCATTGTCCCAAGAAAGGCAGTTCTATCTCTTAGGTAATCACGTGCTACTGAAGGTCGCTTTCCCCAACCACGATCGATATCTGATCGTGTTACACTAGTTTGACGAATTTGTTGACTATGACATGTAACACATCCATTAGCAGCATAAACTTGAGCACCTAAGATAGCACGACCACTAAAATCTGGAGGAAGGACACCATCACTTCCAGCAAAAGACGTGAGTCTACCTAATTGCAAGTAGGAATAGACAACAATTCCTAGCCAAGCTGAAAGGAAAAGAAGAGCTATACTTAAGAAAAGCGACGATAAGCGAGACATTTTAGGAAATAGAAGAATATTAACAGGGATGGAAGAAATAAAAGGGATATAAATTTTTGATCTGTAAAAATCAATTACTACTTAAACTTAAACTTTATACTTAAACTGCAGCGAAGCTGCTTCCCATCTCATCGTCAACAGAAGACGAGCGAAAGCCCCATAAGAAAACAGCAATAAAATCCAAGAAAACACTACAAGCCAACGCCAAGGAGCAGCATAAGAAAGTACATTAACAAAAGAAATAGCGGCATCTTCTAGAGCAATTCCCTCAATCACTCCACCGAAAATCATCGAGAAAATCATAAGACTGACACCCACGGTAGCCAACCAAAAATGCCATCTTATGAGAGAAGAGGAAGGCCATTCAATCCCTGTAAGACGTGGAAGAATATAATAGATGGCTCCAAAAAGAATCATACTCAAAAAGCCAAGAAGGGCTAACATAGTTCTTCCGCTAGTATAATCTGTAAAATGAAGCGTGGCATTGAAAGAAGGAATTGCATTGAAGAAAGAGAGAGTCGTAAAAATAATATAGGAAATAATTCCTACTACCGTAAAGCGAAGTGCTGGACTCTCAACAATAGCAACATAATGCCCTTGTAGCATTTTATAAAAATTGAGCACAACCGCTACCATAGGAATCATCATTAATACAGTAGCTACAACGCCTGCGCTCATCATCCACGCAGGAATTGGCCCTCCGATAAGAGCAGCACTTCCACTCCAAGCAGCAAAAAGCAAGAGAGAGAAAAACCCTAGTATGGCTAAGTAGTAGTTGGCAATAATACCACCCGTAATTTTGGGAATAATATAATAGCCTAACCCTAACGCTAAAGGAGTGAACCAGAGATTGATCAGGTTACCGCCATACCACCAATGAATAGGGCCTTGAGCAGAACCTTCAATCACTCCCCATGTTAAGAGCCTATTTGCCGTAGCATAGATCCAAGGAAAAGAACAAAAGGCAGCCAAAAGGTACCATTGAGAAACATACAGCACACAAGACTGACGCACGCTAAAAAGAAGAACAACCCAAACACCAATGAGTAAAAAAGAAAGGAACAAAAGAAAAGATGCCCAATTTGGATACTCCAACCACTCAACAGAAGTACTATAACCACAAAGAATCGCAAGAGAACCAAGAAAGATGGCCACATTCCACAGAATAATTGCACAGGTTAGAAGACTTGTATGCCTCAGAGGTGAACCACAAAGACGAGCCATTAACCAGAGGCTAACTCCTATACCGAGTTGAGTTGCCCAACCATAAAGAAGAAGATCAGTAGCCACAGGAAAAAGCCGTCCATACGTTAAAAAACTAGGTCCATCGAGAAAAGATGGGACAACAAGTTTAAAAGCCGCAACAAGACTCAAGAGTGAACCTACAAGCAGCCAGAAAACGGAACCTCTTACCCAAAGAGCCATAGGAAAACGCAAAGAACCATCAATAGCAGCTCGTGTTACAGAATGTAACGGTGCCGGTTCTGTGAGATTAATCGTTGATTGAGTTCTTGAAATGGAATTCACGGGAAAAAAAGAAGAAGATAGTAAAGGGTACAGAGTAAAGGGGAAAAGGTATTTTTAAATCGAAGAACCGTCAAATTTTCCAAATTTTTATTTTGATAGAATGTATTTTTAGAAAAAATTACTATGAAAAGTTGTAACTCAGGACTCGTTACCCATTACTCTTTACTCTTAACATTGCTCGGCGGCATTCCTGCAGGCACAGGGACAAGATCATTCGGTGCAATAGCATAAACGGCATGAGGTCTCCACTCTGGAGCATTAAGCGCCATCGTTTCCAACTCCATAGCGCGAGCTATTGGCATATGGAGTATTCCGTGGGCCTGATCAACCCAACCATAAGAACCAAGACGCTCTGCATTAGATTTTTGAAGTTCTGCTAAATTTTTCTCTCTAAAGAGAGCTCTCTCCGCATCATCATTTGGTGGTTCAGGAGCCCAACGCAACACTACAATCACAGCACAAAGAAAAAGCAATAACATTCCCATGGAAGTCCAAAACCGTGACCAGGGAAACCGGGCATTCAGATCCATCTCCTTCGGAGGAAGGATCTGAGGTAAATGACCGGATTGTTCAGTGATAATATGATTTGATTGCATAGTAACTAATTAAAATCGTAGAAAATTGAAAGAAGACTTCTGCTTTTAGTACTTAGAATTTTTTTATAAAAAAATTCTTTTTTGTGTTCTTTGTGTTTCTTTGCGTTCCTTGTGGTGAATTTCTTCCCTCTTGTTATTTCAGTTTAGTTTGAGTTCACTACTGTTCTTTTGTGTTCTTTTGTGGTTAATAATTTCACTTAAACCGAAATATGAATAGAATCTTTTAAACGAGGATCACGAAGTGGCCAGAGAGGAACATCCCCAAGACGTTTAAGAAAAATTGCCGCCATAGCTGTTCCAATAGCAACCAGCGAAAGAAAATCGAGAATATGTGGCCTAAACCCAGCAGGATGCAACATCGGCAGTACAATAATATAAATATCGAGCAAATGCATTAATAATATCCAACAGGCGATACCACAAAGATAAGCAGGACGACGCTTTGGATTACGAAAGAGAAGAAGAAGGAAAGGAACAAGGAAATGTCCTAAAACAAGAATAATATTGAGCGTACACCAACTCTCCGTGTTACGACGAAGGAAATAGACTGTTTCTTCAGGAATATTAGCATACCAAATCAACATATATTGATCAAAACCAATATAGGCCCAAAAGACGGTAAAAGCGGTCATAAGTTGACCTATCAACGCATAGTGGCGTTCAGAAACAATCCCCTGAAGATAGCCTGCAGAGCGAAGCGCCGTGATAACAAGCAAAATCACACAGAGAGAACTTAAGGCTGATCCAGCAAAAAGATAAACACCCCACATTGTGGAAACCCATTTAAAATCGAGCCCCATCAACCAATCAACCGCAGCGAAGGTTAAACAAACAGCAAAGAAGGGAAGACTTGCAAAGGTTATCCTGCGAGCCATCACCGTATATTTAGCATCTCCCGTCTTATCTTGAGCTACTGAAAGCCTACGAAACCAAAACGAAACCACACTAAAAAATAAAAAATAGAAAGCCGCCCTCATCCAGAAGAAAGGAAGATTCAAATAAGCTGATTTTTCAACAAGCTGAATATTGCTCCCATGAGGAAGAGTCATCCATGGCCAGAGAATGGGAGCTACAAAAATAAGAGGAATAAAAAAGATCGCTAATACAGGAAAAAGGCTGGCTAAATTTTCCATTTGTCGCCGTACGCCAACACTCCACTCCACATCAATACCATGATGCACCAAAATCCAAAAAAGGCCACCAATACAGATCGTCAGAAAAAAGAAAAAGGCAAAAAGCCATGAAAAGGCAAACTGTCTTGGGTCCTGCATTCCAATAAGAATGGATGCTATTAAGGAAACCAAAGCTACTGAAACAAGACCAACAAAACGCCCTCCAACATGCTTGTAGTCAAAAAAGCAGTTCGCTGTTTGTTGTTCGTTGTGAGTTATTTGCTGTGTGCTCATAATGCTAAGATTTTTCAATAATCACTATTTTTTTCTACCATCCCTGTGAATTTCTTTTGGTCAGCTTCAGGCACATCAGCCATCGTCCCATTCTGGGAACGTTGTAAAGCACGAAGATAACAGATAATAGCCCAACGATCAGGCACTTGAATATTGGAACCGTATCCCATCATCGTATTTTTCCCCCATGTGATGGTATTGAAAATTTCCCCATCGGCCATATCCCGAATTCTCTGCTGATGCAGATTAGCAATACTATTAAGACCATATTTAGAAGTAATCCCATTGCCCAGACCTGTTGCACCATGACAAACAGCACAATTAATCGTGTAACGCTGACGGCCTCGCTCCATAATTGCTGGAGTTACTTCAAAGGGAATACCAGTCCCCCACTGAGCTCCCATACGACCAGTAGCGGCATAGGCAGATGATCCCGAAAATTGAATATTTTTGTAGGGACCTAAATTTTTAGTATCGGGTGGAACTGGGAGAGATGTTATCTCCGTATTGGCGGAAAGTGATTCTGACTTCTCCTGAGGCATTGCATAGCCAAGCGGGACAGTCCCAACAATATGCGAACGAGCTGATCGTCCATCACCATAAAAATCACTTTCTGTTTGCGCCTTATATTTTGGTTGGCGCACCATATCAGGAAAGAGCTCAACAGGAGGACGCTTTGATTTCCAACCACGCAATCCCGTCATAGAAACGATAAGTAAAACAAGAAGAGAAAATCCAATAAAAAAATAACGAAGCATAATGAATTTGTAGAATAATATTATTTTAAGCTAGTAATCTTAGTTAGAAATTCTTGGTAAGAAACGTGCGGAATAGTAAAGGGTAACGAGTAAAGGGTAACGAGTTCTGAGGCAATATTTGCTACTATGACTTTTTTAAATATCTCATGCTAGATAATGATTTCGAAATACTGATTTAATTTTGATCTAAAAAATACTCTTTACTTAATTGCTATCTTCGTGAATCGCAGTGATATGAGATCCTCCAAGAGTGTGTAAGAAGGCGGTTGTTTCCTCAAGAGAAAATTTTTGATCGTGAGCTTCAATAGCAATAAAGAATTTATCTTCGGTGACTTTTTTAAAACGGTCCCAGTTAAAAACCGGATGATTCCAACGAGGCAGTCCATTGAGAGCTAACATGCCAAAAGTTGCTGTTAATGAGGAAAACAAGATTGTCAACTCAAACATAATTGGGAAGAAGGCAGGTATCGTCATCAGATTAGTAGGCTTCCCTGCAACAACGAGTGGGTAGAGAAAGCTTGAAGCACCAAATTCCATCGCTACAGCTAGAGTAAACCCTGAGAGGCCCCCAATAAACACTAGAGCACTTAACCATGATTTGGGAAGCCCCATTGCTTCATCCATTCCATGGATAGGAAAAGGTGAGTAAGTATCCCATTTTTTATAACCAGCATCACGCACCTTTTCGGCGGCATGATAGAGATCACGAGCACTTTCAAACTCTACACCTAGGGCGAAAAGTGGCGCTGTTGAAGGGCCAGCAACATTGGGATATAACGCCGTGGGCAATTCGCAGTTTGCAGTTATTTCAACTTGTTGATTCATCGTAAATTAACCTTTGTTCAATGTTCCTCTCCGTAGTGAGGATTAGCTTCGGGTAGCACAGCCTTTACCTCAAACATACAAATCATCGGTAAAAAGCGCACAAAGAGTAAAAAGAGCGTAGTAAAAATTCCAAAAGTACCAATAAAAGTAAAAATATCGACCCAAGTAGGATGAAACATTCCCCACGAGGAAGGAAGGAAATCACGCGCTAAAGTAGTAGCGATGATGACAAATCGTTCGAACCACATTCCCGCATTAACAAACATACAAATGATGAAGACGACAATAACATTGGTACGGCACCATTTAAACCAAAAAACCTGAGGTGAAACAACATTGCAGAACATCATGCTCCAATAAGCCCACCAATAAGGACCAAAAGCACGGTACCAAAAAGCTGCTCTCTCATAAGGATTAGCCCCATACCAAGCCATAAACAATTCCATTAAATAGGCATAGCCGACAATAGATCCCGTCAGCAAAATTACTTTACACATTTTATCAATGTGCATTGGCGTAATCATATCATGCAGCTGAGGGTAAATAGAACGTGCAGGAAGCATGATCGTCAATACCATCGCAAAACCACCAAAAATAGCCCCTGCAACAAAGTAAGGAGGAAAAATCGTCGCATGCCATCCAGGAATAACCGAGGTTGCAAAGTCAAAAGAAACAACACTATGCACTGAGAGCACCAGTGGTGTCGAAAGACCTGCTAGCAATAAGTAAGCCATTTCATAGTGACGCCATTGCCTATTCGCTCCACGCCATCCAAGAGCTAAAACACCATAACAGAATTTTTTAACCTTTGTGGTACAACGATCGCGAACCGTTGCTAAATCAGGAATCAACCCAGTATACCAAAAGAGGATAGAAACCGTAAAGTACGTAGAAACAGCAAACACATCCCAGAGTAAAGGACTACGGAAATTTTGCCAAATAGCATTAGCATTAGGCACAGGAGCTAAAAAGTAAGCCTTCCAAACACGTCCTACGTGAAAGAGCGGATAAAGACCCGCACAAACTACAGCAAATAATGTCATTGCCTCTGCTGCACGATTAATAGAAGTGCGCCATTTCTGACGCGTCAGAAAGAGAATCGCTGAGATTAACGTTCCAGCGTGACCAATACCGATCCAGAAAACAAAATTAGTAATATCCCAAGCCCAGGCCACGGGGCTATTATTTCCCCAAACACCAACGCCTGTGGAAACAAGATAACAAAGAAGTAATGGTGTTAAAAGGGCAATCGGTGAGGTAATAGCAATAGAGATATACCACCAAAGAGGAGTCTTTGATTCTACAATCGTACTGACATAACTGCTAATCCAAGCCATTGTGCGTTGGTTAAGCACCAAAGGAGGTCTGTCAATGGAGCCGCGTTGCGACTCATTGACAGGTAAAAGGGTTGTCGAAGAATGAAAAGATTGCATGAAGTTGCTAGACGATTGATTTAGAAACGGCAGTCACTGGAGCAGGAGCTACTACTCCATGGCTATCAAAATGAGTTGGGCCAATATCCGCGTGCTTAGCTGAATCATCATGCGATGATGATTCTTTATCATGCACAGCATGCACTTCGTGCGTGCTGTGCATTGGCACTCCATTAGCAAGACCGACAAGATCAGCTCCTGGCATCTTAGGATTAGGATTTTTAATACGAGCTAAGTAAGTCACCCGCGGACGCGCATTGAGATATTTCAACATTGTATAATCACGAGGACTTTCTTTCAAGCGAGAGACCTTACTTTCAGGATCAGCAATATTGCCAAAAACAATCGACTCCGAAGGACACGCTTGTTGACAGGCTGTCTTAAACACAGCAAGCGGTGTCTTCTGAGAATCACTCGCGCCCGCCTTCACCAGACGTCCAATCTTAGCTTCTTCAATACGTTGCAAGCAGAACGTGCATTTCTCCATGACCCCACGCATACGAACGGTGACATTCGGATTCTTGGACATTTTTAAACTATCTGCCATTCCCTTAGGAGCTAAAGGACCATAGTAGAGTTCATCAAGCGGACGTTGATTATAATCAAAGAAATTAAAGCGACGAACTTTCCAAGGACAGTTATTGGCACAATAACGAGTACCAATACAACGATTGTAAGCCATCAAGTTAAGTCCATCTTCACTATGAACAGTAGCATTAACAGGACAAACCGTTTCACAAGGAGCGTTATCGCACTGTTGACACATGATGGCTTGTGGCAGCATTTCAGGATTATCTTCAGAACCATCAAGGCCAGCAAACCAACGATCTATTCTGATCCAAGCCATATCACGACCGCGGCGCACTTGGTCTTTACCAACGACAGGAACATTGTTCTCTGCTTGACAAGCTAGTAAGCAGGCATTGCAACCAATACAGGTATTAAGATCAACGGACATTCCCCATTGCTCAGACGCAGTAAAAGGAGGTCGTGTGTACAGTCCAATATTGGGAGGAATATGAGCATCCATTCCCATCGTTTGCGCAAAATGAGGATCTTTTTGATAACGTTGAACCGTACCCTCACGCACAAGATCACGTCCCTCCATGTTGCGGTGTTCTTGAGTCTGAGCAAAAACATACTTCTTACCACTCAATGATTCGATAGAAATGCCTTGGGTATAAGAAAGCTCGTTATCCTTACGAAGTGGATAGACATTAAACCCAACATGGTCAATCACATGAGTGAGACCTTCACGTCCATACCCTACAGCAGCACTCACAGAACCATTGGCGTGGCCCGGTGCAATCAATACAGCAATTTCTACAGACTGCTTTGAAAACTCTACTTCTGCTAATGAATTGCTTCGTCGCTCCGGTGCTCGAACCGTCGAGGACGTCTGTCCACTCAAGTTCTGCGCGCCGGCAGCTCCTGGCACTTCATCAGCATAAGCGAGTTTTGAAAGCAGTCTTTTTCTACTTGTAATACGAACTTTATCACCATCAGTAAGTCCAAGACGTTTTGCATCAGCAGGACTCATCAAAAGAGCATTATCCCATGTCAACTTAGTAACGAAATCAGGAGTTTCCTGTAACCATGCATTGCCACTATAGCGACCATCATAAACACTGGAGCTCGTTAAAAAGACCAACTCAAAATCACCGGAGGATGAAACATCCGATGACGGAGGAAGAATAGAAGCAATGGCATTTTGCGCAGCAGGCTCATTCCATGATGGTTTAGCAAGTGGCCATGCCGAATGATCCAAGAAGCCTTGCTGTAAATAATGATTCCAAGCGGCTTCCGAAGTATCTTTTGAAAGAGTAAGGAAAGTCTCCTTAATAAGAGCTGGCCCCTCAGGCTGTGGCTTTCCAGCAAGAGCATTAAGAATCTCGATCTCTGAAAGACCATTCCAGAGAGGTAAGACCATTGGCTGTATGGCACAAAGCGTCCCATCAAGACTCCTTGTATCGCCCCACATTTCGAGGTAATGAGCTGCAGGAACATGCCAGTGACAAACCTTGCTTGTCTCAACCTCACTAAGTGAAAGATGGAGCGTTTCAGGAACCTCGGCAATTAGCTTGGCTAAATTAAAATCAGGCGGGGCGGAATAAACTGGATTGCTCTTAAAAATGAAAAGAGTTTTAACCTTAGCATCCTTGATTGCAGTAGCAAGATCAGCCAAAGAAGAAACTGACTTCTCATTGGTAGCAACTGTTTCAATTGTTGTACCAAGATTACCCAAAGCGGCATTAATTCCAAAAACTAAGAGCTGCACTTCTGCAGACTGTCCAGAACCAACAAGAACAATACCTTTACCTTGAGCGGCTATAAGATCATCCGCCACACCCGTAATCCAATCATTCCATGAAGAAATCTCAGCATGAGGAGTCTTCTTAAGAAATTCTGTACCAAGAGATGTTAGCGAAGTATTCTTTGCCTTCTCCCCAATCTGAAGAGCTAAGGCTGCTGTAAAATTGCCAATATCACTAGCCTTCACACGCAACCGATGATCGGCCATACCTCCCGTCAAGCTATAATGATTCTCAACGGCATAAAGACGATTCATCGCCTGGTCAGGATTACGTCGTGGATAGAAACCACGAGCAAAACCAAAAGCTGTCTCAGCAGGGTTTAAAAAATCACTATCAAGAGCTAAAATAACATCGGCCTTCTTGAAATGATAAACAGGACGATTGCCTAAGCCAAAAGCGGTATCACACGCTTGATCAAAAGACCTTCTTGAAAGTGCCTCATATTCTACCCAAAGGATTTTAGGAAATTCCTTAGCCAAGGCTGCCTGTAAACGAGCATGTGTAGGCGAATTAGTCCGTCCTGAAAGAACAACAATCCCCTCCCCTCCATTCGTTAAGGCAACTTCACGAACACGAGCAAGGTACGCATTAAACTCTGCTTTCTTAACCTTCTTCCCATCGTAAGTGATTTCCTTAGAACGATGGGGATCATAGAGACCTAAAATGGAAGCTTGCGCAAAAGCATCGGTAGAACCATTACTAATCGGATGAAGCGGATTCCCTTCAATCTTGGTAGGACGTCCATCAGAGGTTGTTGCAATCACCGGAATCGCCCCTAGTGGCGTCGGCATTGTCGTTGCGTAATAGAGAAACTTCCCAGGAATGGTCCACTCAGCAGAACGCGTGAAAGGCACAAGATAAGCCTCAGGACGACGACATGCTGTTAACCCAATACCTGCGAGAGCGGCAGAAGCTCCTGTCAATTTTAAAAAATCACGACGTGAAAGACCATTCGTTGATCCCTGTTCACCTTGATCTAAGCGATCAGCCCCTGCAGGAAATTCACGTTGCAGACGCTCTACAAATTCAGGCTGATTCTCCCGTTCGCCGGCACTGCGCCAAAGCGTTGGGTTCTCTTCACGAGGTGGATGGGGAAAAATACGTTTCATGATAATTATTCGGATAACAGACCGAATAATAGTTTAAGTTAACAGTTTAAGTTTAAGTTAATTTTTGGTCACTTTGTGACAAGGTAAGAAAATAGAGTTTGAAGACAGATTCTTAGCGATGGCATCCTCCACACGTTACCGGAGGATTAACATTCCACTCTTGTTTAAACTTCTTGCCCATTTCTTGTTGCTTTTCGAACGATTCAGGGTGCCATTGCATATTGAACACTTCACTTGGAGGGCGGAGGAAATTCTCTGGCGCACGATGACATTCTAAACACCATGCCATACTCAACGGTTTTGCCTCATAGACCACTGACATCTCATTGATAGCGCCGTGACAGCTATAACAACTTACTCCACGATTCACATGAACCGCATGGTTGAAATAGGCATAGTCAGGAAGCTTATGAATCTTAACCCAAGGGATAGGCAGACCTGTCTTCCAACTTTCCTGAACGGGAGCAAGACGAGGACTATCCCATTTGACCTTACCCTGACCGTGACAATTGATACACGTCTGTGTGTTGGGAATATTGGAATGACCTGCCACCTCCACAAAACTGTGGCAATAGCGACAATCCATCCCAAGCTGCTGTACATGGATTGCATGAGAAAAAGGCACCGGTTGATCTGGCTGATAGCCAACACGCGTATACTTCGGTGTGAAGTAATACCAGATGCCACCAACAAGACCAAGACCAATGACGCTCAAGCAGACAAGTAGCTTAAGCGGCAAAAGATTGGACCAGCGTGGAAAAAAATTGGACATTGATGGACTACCAACGTCACTTTATTTCGGTAAAATAAAGTGCCGTTGATAAAATTGGCAACACTTGCAATCCAGTCATCATTTTAGAGTTTGGAAAGAAGTCTGATTTAAGTGTAAAAAACCTAGCTTTCAGTCGTAATGAGTACGGGAGCATGCAACCTCCGCACCAGCCTGAAGACAGGGGTCTTAACCACGACTACTCTTTAGGATAAAGAGAGCCAAGGATAAATACGCCCGACGAGACTATAATAAAAAAATCAAAAGGCAAGCATTTTTGAGTTTTTTGTCGATAAAAAATTGGTATTTTGTCGCTGTCTCTTTTCTTGAAAATCAACAAAAAGAACTTGCGATCATTCGATAAGCAGTGTAGGGGTCCAGCTTATTTCCTGTCAAACCAAGAAAGCCCTTAGCAAGGATTCGAAAGAAATTAACCACAAAGAGCGCAAAGCCGCTAAAGCGGCATCACAATACCACTGCCCGGGAGGGCGTGGTATTCAAAATACTTCTACTCTAAAAAAACAGCTCGATATCCACTAAAAAATGGCTAAAGTCCAGTTTAAGATATTTTCTTTTTTCGTGTCCTTTATGAATTCTTTCAGTTTAGTTTGATTTCACGAATAAATCATTAGAATTCTTCTCATTCTGCCTGCAGCAGCGGATATCCACTTCCATCTTCTATCTCCTATCTTCCATCTCCTGCTGCAACAGCGACATCTCCCTTGAAAACTTTTCTTTACCTCTTATTCATTTTCCTTTTTCAGATAGCCATCGTCTTTTGCTACGCCACCTCATCAGAAAAGACGATTGAACTACCTCGTACCTCTCTAGGAATAGGCAAAGAACATCTCGACGTTCAATTGGCCACTGACACTCCTTCTCGAGAGCGAGGGCTGATGAAACGGAATAAACTAGGAAACAATGAAGGAATGCTTTTCGTTTTCCCTCATTCTCAGCAAGTCAGCTTCTGGATGAAAGATACTCAACTACCGCTTAGTATTGCCTATATTTCCGGCAGTGGACGCATTTTGGAAATTCATGACCTGGAGCCACTCAATGAACATGGCGTTCTCAGCTGTTCCAGCACCGTTGTCTATGCTCTTGAAGTAGCAAAAAACTGGTTTGCAGAGCATGGAATCTTAGCGGGCGATTCAGTCAATGGACTGCCGTCGTCTTCATCGGCCCAATAAAGAAAGAAGAAAAAAATAGCCACAAAAGAACACAAAGAAACACAAAAAAGCAGAACACATACAAAAATTCATTCTCGTGAAAAATAATGAGAACAGGAATTGAAATTACACTTCAACATAAAACACCAATAGTAGCAAAACAGCTTAAGATAACTAATCAATCAAGTTCATCGCCAAACCCCTTCTTTTTTTGTGTCCTTTTGTGTTCTTTTGTGGTTAATTTCTTCTCTTCTCTGCCCCCTTCTTTATTTGTGGTTAGTCCAAAAATCACTTCATTTTTTCCAACAACCGCGTCGTCGAACGATCAGGAATTAACGAAACAATTTTTACCTCAGCACCACATTCTTGAAGAGCCTCTCGTTCACTCTGATCAAGAGTTTCTACGCTATAATCTCCACCCTTCACATAGACCGAAGGTCGCACAGCACGTATTACCTCTGTTACGCGTAGATTGTCAAAAATAGTAACATGGTCAACACAGCGAAGTGCGGCCACAATCTCTGCTCGATCATTTTCTTGGTTCAAAGGACGACTTGCTCCTTTAAGCTCCTTCACCGAACGATCACTATTGATCGCTACAAGAAGTCCATCTCCCAAGGCTCTTGCTTGCTGGAGATAGCGAACATGACCAGTATGAAGAAGGTCAAAACAACCATTAGTTAAAACCAAGTGACGGCCTTCAGCCCTATACTGTGCTCCAAGAGCAATAAGTTGATGTAGGCGTTCAGATCCATTCTCCTCCGGAGGAAGGATCTGAACTAAATGATCAGACTGATCACTAGCGGTATGATTTAATTGCATAGTTGTAATTACCGCTTGTCCTTAACAGAACTTTGATTTGCCTACAATACTGATTTGGTATACTACGTCAATTTGCAAGATTAACTAAACGAAAATTAATTGGTTATACTAAGCAATTTTTCAAACCAATTGTCGGAGGCAACAAAATAAACTCGTTATCCTTTACTCGTTACTCGTTACTTGCCTATAGCTAAGCCAGGTACCAAACAAAATTAAAATCCATTTTCAAAACTGGGTCACTTCCGGAAAAACTCTACCTATGGATCTTCCTCCCTCTTCTCTTTTTCTCATTGCTGGCAATGGCACCTATCCTTTTCTTGTTGCAGAAGGAGCACGCGCTGCTGGCGTCAAACGTCTTGTTATTGCAGCCTTCGAAGGAGAAACTGATCCATGCTTAGCCAATCATGCTGATGAAATCATCTGGATGCGCGTTGGCCAAGTTGGTCGGCTTCTCCAGGCGGCACGAAAAAGCGAAGCTTCTTCAGGCATCATGGCAGGGCAGATTGCGCCACGACATCTCTTTCAACTTCGCCCCGACCTCAAAGCTCTTCTCCTCCTTGCAAAACTTAAGGAACGCAACGCAGAATCGCTCTTTTCAACATTAGCTGATGAACTTGCTAAAAACGGCGTCACACTTCTCCCTGCTACCACGTTCTTGGAAAACGACCTTGCTCATAGTGGTCTTATTGCTGGCCCAAAACCAGGTGCACGCCTTCTTAATGATATTATCTTTGGCACATCCATCGCAAAAGAAATAAGCCGCCTGAATATTGGTCAAACTGTTATTGTTAAAAAAGGAACGGTGCTTGCCGTCGAAGGATTTGATGGAACCGATGAGACCATCAAACGTGGAGGCATGTTAGGACATGGCAAAGCTTGTATGATTAAAGTCTCCAAACCTCATCACGATATTCGCTTTGATGTTCCTGTTATTGGAGCACGCACACTTGAGACAGCCGCTAAGGCAGGCATTATCTTGATTGCTCTGGAAGCTGGTCAAACCTTACTCCTCAACAGGGATCATTTAAAACAGTTAGCCAATCAACATCAGATTACCCTTTGGGGAGTTGATCCTTCAACGTAAAAACATTGAAGGCTCAACTCAGTAAAGAATGAAGAGTAAAGGGTAAAGAGTAGCTGGCACTGAGGTAGAAGCTCATTTTCTTTAGCCACCCAAAGAAAATAAACTCGTGACCCTTTACTCTTTACTCTTTACTTACCTTCATCCATCCCTTTCATCGCTTCAATCCCTGTTAATTTTCTTTTTCTTCAATCTTCTTCGATCTTCCCCATTCCACTCATCCCTGTTAATTTTTTTACATGAAAATCATCAAAGCTGGCGTTGTCGGGGTTGGCCATATTGGCATTAACCACGCTCGGATTTATTCCGAATTACCTAATTGTGAACTTGTCGCCATCTTGGATGCCAATAGCCATGCTGCTAAAAAAGCGGCCGCTAAGTATGGTGCTAAAGCTTGTGAGTCTCTCGAAGAATTCACATCTCTCGTTGATGCGGCTACTATAGCCACTCCTACAGAATCACATTATGACGTTGGAAGCGTCCTCCTACGCCAAGGCAAACATCTCCTTATTGAAAAACCATTAGCTGATACGACAGAAAAAGCTCAAGCACTCGCCACTCTTGCTACAGAACATGGTTGCATCCTTCAAGTGGGACATATCGAACGCTTCAACCCTGCCTTAGAAGCATTAGAACAGGAGTTAAAAAATCCTCGTTTCCTCGAAGTAACACGTCTCTCTCCTTATCCTCATCGGAGCATGGATATTGGAGTTGTCCTTGATCTCATGATCCATGATCTTGAAATCGTACTCCATCTTGTACGCTCTCCTGTTGTTAGCGTTGATCCCGTTGGTGTTGCTGTACTAAGCCGCGGTGAAGATATTGCCAATGTTCGCCTCCATTTTGAAAATGGATGCGTTGCTAATCTTACCGCTAGTCGTATCAGCCGTGATAAAGTCCGAAAAATTCGCATCTTCCAAGAAGATGCTTACCTTTCTCTTGATTACCAAAAACAGAATGGTTATATGCTCCGCCTTAATGGTAAGGCCATCAAACGTCATCGCGTTAAAGTTGTCAAAGGAGAACCTCTCCAGCGAGAACTTGCTGCTTTTATCGATTGTGCTCGTTCAGGGGATCAGCCGCGTGTTACCGGTCATGAGGCAACAGCAGCTCTTGATTTAGCACTTCGGATTACACGGCAAATTGCAGAAAGAAAATAGCCACAAAAGAACACAAAGAAACACAAAGGAACAGAATAGCAAAAAAATAATTTAAGAACTCAAGACAAAGAATGTTCGCTAGCGTGAAAAATAAGGAGGGTAGGAATTAAGATCCCATTTCAACTTAGAGTACCAATAGCTGCTAAACAGCTGAACCTAACTAATCAATTAAGTTCACCGCTAAGTTTCTTTTTTTGTGTTTCCTTGTGTTCTTTTGTGGCTATTCCTTCTGCCTGTTACGGTGACATTGGTGCAAAAACATTTCAGTTCAGTTTGAACTCACGAAAATTAGGTCTCAGAACTCTTCATCCTTTGCTCTTCACAATCTCCTGATCTTCCAGCTGACATCAAACAACAATGAAAGAATCTTTGAAAAAAAATATCCCTTCAGACAAATTCCACCTAGCCATTGTTGCAGGCGAAGCCAGTGGTGACAACCATGGGGTCGAGCTGATGAAAGCTCTCAAGAAACAGGTTCCTTCGATGACCTTTACTGGCTTAGGTGGGCCGCAAATGGAAGAATATGCTAAAGCTAACAACACCGAAGCTCATCAATTTAGAGTTCTTTCCAAACTCGCTTATGCTGATGAAGTGCAAGGAATACCGGTGGTCGGGAGACCGCGGGATAGACTGCGAAGAGCAAAGCTCGAGCAGCCCGAAGGGCGAGCCGAGCGGGAGCGAGCGAGTCAATTTCGAAAGAACTCTATTGAAAACTGGATTGAAACAGCAGGTGTCCTTGGCCTTTGGGATGTACTCAAAAAATATGGTTATTTTCGCACGAAATTCTCTATGCTTTTGCACCATCTCAAAGAATGTCACCCTCATGCCATTATCCTAGTTGACTACCCTGGATTTAATCTCCGTTTAGCCAAGGCTATTCGTCGACTTCAATTACCTATAAAGATTTTCTACTACATTAGTCCACAAGTCTGGGCTTGGCACAAAAGCCGTATTCCAAAAATAGCACATCTCTTAGACCTCATGGTCTGCATCTTTCCTTTTGAAAAAAAACTCTATGAATCATCAGGATTACCAACAACCTTTGTGGGTCATCCTCTCGTTGAAAAACTAACATCTCAAAAAGAAACCGTAGGAGTCTTGAAACGCGAAGAACATCTCCTTGGCCTTTTTCCAGGAAGCCGAGAACGTGAAGTTCGTCGCATCTTTCCTGTCATGGTAAAAACGGCCCAACGCGTGATGTCCGAAAATTCTAAAATTCATTGTGAAGCTGCTGCTGCTACGGAAGCCCGTGCTGAAGAAATGCGAGCCATGGCAGAACAAGCGGATATTCACATCATCATTACAGTCAATCAAGCCCGGGAACTCATGCAACGAGCGACGTTTGGCCTTGTCTGTTCGGGCACAGCAACACTTGAAGCCGCCTGTTTAGGACTTCCCTACGCTTTAGTTTATAAGGTTGCGTGGCTAACTTACGTTGCAGGTCGACTTCTCATCCGAGTTCCCTACTTGGGCATCATTAATATCTTAGCCTGCCGACCTGTTGTACGAGAATTCATCCAACAGGACGCTACTGCGGAAAACCTCGCTAAGGAAGCCCTCCGTCTTTTAAACAACCCTGAAGCCTGCAAAAAACTTTCTGAAGAGTTGACCTCCATTACCGCAGCCCTGCATGGCCACGGAGCGTATGACCACGCTGCAGAAACGATGGTCACGGCACTCAAAACTGGAAGATAGAAGATAATAGCCACAAAAAAACACAAAAAAACACAAAAAATAAGAATTTTTATAAAAATTCTTTAAGGAATTTAAGAACTCAAGATAAAAAATTTTCACTATTGTAAAAAATAAGAAGAGGTAGGAATTGAGATTCTTCTTCAACATAGAGCACTAATAGCTGCAAAACAGCTTAGCCAAACTAATCAATTTAGAATTACCATCGTGTTTTCTTTTTTTGTGCCTTTTTGTGTTCTTTTGTGGCTATTTGCTTCCATCTTCCATCTTTTATCTTCTAAATGAATTTTCCCAAAAATCATCTCGAAACACTCTGGGCCCCCTGGCGCGTTGAATATTTTGAACGTGACCACCAACCACTTAATGATTTTTTACTCGAGGCAGCACAGACTTCTGATGATGCTGCTCATTTTGTGGTAACGCGTAACAAAAGCGCCTTTCTTATTCTGAATAAATATCCTTACTCAAGTGGC
>DATEBV010000316.1:0-2521 GCA_035287205.1 Chthoniobacterales bacterium | reverse complement strand
ACCTCGTTCAAGTCCGCGAAAATGGGGAATTGCGTCCACATTACCATAAACGTCATGATGAGGTTGTCTATGTAAAAAAAGGAAGTGGTATTGCCACTCTTGATGGCACCCGATATATGGTGAAACCGGGTTCTATCTTACAGGTTCCTGCAAAGACCGTGCACAAGTTCCTCAATACGGGTGGCGAGCCCTTTGTCGCTGTCTCCATTATTTCCCCGCCTTTTGACGGAAGGGATGAAAAAAGAATCAAGGAGAAAAGAAAGGCAGATCGCATTAAAAAAGAAGAAAAAAGACTTGCCATGAAAAAGACTGAAAAGGTTACGGAAGAAAAGGATACCTCAGTTGTTAGTAAAACAAGAGCTAAGGAAGAAAAAAAGTCGGTGGCTAAATCAGAGAAGGTAGCTGAAAAGAAAGTTAAAGAGCCTGTCCACGACGAATTGAATACGGAAGCAGAGAATGAAAAGACTTCGGTTCCTGCCAGGAAATCGCCTACCTCAGTAGGAAAAAAGAAATCGAAAAAGATGGAGACGCCAGCCGAAGAACCTACAATAAACATTAATGATTTGCACGAAAAGCTTACGAAATTACTGGAACTAAAGGAAGAAGGGACGTTTTCTGCTGCAGAGTACGAGGAAAAGAAGGATGCCCTTATTAAAGGCATGAACATCGGTGAGTTACCCGAACCCAAAGCTCCGGGAAAAAAGAAGACACAGACAGAAGATGAACCTGTAGGAGAACAGGCTAAGGAGGAACATATTCCAACAGAGGAGGGACATATACCGGCAGACGATAATGTTTCTTATGAAGAACAAGACACCCTGTACGCACCAAGAGTCTCCGATGATACTGAGCCGGCAGTGCATGAGGTAGAAACAGAAGAAAAAATGCAGCAAAGTGATGACGACAAATTGAAGATGTTGGAAGAAATGAGAGAAGAGGGGTTAATCACCGAAGAAGATTACAAAAACAAGAAAAGTAAACTTACGGACATGATGGAAGAAAAACCGGCATTAATGCCATCCGAAGACGCTATCGTGGATGAAAGCGGAGATGAAAAGGTTGAAGAGCTTAAAGACTTATATAATGAAGGGCTTATTACAGAGGAAGATTACAAACATAAGCTTAGCGAGCTTTCTCGTCCACAACCACAAGACCTTATTCCTGCTCCTAACGAAAAAGAGGTCGAGGACGATAAGTTATCAGAGCTTAATGAACTAAGAGAGCAGGGTCTTATCTCCGAAGAAGATTATGAGTTCAAAAAGACACAGTTAATGGGTGAATAACCGTAAAACGCATATCCTTAGAAATATCCCCCATTTCATATCTTAACCATATTTATTTTAAGTAATTACAAGTAGCATTTTTACCCACTAAATTTTGGCACATATTTAGCTATCTTCTAACAAGAATTGTCGTTTATGAATCTTCGTGAAAATAAAATTAGAATTATTATTCTTATTACACTACTTTTCACTTGATATTTCCAATCAAATGGAATATATATATCCCCTGAAATATCAACATGAAAGGATATGCATAGCTTTTAAAAATGTATAGCTGCAGTAAGCACAAGAAAGCGCTAATGAAGCAGTTTGTAATTTTAGCGGTTAATAAAAAGTGAAAAGAATCATACCGCAGTGGCTGAATTCATACATCTTTAGAATGTTAAAAAATTATGCGTGATGTACTAATCTCATAAGCATTATTTAGAAAAGGAGGGTAAATCAAGATGGCGATAAAAAGGTTTTTGAAGTTGTACGTCGTTATATGCATGGGTATTTTGTGCTTCCCTTTACTGGGGGTAATAAATGCCACCAGTGGGGCCGAAGTGACAGGGAATGAATTAGTAAATCGATCGGTGGATCAATCATTGCTCGCAGTGAATGATGTCCAGCACGATTGGAACTCATGGTCGTCGGTTGAGAACGCATCTGATGTAAATCCCGGAAGCCATGATATTCTCCTTGCCAGTAACACGGCGGAATCGCACGCAAAAGCCGGCGCCGAGTCTGCTTCTCACCAAACCGAAGTTACAGGCGCAGTCGCTACGGCTCTTGAGGATTTTCTTGAACTAGCGAAATACGGCAAGGCCATACATGTTATGGCTATGTTGATGGTCGGTTTCGGATTCTTAATGGTCTTCGTCAGAAGATATGGTTATGGCGCTGTTACCGCAACCTATATAGCGGTAAGTATCGTTATTCCTTATTACATGTTTCTTAAGAGAATGGGTATTTTTGGAGAACCGGCCGAGTTAAAAATGGATCGGTTGATACTTGCTGAATTTTGTGCGGCGAGTATATTGATAGCCACAGGCGCATTCCTGGGCAGGCTGAAGATGTCACAATATATTATCATGGCATTGATATTCGTTCCATCCTATATGATGAACGAATGGATTATGTTAGACAATGGTATGGGGATTATCCCAAAGGGGCTACTCATTGATACCGGCGGCTCGATTGTTATCCACCAATTTGGCGCTTACTTTGGATTAGGCGTGATTGTGCGGATGACCACA
>DATEBV010000315.1:0-4568 GCA_035287205.1 Chthoniobacterales bacterium | reverse complement strand
GAAAGAGGTATTAGATTGTATATGGCAGGTCAAGGCTTTTATAATGCAGCAGAAAAATTAGGAAAAGCGATCGAAGCCGAGGAAGCAGGCAAACCAGAAATAGCTAGAAAATGGCGTGAAGCTGCCGAGCAACAAGCGCGTTCCGTTGAGCTTTTTACTCACTCAATAATAGATTATGCAGAAGGAAAAACAGAGAAAGGTAATAATTGGTATCAAGTTGGCCTTGGCTTTTATAATGCAGCAGAAAAATTAGGAAAAGCTATTGAAGCAGAGGTAGCTAAGCAATCAGAAATAGCTCAGAAATGGAAAGAAGCAGCAGAACAACAAACCAACTCTGTAGAGCATTACATCCAAGCAGCAAATGCTTATAATGAGGAAAATATAGTAGAAGGAAGTAATTGGAAAAATTTAGGTGATAGTGTTTATAATGCAGCGGAAAAATTAGGAAAAGCGATCGAAGCTGAAATAGCAGGCAAACCAGAGGTAGCTCAGAAATGGAGAGAAGCTGCTAAACAACAAGCGTGTGCTGTAGAGTATTCTACCAAAGCAGTTCAAGCTTACGCTTTAGGAAAAACAAAGGAAGGTAATAATTGGTATCAAGTTGGCCTTGGTTTTTATAATGCAGCAGAAAAATTAGGAAAAGCTATTGAAGCTGATATAGATGGCAAATCAGCAATAGCTCAGAAATGGAGAGAAGCAGCGGAACAACAAGCCAATTCTATTGGGCTTTTTACCCAAGCAGCACATGCTTATACAGAAGGAAAAACAGTAGAAAGAGGTATTAGATTGTATATGGCAGGTCAAGGCTTTTATAATGCAGCAGAAAAATTAGGAAAAGCGATCGAAGCCGAGGAAGCAGGCAAACCAGAAATAGCTAAAAAATGGAGAGAAGCTGCTAATCAACAAATCCTTTCTGTAGAATATATTATTCAAGCAGTGAAAGCTTATGCTGAAGGTAAAATAGAAGAAGGAGATTGTTTAAATCAAGCAGGCTATGGTTTTTATAATGCAGCGGAAAAATTAGGAAAAGCTATTGAAGCTGATATAGATGGCAAACCAGAAATAGCTCAGAAATGGAGAGAAGCAGCCGAACAACAAATACAATCTGTTATTGAATATTATGTCGAAGCAGCAAGAGCTCATAGTCAAGGAAAAGTAAATGAAGGGAAGAGTTGGTATAATGCAGGTCAATGCTTTTATAATAGAGCAGAAAAACTAGCGAAGTCGATTGAAGCAGAAGTAGCAGGTCAACCAATAGTGGCTAAAAAATGGCATGAAATATTGGAGCAACAAGGATTGGCTGTTGAATATTATACTCAAGCCATAAGAGCTTATGAGCAAGAAAATACAGTAAAAGGTAAAAGTTGGAATGATATAGGTAATGGGTTTTATTTTAGAGCAGAAAAATTAGGGAAAGCCATTGAAGCAGATATAGATGGCAAACCAGAAATAGCTAAAAAATGGAGAAGAGCCGCTGAACAACAGGAACGTGCTATTGAATATTATACCCAAGCCATAAGGTCCTATGATCAAGAAAATATAGAAGAAGGTAAAAGTTGGAATGATGTAGGTAATGAGTTTTATTTTGCAGCTGAAACTTTAGGAAAAGCCATTGAAGCAGAAATTGCAGGTAGAGTAGAAGAAGCTAAGACATTGAATGATGTAGTCGAACAAGAAATGAGTTCTGTTTGTAATCCACTTTTGCAAAAGGCTCAAAAAATAGAAGATCTTGCAACTAAAGCTCAGCAACGAGCAGAAGACGCAGTATTAGGTACAGCAGAGCCTCTATGGGATGAGGCTATCACTCATGCAGTCGAAGTGAAAGAAGCATGGAATCTAGTTATTGAAACTTATCAAAAAAACCGTAATCTTGTTTCTGGCCAAATACAATCCAAATGGGCTTTAAAGCTTGAAAGTGTAAAGAATGCAAAGAATGAATGGCTTGCTAAAAAGCTTTCGTGGGAAACTGGAAAAGCTATTGATATTGCTAGTAGAGTTTTTTCAATAGCCGTGAAAAATATGAATACATCAGAAGCTGGTCAAGCATGGAAAGAAGTAAGCAATAAGATAGCTCAAGTAGAAAACTCATGGGATCTAGTTATAGAGGCTTATGAAAATAGTTTTAAACTAGCCCCTAATTCATTAAAAGATCGATGGCGTACAAACCTTATCTTAGTTAAGGATGAAAAAAATCAATGGGTTGATAAGACACTTTGGAAAGAAGCTACTCAAGCGTCAGCAAATGCTATTGTTGCTAGTCAACAAGAAAATTGGCAATTAGCTATAAAGATGGCAGGTATAGCTCATAAAGCATGGTATTTAGTGATTGAGGCTTGTCAAAAGAGTTGTGATACTGTAGAAAATTCGCTTAATAACTGGTGGTTAAAGCAATTAGATAGAGCAAAAAATCGACAATATCAATGTGATACTTGGATTGTCGAATGGCGGGCTGCTGAAGCTCAAAAAAAGAAACTAGAAGAAAAAAGGCAAGCTGCTGAAGAAATTAGAAGAAAAAAATTAGAAGAGGATGCTGCTGAGGCTAGAAAAAAACATTTAGAGCGAGAAAGCCTTTCTGCAAGTATCTACCCTCAGGCTTATAATAAAGCTATGTGGGATTCTTGGTAACCTAGGCCATTCAATCTTGTTCATCCAACTATTAACTTCCTAGAGGGGAGGTGTGAACGGTTACCAAAAGAGTATGTAAAAATCCCAAAAATTGACCGCGTGCAGTATAAAGCAATAAAGTTGTTTTCGAAGTTTAAAATGATGGCTGGATTGCAAGTGTTAACTTAAACTCACATTCGGCCAATAAGCCACCGAACAATTACTAACCATCTAATAAGTAATTCAACTCACATAAAAACAAAAAAATAAAACTATGGGAAACAATACATTAAAAGCAGTCACTATCTCATTAGGCTTATTGAGCGCTCAGACACTCTTTGCACAGGTAGAAAATCAGATTAACCAACAAGCTAAACTCACTACGAACTACGAACTACCAACTGCGAACTGTGACAATAATCAGATTACAGATTACAGGTTGCAGATTGCAGGTACTAATCAAACTACAGAACTTGCTAAAAATAACTGCAGAATAGCATCACCATTAAGAAACGATATAATCCCTATCTCCACTCTTCTATCTTCCATCTCCTATTTGGGCGTAACGCCCAAATTAATGATGGATCCTTCCACGCTTGAAGAAGGAGAGGAAGCTTTGGGCGAACAGTTAGGAATTTTTGGGAAAAAGGCTGCTTTGTCAAAAACACCTGTAGGTATAGCAAACACGACTGCAGCAATACATTCTCCAATTGGAAGCAGTTCCTCAAACATAGCGATATCGGGTCATGGAGCTATAGAAACCACAGTTGAAGAAAATACTGAAAGAACTGATGTTAATAAATTTCTTGAACAAGAGATTTGCAATAATATTTATATGAGCTGTCTTGCCAAGGTGACAATGATGTCACTTGCTGAGCGCCAAACTGCTGAAGGTATTTCTCAAGAAATGAAAGAGTGGGCTGCAGCAGAAAAAAAGGCAATTAGAGATGTCTCAAAGAGCAAAAAAATATTAGAGAAGGCAGCGAGAGAGAGAGAAACAGCAGGCAAAAAATTAGATTCATTTAAAGCCTCCCTTCATGGAAAGGCTTATATTGATGAAGCCTATTATGAGTTTCAAGTAAAAGAACTAGCTGAAAAGCTTGCTGAGGCAAGAGTAACAACAGCTGAGGCTACTCTTTTTGCTATCGAAGTGAAAGATACCGCTCAGAGTGCTGGTGCTGCCGATGATATTAAAGAGGCAATAGAAGAAGAAAAGAATGCTTATGATGTACTGGAAGCAGCTACCGCTAATACTTCTCTCACTTCGAGCGAAGAAGTACACACTACAATCGCTTCATCCAGTAGTAAACAAGACCAAGGAACTCCAATCACTCCTAGGAAAAATTCAATGGAAGAAGAGAGAACCGGTTCTACTCAGAACAGCATTAATCTGTTAGTTGCTCCTCAAAGATCACTTTCTCCCACACCTTCGAGATTACCAGTTTCTGGATTTAAGACTGTAGCAACAGAACAAACCTTCGCAACCCCGTCGATACCTGTAGCGACAGCAGTTGAGTTCAGTCCTGCTAACAACTTCACTATTGCTGAACCTCTCAATCAGCAGCTCAAAATATCAGAAGAAAAAGATGTTAAAGAGACGGCTTTGGCCTTGGCAAAAAAAGAAAAAGTTACTGCCTTTGAAACGGAATTTTCTTCAATGATCAAGAACGCCGAGGATCAAATTGAAAAAGCGGTAGAAGTGGCAACGGCAGCTCAAGAAAAAGCAGAAAATCTTGGAACATCCGAGAAAGCATGGAATGATGCTATCAAAAAGGCAGGCAAGGCAGAATCAGCCTATACCCATCTTATTGGATATTATAAGATGTACACAGAGCAAGCTGCGGAGCATTACGAAGGTGGAATTTTAAATGCAAAACGCTCTCAATATAACTTTGCGCTTCAAGATGCGGAGGAAGAAAAAACCGAGTGGACAACAACGCTAGAAGAATGCAGGCAGAGAAAAG
>DATEBV010000314.1:0-4721 GCA_035287205.1 Chthoniobacterales bacterium | reverse complement strand
GGTTTTTATAATGCATCAGAAAAACTAGCTAAAGCAATCAGTGCTGAGAGTGCCGGCAAGTCAGAAGTAGCAAAAAAATACCGCGAAGTAGCCGACAAACAAGCATGTTCAGCTAAATCTTACATCCAAGCAGCTGGAGCTTATGTAGAGGGAAAAATGAGTGAAGGTGCTAGTTGGAAGTGTGAAGGAAGCTCTTTCCAAAAGAAAGCAGACTATCAAGTAAAAGGGATAGAGGCGCAAGAAGCAGGTAAAACAGAGCTCGCAGCAGATTACCAAGAAGCAGCAACAATATCACAAAGGGCGGTAGATAAGCATAAACTAGCAGTGCAGATCAAGGCCGCAGGAAAGGGGGGTGAGGGTGTTAGTTGGAGTAATGAAGGCAAGTCTCTGCAAGCAATGGCAGACTACAGAATAAAAGCAATTGAAGCGCAAATGACAGAAAAAACAGAGCTCACAGCAGGTTACCAAGAAGCATCAGCAGTATCACAAAGAGCTGCAGATCAGTGGAAGGAATCAGCATTAGCTAAGGCCGAAGGACGCGAGAGTGAATATACTCGTTTGTGGCAATCAGGAAAAGCAATGCAAGAAGAGGCTGATGCAGTAGCAAAGAGAGCGGAAGGTAACTATTCGGCCAACAGGACGAATAGTTAGTTTAAGCTATAAGTTTAAGTTTATTTTTGGTCACTTGGTGACAAGAAAGGTATCGATGAAATTAACAGAATACCACTGCCCGGGAGGAAGTGGGACTACGAAGAGCAACTTTTGCTTCGAGTAGCCCGATAGGGCGATCCGAGTAGGTTTGAGCGAGTCAAAAGAATACAAATAAAACATTCCCTATCGTAGAAAATAAATTCTTTAGTTTAATATTTTTTCTTGTATCTCTTTTTAAAAAGGTATAAAAAAGACAAGTTTTTTTGGAGCAGTCGTTCAATTTTTCAACACTAACAAGGTTCATCTCCTCATAGGAACAGGGAATGTCCGTTTAAAGCAATATTTTAAAAATCATGAAAATCTTTTTCCCCCTTTTCTTAGGGGCTTTGGTGAATTTTACAATCTCTAGTTTTCTTTTTGCGGAGGCCCCTATCAAGGTACAGAGCATAGGTGCTAGTCAGGGAGCAGGTACTATCAGGTTACAGGTTACAGCGAACTACGAACTGTGGCAATTAGTTCACTTGTAACCAACACTGTGTAATTTTTATGTCAAAGAAAAAAATATTACTTATTCCTAATATTGGTCGATTAGATAAGGCGTTATTAGACGAAATAGGCCAACTTATCTTAGATGCACGGCAGCAAGTTGCTAGAGCGATTGATGTTAGGCTTGTTTTGCTTTATTGGACTATTGGCTATCGTATACAAAAAGATATTCTTCAAGCCAAGCGCGCTGAGTATGGACAGCAAATTATCTCCGCATTGGGGAGACAATTGGAAGTTGAATTTGGCCGTGGATTTTCAGAGAAGACGTTGCGTCATATGATTCATTTTGCAGAAGCTTTTCCTGATATAGCAATTGTCTCCGCATTGGGGAGACAATTGGGATGGACTCATTTTCGGATGATTATCTACCTTGATGATCCTCTCAAACGCAGTTTCTATGCTGAATTATGTCGTGTGGAGGGTTGGAGTACCCGTGTACTCCAAAAGAAAATCGATTCGATGCTCTTTGAGCGTACAGCGCTTTCTAAAAAGCCAGCCAAGCTTGCTGAATTAGAACTTAAAAAACTACGAGAAGAAGATCTCATAACACCAGAGATTGTCTTTCGTGATCCTTATATTCTTGATTTTTTAGGACTCAAGGATAGTTTTTCTGAGAAGGATTTAGAAGCTGCTATTGTTCGTGTTCGTTCTCAAATGAAAATTAGTGATGCTATGAGTGCTTCTTAACTTAAACTAACTATACAATGTACTTACACTACGCCTTTGTAGTACAATCATTTGTTTCATATCCTTCTTCCGAAGGAGAGGGATTTGAACACTTGAAAAACTAAACTATGAAAATCCATACATTAAAAATAGTTGCCATCTCCTTAGTTCTATTGAGCTCTCAAGCTCTCTTTGCGCACGCTAAAAATAGGTTAGAGGTTAGAGCTGATAGGTTAGAGATGCCGCTGCAGCGGCAGGAGATGGAAGATAGGAGATGGGAGATGGAAGTTGAGGCTCAAGGCTGCAGTTTCCAGGAAATCGAAGGCAGTGTAATAAATGGAATTGAGTATAAGGATGTTGATAACCAATCATCGCTCTTAGCAAACAATTCTGTCCCAATCTCCCATCTTCCATCTTCTATCTCCTATTTGGGCATTACGCCCAAATTGATGATGAATCCTTCAACAATTGAAAATGGAACGAAATCCTTAGGAGAGGCTTTCGGGGTTTTGGGGAAAAGGGTTGGAACGGTGACTGAAGGAGAGGAAGCAAGTAGAAATGATGTTGCGCAAGCGTTTTCTTCTAGTAACTCTTCCAATCAAGTTTTGAGACTAAGAGGAGGAGGACCTAAAAAGCCTCAACCTACAGAAGGATCTAAAGCTACTAGAGATAGTAGTGATGAGGACGGTGAGGACGATAATGCGTCCGATGCTGATTCTTCTGAAGAGGAAGATATTCATGATGTATTGAATGCTCACATTGAAGATGCTATTGAAACAGAAGGAAGGGCTCATGTTGCCAGTAATTTACTTGAAAAGAGTTTGCAAGCTAAGAAAGAATTTAAAAAACAACGTGCTCTCGCCTCGGGTCGTGCTGATATGGAGACGCGCTCTGTAAGTTCAGTAGATAGCACATGGATTCAGAATACGCTGTATAAGACGGCTCAAATGAAACTTGGAGCTACCTTAAAACAAGAGCAGCTCAACCTGCAAAATACGAATAGTCCTTCTAAGGAGAATCAAGGATTTGCCGCTAAGGAGAAAATGGCCTCGTTACGCCTGAGTCAAGCAGGGTTAGCTCTTACGAAAGCTCAACGAGCAGAAGAAACAGCTAAAGCTCGTTTAATAACAGAAGAAGATACTCACCAGGAGATATTGACTGATTCTTCCTTGACAGTATTTGATCAAGAAGATTCTTCAGTCAATATGATTTATCAGAGAGCTCTTGCAGTCTATGCGACCAGTGATCATGAGCTCAAGAAACTCATGAGAGATTTAGCTGAGGCTAAGCTTGCTACGCTGAATGCGCATCTGATGATTCATGAGGCGCAGCAAATTGAAGATGATCTGTCGTTTCTTAGTGAAGCTGAAACAGCTCTGGAGCTTGCACGGGAAACGGAAGAAGCCGCTGAAGCTGCCACAGACCCTGCAGTGAATGAGGCCGCAGCCAGAAACTCTTGGCGTGAGGCTCTCAAAAGAGCATTAGAAACGACGAGCAGTGTGAATGCCTTAAGAAAAGAAATCGAAACGTCCGTTTCACTATCGTTTCCTTTATCTCTTGCAAAATGGAACGATATCCTTCAAGAAACTCAAGATACAGAGCAAGTTTGGGATGAAGTGGTCGAAATATGCAACAGCGCTCTTGAGAAAAAACCTGCTTTAGCACTTAAAAAGGCTTGGAGAAAAGACCTCGAAGAGGCAGTCAATCAACACTCTCTTTGGCAGGTAAGAGTTCTTTGGGCCAAGGCACGGAAAACCGTAGAGAGTACCAAGGCTTCCGCTATATCACAAGATGCCGCTCTTCAACAAGCCAAGGAAATGGTTTCTGTTTATGATCAAATAGCCGAGGTTGCTAAAAAAGGAGAGAGAGAGGCTCCTGCAAGGTTGAAATTTTGGTGGAGCAATGATCTTCAACTCATAGAAAATCAGTGTAAAGCTCACAAAGAAGAACTCACGAAATTGCAAGAAGTTGAAGCTCGGAGTCAAGGAAATGCGGAAGAAGCGAGGGAAGCTCATGAAAAAGCCTTGAGACAAGAGCGTGTGATCAAAGAAGAAAAGGATCGTATGGCAGCGGAAACTTTAGCGATTCAAGCTGAGGCTCAAGAGAAATCAGCGGAAGCAATAAGAAACTCTCAAGAAGCACGATCAAAAGCTCAAGTTGCCGTCGGACTTATTGCAAGCCTGTGGAATAATGTTGTTAACAATTTAGAAAAAACTTCTGAATATTGGACAAAAATATACGAAGCGCAAGAAGGAGGAAAGGCAAATCTCGCAGCAGGCTATCGAGAAGTGGCATTAACATGCCAAGGAGCTGCAGACCAGTATACAAAATCAGCTGAAACCAAGACTTCAGGAAAACAGAGTGAGGGTATAAGCTGGAGTAATGCAGGTGAATCTTTCTGTGCGAAGGCAGACTATCACGTAAAAGCATATGAAGCAGAGGAATCAGGAAAAACAACTCTCGCAGCAGGCTATCGAGAGGCAGTCGCAACATGTCAAAAAGCCATAGATCAGCATGAGAAAGCAGCTAAAACTAAGGCTGCAGGAAAACAGAGTGAAGGTGTTAGCTGGGGTAATGAAGGAGAAGTCCTCCAAAGGAAGGCAGAGTTTCAAGTGAAAGCATATAAAGCAGAGGAAGCCGAAAAAGCAGTTCTTGCAGCAGGCTATCGAGAGGCGACAACAGCATATCAAAGAGCTGCAGACCAATATCGACAAGCAGCAGAAATGAAGGCTGCTAAGAAGCAGGACGAGGGCATCATCTCGGATAATCAAGGCTTCTGTTTACAAGCTAAGGCTGACTACCAAGTAAAAGGATGTGAAGCGGAGGAAGCAGGCAAAGCATCTGTTGCAGCAGGCTAT
>DATEBV010000313.1:0-4195 GCA_035287205.1 Chthoniobacterales bacterium | reverse complement strand
TGTTTCTTTGTGTTCTTTTGTGGCTATTTTCTTCCTTCTTCTTTCAATTCAGTTTGAGCTCACAAATTTTTAAACCAATTGCCGAAGGCAACATAATAAACTCGTTACCCTTTACTCGTTACTCTTTACTTGCCTGCAGCTAATCTAGGTACGCAAAAAAAATATAAATCCTTTTTCAAAATCAGTTCACTTGCGAACAAACCCTACTTATACGCGTAGACAAGGCTACAATCAGCCTTGGCCTTTTCCTTGGAATCAGTTAATTCCATCCCAACAAAATAACGACCACTCTGCAATGCGGTGAAACCACCAGCCACTCTTCCTTTGGTAGTACTCAGAGCATCATTCCAAGGCTCTAATTTTACTAAATGCCCTGTCACATCAAAAAGGGTTATTTTTATACTACGTCCTGGTGGTGCTGCAGCGGCAACAAACCAATAGTGATTTCCTGCAAAGAGGGTCACTTGCAAGAAGGATGCTTTTTGAGGAGTTAATGTCTCCATCCAAAATCCATCGCGTACTCTATACTCATCGTTTACTAAGGAATCGACCAGTTCAAGGGCTTTTCGTTTTGACTCGGCAAAACCTTTCGAAGTGAAACTACCCATCTCATGAGAAGAGGAAATTTCTTTATTTTCTCCATATAATCGTTCGGATCTCACCTCCTGCGGAGGTGAGATCTGAACTAAATGAGCGTTCATTTTATTAATAAAACCATTTAATTGTATTGTTTTTTGAGAGGGAATCTGAATGTTTTCTCCGTCATTCGCTCCTATTGCAGGCAGAGTAATAAGCAAAGAGAACGAAACGCTCCAAACAGAAATTAAACAAGGTAAGCGTTTATACTGCGCGCGGGAGAGATTTGGGATTTTTACATTACAATTTTTAACTCTAGCGAGGCGGAAGAGTGCGGCGCTATGCAAGCATAACGTAAGCGATGACAACGAAGCTAGAGTTAAAAAGGATGTGTAAAAACCCCAAAAATTGACCGCGCGCAGTATAGATCTCATCCTTTGAAGGAAGGATCTGAACCAAATGATCTGACTGCGAAGTAGTAGTATAATACAATGCATAGTTTGTTGAGAAGCCGCCGAACAGAGATTTTGGTCCTGTAGTTTGTAATCTGGGGTGGTGAAAATCAGTACCAACGTACTGTTGATAGTGTTGAAAGGTTGAAGGGTTTAAAAGTTGAAAAGAACGCTTCGCTTTTCACCTTGTCACGAAGTGACCAAAAATCAACTTAAACTTATATTCGGCCTGTTGGCCGAATAGCTACGTTTGATCAATGGCTTTAATAAGAGCTTCCGTATCTGCTTCAATGGCAAGCAAGGTCTCTTTACTAGGAGCATGCCGTTCCTTTTCTAATAAGGTGGCAACATTATTTAAGGTATTTTTTACGCGTATCACAAGAAGATCACTACGCAATTTTTCTGGGAGAACCTCTAAGTCAGCAGCAAGATGACGGGCTAATTCTGGCTCACAAAGAAGCGCTGCCCCCTCTGCAGAATAATGTTTAGTAATAATATCAGCTGCGACTTTAAGGCCCCTTAGCCATGCCCCTGCCGAAGTAAGTGTTACAAGATTACGATCTTGTTGTTCAACCATGGTTGTTTTGACTTCATTTTCGGTCGCCTCTAATTCATTACGCAACGAATCCCATTGATTATGATCAGCAAATTCGATGAGATTATTGCCACGACTAAGAATATTTTGACCAACGCCAAGCGCCTTGGACATTGTCATAATATCACGACCAATGTTTTTCACCTGCTGACCATCTTGCGCTTCAACAGCAATATAACCATTCGTTACTAAAATTCCTACTGCAAGAGCTAATTGCGCCCGATTAGTCGTAACGGGAGCGTTACCACCACGAGCAAGTGCTGACCAATTAGGACGACTTACTTTATTAATTGCTGCAAAGGTTTCTCCAGGACAAGGAATGCTCATCGAATCTAAATAGATTGCACCTTGCATCTGCAGAGAAGTAAGGTTGGTAGTATCCCCTGCTCTCAGCATTCCACTGAACAAAGAAATTTGCCCCACTAAAATAAATGTAACGATTCGCCCAACAGACCGAATAGAGGCTGGAGATACCGCTGCTGCGGTAGGAGATGGAAGATAGAAGATGGAAGATGGAAGTTGAGACTTTCTACTGCTGGCGCAATTGGAAGAAGCCTGCTGATTAATTGATCCTCTGACATATTCTACTGATGAATTAATCAAATAATTATAAATAAATAAAATCTGTTCTTTAAAATTCATACTCTCAACCTAAACTTACTACGCTCCAGTAGCAACCAAGAATTAAGAACTAGAGCATCCCTATTTATGAATTTCTCTGAATCAGCCTTGCCCATTGAAGAATTACGTGACCGTATCATTTCCACACTTACCTCAGGAAACCGATTAATTGTTGAGGCTCCTACTGGCTCAGGAAAATCCACACAGATTCCACAAATGCTTCTTGATGGAGGAATCCTTGGATCAGGTCTTGCTGTTATCTTACAGCCTCGCCGTCTTGCAGCACGAATGCTTGCTGCACGCGTCGCTGAAGAACGTCAAGGAAGATTAGGTGAAGAAGTTGGCTATCGTATTCGTTTTGACGATGTTTCCTCTTCTGCAACACGTTTACTTTTTGTTACAGAGGGAATTCTTATGCGTCAAATGTTAAGCGATCCCTTGCTCCATGGTGTCAGCACAATTCTCTTTGATGAATTTCATGAGCGTCATCTTTATAGCGATATTACGCTCATGCAGGCTTTAGAACTTCAATCAACAGCCCGACCTGATTTAAAAATTGTTGTCATGTCCGCAACATTAGATACGTCAACCCTTGCTGATTACTTGAATCCTTGTCAAATTCTTCGCTCCAGCGGCCGCACTCATCCTGTCACTATTAACTACCTTACTCGTGAACCAGGTGATGAAAAACCATGGGATCTTGCTACCGAGGCTGCAGAAAAGATGCTTCGCACAACCAGCGGGAATCTTCTTGTGTTTATGCCTGGAGCCTATGAAATCTCGCGAACAATCTCTGCTCTTCGCGGGCAACTTCCCTCGGATGTTACTATTTTCCCCCTTCATGGAGAGCTTCCTCCAGTAGAACAGGATGCTGCTGTCAGTACTCACGGAGGGCGCAAGGTTATTGTTTCGACAAATGTCGCTGAGACTTCTCTCACCATTGAAGGGATCACAGGAGTTATTGATGCAGGCCTTGCTCGTATTGCACGATTCGACCCACGCCGAGGAATCAATACGTTGTTAATTGAAAAAATTAGTCGAGCTTCTGCTGATCAACGCGCAGGACGTGCAGGACGAACCGCTCCGGGACATTGTTTGCGCCTCTGGACCGAGAGAGAACACACGCGTCGTCTTCACCAAGAAGCTCCTGAAATTCATCGCGTTGATTTATCAGAAGTGCTTCTTACCTTAAAGGCAGCTGGTTTTCAAGAGACAGCTTCACTTCGTTGGCTAAGCCCTCCTGATGCCGAAGCTCTTAAAAAAGCAGAAATACTCTTGTATGATCTTGGCGCCATTGATCAGAAGGGAAAAATTACGCCCATTGGTCAGCGCATGGTGACCTTTCCTACACATCCTCGCTATGCACGAATGCTCTTAGCGGCTGAAGAACTCGGATGCGTACGTGCAGCAGCTCTTCTAGCAGCCCTTACTCAGTCACGTTCTCTTCTACTTCGAACAGATCGTAATATCGAAGAGGAACGCAATGATCTTTTTGGAGGAGGCAGTTCTGATTTTCTCGTGATGACCCGTGTCTTTGCTTGGGCTCAGCGACACGAATTTCGCACCGACCATTGTCGAAGATTTGCCATTCATGCCGATGCAGCACGGCAAACAGGACGTCTTTTTGAACAATTTTGTTCCTTAGCCCGTGCTCAGGGTCTCAATACAGAAGCTCCTCCGGCTTCGGATGAAGTTATTGCTAAGTGTATTCTTCTTGGATTTGCTGATCATGTTGCTCGCCGTCGCAGTGCAGGAACCAACCTCTGTGATATTGTCCATGGCCGCCGTGGATTACTTGCTAAAGAAAGTGTTGCCTCTTCAAGCCGCCTTTTAGTGGCAGCTGAAATCAGTGAGATCGGCCAGAGTCATGGAGAAGCTCGCGTTCAACTCTCAATGGCCACAGCTATTGATGAAGAAATGTTACGCGAACTCTTCCCAAAAGATTTTTATG
>DATEBV010000312.1:0-4656 GCA_035287205.1 Chthoniobacterales bacterium | reverse complement strand
GCTTTTTCTAGGTATTTCGCTGCATTATCCCAATTATAACCTTCATCTGTTTTTCCTTCAGCATAAGCTCTCGCTGATTTGGTACAATACCCGGCTGCGTCGCGGTATTTCTGAGTCACTTCTGGTTTACCTGCTTTCTCAGCTTCGATGGCTTTTTCTAGGTTTTCTGCTACTTTATTCAATCGATTACCTATTTTATTCCAACTTTGACATTCATTTATTTTTTCTTGAGCATATTTTCCTTCAGCATAAGCTCTCGCTGATTTGGTATAGGACCAGGCTGCTTCGCGGTATTTCTGAGCTATTTCTGGTTTACCAGCTTCCTCAGCTTCGATGGCTTTTTCTAGGTTTTCTGCTGCATCAGAAAAATTCATACTTGCATCATTCCAGCAATCTCGTTTATACCAATCTTTTTCTTCCGAAGCTTTAATAAGCAGATAAGCCGCTTCTGATTGTTTCTTTGCTACCTCACTCCATTGCTCAGCTATTTCTGGTTTATCTGCTGCTTCGGCTTCGATCGCTTTCTTTTGGTTTTTAACAATATCTTTTTTTATTTCAGAGTACGTTTTAGCTGCTACCCTTGTTGTTTGGACTTGAGTAACGGGATTACCTAATTGCGGTGTAAAAAAGTAATGGAAAAATCTCCAAATATTTAAATTCAAATATCTTGTGTTAAAAATTGACCCAATATACCTTGTAACATTGCCTAATATATTAGTTATTGTTCCCATTGTTCTCACAATAAGAGTATCATTTGTTGCTTCATTACTTATATTGGACTGATTGGATTGATTAGCTTGAACTGTAGTTTTCTTAGGACTAGCAAAAGCAGAATTGCTCGTTGCTGCAGTACTTATTCTAGCTGTTTGAGCAGCTTGAGTTGTTTGATTAATTGAGGAAGCTCTTGTTTCAGAAAGTGAATTGTCCATATTTTTCATAACACGAGCAACAATAGCATCTATCTCCTTTGATCCAGAAGAATTCATACAGAGCTGAGGGTCATGAGACGCATCAGCGAATCGAATAACAATAGAAATACCAATAGGACTATTTTCTTCATTAGTAGTTAAAGAATAAATTGATTCGTTATTAACAGCAACAACTTCATCTTCATTTAAAGTATAGACCCCATCTTCAGTTGTTTCTGGACCTTGAAGACCGATAGGTTGCCCATTCTCCATCCAGTTGCAAAAACGTACCTGATCAAACCAGTTTATGTTGGTTATGGGAAGATTCTTACATCCAGGAACAACTTCATAGTGATAGTGTTCTGAAGAGCCTGTACGTAGGATTAATTTTGATTTTCTCCTTTCACCTCCTCCTAGCCTATCACCAAGATGGTGTGGATCAGAAGCTGCGACAGCATTAAGAAAATCACAATACTGGCTCACTGTGACGTTTAAAATGATAATCGGAGAATTAATATTTTCGGTCTTGTCTAACCTATTATCTCCAGTTTGCAATCTTTTATCTTTAACCTCGTTGGCATAAACTAATGGCTGAATCCAAAGACAATGAATGCTGAGTAAAATAGCTAAGAAACTGAATTGTTTTTTCATGCTGTTTTTTTAGGGCGTATGATGATTTATTATAGGAATGAATTTTTAAAGTATTGAGACCAAGATTGTTTTCTTTCTAACGTTGAATTTAGAGTAGTATTACGCTAAGGAGGCAAGTTTTAATAATTTCCTAACTAAGATCACTACTGTCCGGTTCAAACGACATGCAGAATGTCCTAAAAACTTAAAATAAGGTATTTAGAAGAAAATTTAAGTGTCGTTAGCTGACTTTTAACCGGACAGTTGTGAACTAAGATCAAGAAAAATAAAAGTTATCTCTTTTTATTTCATGTTCTCCATGCTCTATTTTCTAAATTTTATCGGCCATTGCATCTGCTTGATCTTTCAGATCATGTGCTTTTGCTTCTAAAGTTCCCGCACTAAAAGCCCAAGATATTCCTTTAGAATGAGCATGAGCAGCTTCCATAAATTTTTCTCCTGTTTGCTGATATTTAACAGCCACGTCTCTCTTCGCTCTCGCCACGGATAATTTTCCATTTATCTCAGCTTTAATAGCTTCCTCTGTTTGATCAGCAGCTCTTGTTAAACTAAGACCTGCATTGAACCAATTACTACCTTGATTAGTCAGACCTGCGACTTTTGCTGTACCTGCATTGATGAAATACTTAACCGCTTGATCATTTTTGCTAGCTGCTTCACGCCATTCTTTGGCTACAGTCGGCTTACCACCTTCTTCGGCTTCAATCGCTGATTCGATTTGTACAGCTGCCACCATCAAAGCAAGACCTGTAGCATTCCAAACATCACCCTCTTTTGTTTTGCCAGCGACCGCTGCTGTAATGTCCTTAGTAAAATATTCTACAGCTTGTTCGTTTTTGAGCGCTGCTTCTCTCCAATCTTGGGCAATTATTGTTTTTCCACACTCGTCGGCTTCGATCATCTTTTCTGTTTGTTCAGCCGCCCTTCCTAAATTAAAACTTATGCGCCTCCAACTACTTGCGTATTTTGCTGTTACTGCCTTGGTTAAACATTCAATAGCGTGTTCGTTTTTATTGGCAGCTTCTCTCCAAGTCTGGGCTACGGTTATTTTCCCGCTGACTTCTGCTTCGATCGCATTTGCAGTTTGTTTGGCTATGTTCAATAAAAAAAGGCCTACAACAATAGAATCCTGACTTTCGCTTGTTTTCCCTGCAGTATAAGCAATGACTGCCTTGGTAAAGTATTCGATAGCTTCCACATTCTTGCAGGCTGCTTTTCGCCAGGCCATGGCTACGATAGGTTTTCCAGATACTTCGGCCTTAATCGCATTTTCGACTTGTTCTGCTCCACACCATGCACAAGAGCCTACCTGAGGCCAAACACTACTTTCAAATTCCTTTCCCGCGGTTAATGCAGTGACTGCCTTAATATGATACTCACTACATTGAGACCATCGTTGAGCGATTTCTCTCCTAGTTTGAGCAACAGAAGACTTTCCAAGCACCTCTGCATCAATCGCTTCTTCTGTTGCTTTAGCAGCCATCAATAAAGCAATGCCTGCCTTATACAACATCAAACCTTCTATTTTTTGTTCTGAAGCAGAAGTTTTGGCAGCTTTGGTTAAAAGCTCGATGGATAACTCATATTTAGCTACTATATCTCTTCGGACTTGAGCAATAGCTTTATTTCCTTTTGCCTCTTCCTCTACGGCTTCTTTTGTTCGTTTTTTTAGGAAAGATAAAGCATTACCTGCTTGATGCCAACTATCTCCTTCTACTGTTTTTCCTGCAGCGAGTGCTATGGCTGCCTTAGTATAATATTCACTGTACTGTGCTTGTTGTTGAGCCTCTTCTTTTCTTGCTCGAGCTTCTTCTAGCTTCCCTCTTGCCTCTTCATTGATTGCTTCTTCTGTTTTTGAAGCTGCTATGGATAAAGATAGGCTAGCGAGATTCCAACTATCACCTTCTTCTGTTTTCCCTGCGGTGTGCGCTCTGGCTGCATTGGCATAACACTCGCTAGCTTGCACATTGTGTCTAGCCGCTTCACGCCAAACTGCAGCAACAACTTCCTTCCCACTTGCATCTACCTCAATAGCTTTTTCTAATCGTTCGGTTGATTCCAATAACTCACGACCTGCATGATCCCAATAATAATCTTCCGCTGTTCTTCCTGTAGCGTAAGCCGTGGCTGCTTCTGTAAAATGTTTAATAGTTTGTTCGCTTTTACAAGCTACTTCCCTCCAGGCTAAGGAAACTTCTATCTTTTTATTAGTTTCTGCTTCTATTGCTTTGTTCCAGGATTCAGAAATTTTTTCATAAGAAATTGCTACCTTATTCCAAGCTTCAGCTTCATAACGAATCTGAGTTGCCTGAGCTTTTGTACGAGCAGCTTGAGCGAGTTCAGATTCCTTAAGGAGTAAAGTACTATTTTCTTTTTTTCTTTTTTCAATTTCTTCTCTTGCTTCCGCTTTAATTCTAGCATCCCTAGCAGTATATTCTAACAATCTCGTTTCTCTAACTTTCTCAATATCAGCAGTTTCTTTAATATTAGCAATCCTGTCTTCAATAATGCTTGAAATTCTACAAGCCTTCACAGCCTTAGCTGTATCATATAATTCAGATTCCGCAGCTTTTTTTAAAACAACAAATTTATTAATTTCAACAGTAGTAAGATGGTAAATAATTTGCCGTGTCTCTCGATTGACCTTATAAGAAACTTCATCAGCATGAAGCTGAGCTGCCCTTGCTTCCTCAGTTTTCATTATCGCAAAACGACCTTTTTCATTTTTATTGGCCAAACAAAAAGGAACTGCCTCCTTAGCCTCTTCAAGTTGGCGTCTGGCATTTGCAATGTATTGCTCCGCACTTACAACAGCATCTTTTTTCTTAGCAACATCACACTTAGCAATATACTGAGCAGCACCAGCTCCCTCAGCTCCTAAGTTTCCAGCAATCCTCATACTTGCAACATGTATAGAAGCATTATCAAAAGCTCGTTTACCGTCTCTAAGGCTAGCTTCTGCTGAACGAAGACGCACCTCAGCTAGAGGAACATTTTTCACCGCTTGATCATAAGCGCGAGCAGCTTCAACTGCTACTGCTGTTGCTGCTTGATCGGCGGCTCTAGTTTGCTGTTCTATTCTAATAGCATCTACTCG
>DATEBV010000311.1:0-4302 GCA_035287205.1 Chthoniobacterales bacterium | reverse complement strand
GAATAAAGAGGAAATAACTCGCTTTAATAAAGCTGACTGGTCTATTAGATTTAGCGCTGAGCAGTTAGAAGCAGCCGTTGCGTGTACAGAAGAAGCTATACAAGCTGAGAGAAGTAGAAACAAAGACATTTCTGATCTTTGGATAAAAACAGCTGAACAATACCAAGTTGCAGCTGAGTATGAGAGGAAAAATGCAGAAACACGCATGCTAGACAATGAACAAGAAAAGAAGCGTTGGCAAGAAGTTTCCGCGTTTGCTAGATATAGCGCTGATCGATTAAAAACAGCTGTAGAAGCACTCGAAGCATCTTTTATTGAAACTTACCAAGGAGACGAAGCCATTGCTAATCTCTGGGAAAAAATAGTCGTAGAAAATCAAATGACAGCTGAGTATTGGAAAAAAGCTGAAGAAGCGCAGGTTGCTGGAAATGAAGGGAATATTAATCGTTTTAAGTATGCTGCAGACTCTGCTCGATATGGCGCTGATCAGTTAAGCGAGGCTGTAGAACCTCTTCAAAATGCCATCAAAGCTGCTAAGCAAGGAAATCAACCACTTTCTGAAATCTGGCATAAATCAGCAGAACAACATGAAATATCAGCTATGCATTATCTAAAAGCTGCAGCATCTGAAGCATTAGGAACATATATTCCGTCAAACCAATATAGCCGCTTGGATAAAGCGGCTTATGATGCTTCCTGTAGTGCCAAACAATTTCAAACAGTTGCTGAAGGTTATCCCTCAAAAAACGAACAAGAATACATCCAAGCTAAAGAAGCAGCCAAAATTTATGCGTCAGGCGATAAAGAAAAATGTGAGCGTTTAGAAAAAACAGCAGGAATCACCTATTTTTTATCTGAAGAGTCAAGGTGTTTAGCAGAGATTGCTGAGAGTAAAGAATCAGGAAATACAGAAAAAATTTCGCTGTTGCATAAGTCTGCTCAGTATAATAAAGTTGCTGCCGATTCTATGAAGTCTAGTTTAGATCGATTAGAGAAAGCTTCTGAAGCTTCAAGGATTGACAATCACTCACTCTCCACCCTTTGGGGAAAAACAGCTGAGCAGTATCAACAAGCAGCCGAGTATTATCACAAAAGTGCTGAAGGCTATGAAACAGATTGTAAGGAAGATAGTAGGAGAGTTGGTAAGAAAGAGGGTTGGAAAGAGGGGCAACGCTTTGGAGGGGATTGGAAAGGATTAGATTCAGGATTCGAATTTAATAGCGGTTGTGGTCGTCGTTCTTTGCAAGGCGCCTTTCAGTTAGAGAAATCCATTGAATGTACTGAAAAAGCCATCTCTGCAGAGGAAAAAGAAAATCAATCTCTCTCTGATCTCTGGCACAAAGCAGCTGAGCAGTATCAAATAGCAGCTGACTATAGCAGCAAACATGCACAAGCTCGTGCCTCATCATGGCATTTCACTGGGGATGAAAAAGCTAATCAATTAATGTGTCAAGCTGATGCTGCTTGGAAGATTGCTCAGCAGTTAGAGTATGCTGCGATTGCCCTTGAGAAAGCTATTAAAGCCGATAATCATAATCAGCCTCTTGCTGACCTCTGGCGAAAAACAGCTGAGCAACATCAAGTAGCTGTTGAATATGGGTACAAACATGCAGAAAATCTTGTTTTCAAATTTGCAAACCCACATGCCTCAAAAAAAGAAAATCCACGTTTTTATGAAACTCGTGACGCTGCCATATCTAGTGCTGAACGCTTCAAGGAAGCTGCAATTGCCTTTAAAAATACAGAAGTAGAAAGCGAAAGAGAAATGGCAAGTAAAATAGCGCATTTGTCTTCTGAAGAGAAGGAGCATCTTATGAAAGCGAAGAATGCTTTTTCAATGATTAAATATGCTAGTGACAACTTTTTTTCCAATCATGCAAGGGCAAAGGAAGCAAGCGAGGTTTTTCATGAAGCTGCCTATCGAGCTGTTATTGTTACTAGGGTGTTAGCAGGTCGTAATTATCGCGATTTATTAGACTACAGACCTACTGGTATTGATGATAATATTGATAAATCGTATTTGAATTCTAATGATGATTTTATTCGTGCTGCTTCTCATGCGGCTAAACTTGCATCTAATATTTATTATATTTTTAGTTCGTATGCTAGTAGTCATAATAGAATTGCGATTCTTCAAATAGACGCTGCTACTAGCTTTGCTGTTGATGCTTGTAGTGCTGGTGTTGGGACTGATTACGAAAAAGAAATTAATGAGATGGCAGATATTATTCGAAGGCTGAAAGTTTATGTTTATACCGAAGGAGAAAAGAATAACGAAGAGCAATTGAAACGAGTAGACAAAGAAACACAGGAAGAATCAGCTATAGCAACAAAAAAAGAAGATTCGATAGCAGAGAAAGCCGAAGAGGGAGCTGTAGCAACAATCACTGATACTCCATCCCCAAAAATCAAAAAACGGCAATTCAAAATTCAGCCATTCCACCAAACTGTAGAGCAAATAATCCAACTTGAAACAAAAAGGATTGCTCTAAAGGAAAGAGCAGCCCTTCTTCTATCGGAAACAACAGAGGCTCATTCACGAGGAGAACTTTTTTTAACCAAAGGTCAACAGGCACTAACCGTTCAACTCAATCAAGCTTTAGAAGAGGTTGAGAAAGCGCTACACGAAGGAACCGTAGCTACCTTCCAAGCCTGCATGAGTAGGCTACAGCAATTTGAAGAGAAAGATCACTATTTTCAGCAAATTGCACTTCAGCTTCAACAACTGGATCAAAGTAAAATAGCTCTTGTGAAGCAAGGTATAAATTTGAAAAATAGTATAAAAATACTCCAAGATCAGAATGAGACCTTCCTTGTCCAAGATCAAGAGAGACTTCTTATGGAAGCAGGAAAACTGTACCTAAAAATACATCAAATAGAAGGACAACTCGTTACGAAAGCCGAGAAAGCTTCTGAACAAGCGGAAGAACTACTTCTCCAGTGTGCTGAATTCCAACAACAAGTCGAAGCACTTCAAGACAAAGTAAAAATTATTGCTACAGAAAAGGCATTGAATGAAAAACAAGAGATAGAACGAAAAGCAAAAGCTGAAGATGTAAGAGTAGCTGAGGAAAAAGTCTTGGAACAAGAACGAGTGACAAAAGAAGAATCAAATCCTTCTGAGCCAGAAGCTTTAAGGCTTCAGGTTGAGAAGAAAGAATAGCCAATAAATAAATTCTACATTTTGTTTGTCACACCTAATAATTACAGATAATATTTTCTATGCGGAAGAGTTATGAAATTTCTCTATAAGGTGATATGCAACAATTTATAATTTCACATTGTAACAATTTTAATCTTCATAACGATCAATCATAAAAAATAATATGAAAAGTTTGTTCTATATTCTAGCTGTTTTACTCAGTACTCATTACCTTCTGGCTCAGAAGCCAACTCCTTCTAAAGAGGTTGCTCCCACATTAATGATGGATCCAGTGTCAGCTGAAGAAGTAGGGAAGGTCCTAAAAGAGAAAATCCTTGGTAAAGAAGTCCCTGAAGAGGTACACAAACCCGCTGATGCATTTCATGAAGCTGTTGTTAGAAAAGCAACTCGAGCTGACGAAGATATCATTCGTATAAGAACCGCTCAAGAGAGAGTAGAAGAAGCTGCAGTAGCGCGTACAGGTTTTATAGAACTTGTCAAAAATGATGCGAAGAACAGAAGCGCTTTTATCAGTGAGCTACAACAGATTTGGGCATCGGATATTATTTCTACTTCGTCTGAGATTGCTATAAGACTTGTTGCAGATACTAGATATGAAGCACTCAAAGCCGATTTAATTGCCATAGAAGCTAAAACGGAAGCTCATAAGATGGACCTTGATAAAGAACTCAAGGCTTATAAAGAGACTGCAGGAACATGGAATAAGACAGCTATTGCCTGCAATCAGGCTTTTCCATCAGTTAACACAATAAACATTGCATCGAATAATCATAAAGAAATTGAAGAACTAACAACGCTTCTTAAAACCGCTGAAGTGAGAGCTTCTACCTGGACTGCTCATATTCCTTGGGTTAAGGCGAGGGAAAAAGAATTAGCAATAAAGGATCCTGATCATCTTAGTGAGGAAGAAGCTGTTGATATAGAAACCGCTTGGGGAGAAGTCATATGTGCTACGGAAGCAGCATTAAATAAACTGAAGGAAGGAGATCTTGCATCCTTGAGAACACTTGAAGAGCCAGAAATCAACGCCCTCCTTACAGAAGCCAAAACACAACAAGCGAATTGGGTGGCTAGAATTAAAGAGCTGAAGACATTGGAGGCACAAGGAGTGGAAACAACAGGAGCCAATGGAAAACAGA
>DATEBV010000310.1:0-8300 GCA_035287205.1 Chthoniobacterales bacterium | reverse complement strand
ATCATCGCTTTTGATACCAATGGCCATACTTTAGATACGACTATTCCCATCATTTCATCGGCTCGACCTTTTTGAGGTTTCCATCCATAACCACGAGGGAGTGTTGCTAGTGCTTTTATTTCAGCCATACTTGCCTTTAACTCCCGTTGATCTTTTAAAACATCTACAGATTTTGCGGCCTCTGCTTCTTGCTCGGTTTCTTGCCTTATCCTAAAACTAATTATTGCTTGCGCAAACTGAGCCAACTCCTTTCTGGCATTAACACTCCAATTCATATTTTCATAAGTAGCATCTTGAATTCTTCTCTCGCTGAGCAACCTAGATTCAAAATCAGCAAGTTCCTTAACTATATTAGCTGTAGTCCCAGCTTCGTACGCTTCTAGAGAAGAAAAAGCAGCGGCAGATGCATAAGCAGATGCATAAGCAGAAACACACGCGTAAGCAGATGCGTAACAGGAAGCATAACGAGAAACAGAAGGATAACTGGCAGCATAATCAGAGGCAGATGCGTAAAAAAACAAGGATTTAGAAACATAAGCATAAGCGGAAAGTGCAGCGCGCGCTTCCATAATTTTGGCCTCACTAGGATTATCAATAAATTGCGTCATCGCCTTTGACACTAATGGCCATACTTCACCTCTTATCAATTCCATCATTTCATTTGCCCTCTCTCTTTTAGCATTCCATTCATTACTACATGGTCGTGCTGCTAGCCCCTTAACTGCTGCTACATGTGCCTTTAATAGCCATTGATCTCGTTGTCTTGTTGCCTCTTCTATAGAAAAAGAACTTTCCCCTGCTTCTATTTCTCCATTCCAATAAGCCGAAGCTTCGAAAGCTTTCGTTTTAAGAGTACTCCATAAACTCTCGATATTTTCTGAGTGCTCTTCAGCTAATCTCATTGTCTTAATCCAATTTTTCATAGTTTCATTCGATCGCTGTTCTCCTGTTAAGCTCCCCCAACGAAGTTCATTCTGTCTTTCTTCTTCCCTGTTTCTTAGCATTGTCAAATGAGCCTCTTCACGTTGAGTCGCCTCTTTTGCAGCTTGTTTGGAACTAGCCCACGCTACCCAAGAATGATTTATTTTTTCTTCTTGAGCACGAGCTCTAGCAACCCTCTCCTCAGCCTCGTGTAGTAGTTTCGTAGAGGCTGTAGGCTGTAGGCTGTAGGCTGTAGATACCGCTGCTGCAGTAGGAGATGGAAGATAGGAGATAGAAGATAGAAGTTGAGGCTCACTACTGTGAGCACGATCGGAAGAACTCTGATGATTAGCTAATTCTCTGGTGCATTCTACCGATGGATTAACCAAATATTTACCTCCATTTGATTTGGATCCCTCATCTCTCAGTCTCAGAACTTGATTAGAAGAAGACGTAGAAGAAAAAGCTCCCTCAATATTACTTCCTTCTACTCCCGCTCCTGCAACCACTATTCTCTCAGCGGCAACAGCTTCTTTTCCCACGATACCCAAGACCGCTTCTAAAGATTTCGTTCCTTCTTCAATATTTTTCAGTTCTGCAGGGTCCATCATCAAGTGACAACTTAGGTCTTGACCTAAGTTATCACAGTGGGTAGTTGGCAGTTCGTAGTTCGTAGTAATTTTAGTTCCCTGCTTAATTTGATCTTCTGATGGTAGTTCTCCCATTTTTGATCCTGCAACCTGCAACCTGCAACCTGTCACCTGATCAGTTGCCTTTAGCCTATTACCATTCTGCGCGAGAAGGAGGCTAGAGTTTGCTAAAATAGTAAGAAATAAGGATGGTATAATTTTTTTCATAGAATTGATTTTTAAGGTTAAAAAAGGTTAAATTTTAGTAGAAGTGATGAAAAAATTGGGTTTGTTTTTTAATTATGCTCTCTCTTCGGCTCTCTTTGCTATCTCATTTGCTTCTTTCTGTGTTGCCTCTCCAATTGTTCGTAAGCGGTTATATTCCTTCCAATTATTCTCAGCACGGGCTAAAGCCGCTTGTAGATACTGCTCTGCTGCTTTACGTGAAGTTTCTGCTGCTTCTCTATAACCACCCTCCAACGTTTTTTTACCTGCTTCTTGCGCTTCAGCTGCTTTTGCCTGGTACTCTGCTTGCAATTGGAAAGATTGAGTTACCTGGTACTCGCATTGTTCTGCTGCTTTACCTAAAGTCTCTGCTGCTTCTCTATAGCCAACTGCAAGTATTTTTTTACCTGCTTCTTGCGCTTCAGTTGCTTTTGCCTGGTACACTGCTTGTAGAGCTTTCTGAGATTTGCACTGTTCTGCTGCTTTATGTGAGGTTTCTGCTGCTTCTCTATAACCACCTGCCAACGTTTTTTTACCTGCTTCTTGGGCTTCAGCTGCTTTTGCCTGATACTCTGCTTGCAATTGGAGAGATTGGGCTACGTTATATCGGCACTGCACTGCTGCTTTACCTAAAGTTTCTACAACTTCTCTATAACTAGCGGCAAGTGTTGTTTTTCCTATTCCTTCTGCTTCATTAGCTTTTTCTTGATAATAATCCTTTAATTTATATGAAGTTACAAACGTCCAACATGTATCTCTCCCACTCCATTTGAACTCTTTTAAAATATCTTTGGTATTGATTTGTAATAGCTTATCTCTTAATTCTTCCTTTTTTATTCCCCATGCATGTTTTACCTGATTAGCAAGTTGACCATACTGCATTTTTCTATTCACAGCCTTATTAATTTCAGAAACATCTGATTTTGCCAATTCATCTGCTTGCTGCTCCAATACTCTAGCACTCACCCGAGCAGAATCACCCGCCTTATCAAGGCGATTGAAATCGATATCATTTCTGTTTGCCTTAGCGGTTGCTGCTTGTCGCTTATACTCGGCAGATTTCTCATATTGCTTAACTGTTTTATCATATAGGGTTGCTAATTCTAGCTGGTTTGCTTCTTTAGCTTTAACAGCCTTTCCCAAGGAAAAAATAGCTTCCTCTAATCGCTGAACGCTATATTCGGTTAAATCACTTGCCTCACTAAGGTAATTATAATTAGTCGCAGTTCCACTATACCAAGGATTCCAAACACCAACAGATTGAGATTTGTACTCAGCAGACTCTTCATATCCTTTGGCAACTTTATACAACAAATCAGCAAGCTCTATCTGATTTAGTTTCTGTGCATCCTCTGCTTTTTGCTTTGCAGCAACACTTTTCTCTGATAAATTATTAATTAATTTTAAATCAATTACTTGAGGGCATTTATTTATACAGAAAGATGTTACCCATCTAAATACATTGAACTCCATTGCCTTCTCTAAAACGATTTGAAAAGATTCTGTTTTTATACTATTAGCTAAAGCTTTTGATTCTTCCAATTCCTCTACTTCCTTCTCTAATATTCTAGCATTCACCCTCGCAGAATCACCCTCCTTATCAAGGCGATTGAATGCGATATCATTTTTGTTTACACCAGCGTCTGCTGCCTTTCGTTTATACTCGGCAGATTCCTCATATTGCTTAGCTACTTTGAACCATAAAGCTGCAAGATCTACCTGATTTGCTTTCTTAGCTTCAGCAGATTTCTCCAGTGCAGCAGCGGCTTCTTCCAAGCGATCAGCACTATACTTAGTAGTATTACCTACCTTATCAAAATGTTCGTAATCATTATCATTTCCATTTGACCAAAAAGTTACTGCTTGTAATTCGTACTCAGAAGTTTTTCTATATTGATCTGCTGCACGTTGGAATATTGCAGCAACCTCTCTGTACCCATCAGTGAGGAGTGCATTCCCTGCTTCTTCCGCTCTACGTGCTTTTAATTTTGCATCCTGAGATTTTTTGGTTGCTTCTACTGCTTTCCCGTTAACAATCCTCTCTACTTCTCTTTCTGCTTCTGTCAAGATAGTGTAACCTTTTTCCCACAAACGAATATACTCACTTTCTTTATCGGCTGCTTTGGCTTGTGCTGATTGTTTAAACAAATCTTCAGCTTGTTGGAACGTTTCCGCTGCTTCTCTATAACCTGCAACAAGAAGTTCTTCTCCTGCTTCCTGTGCTTCGATTGCTTTGATATGGTAGTTTGCACTGCAATGTGTGGATCTCCCCGCCCAAATCCATCCACTTCTTTCCTCTTCTTTGTCTGCTATATGAGTTTCTAAGGCTTTTTTCATATAATCAGCAGCTATTTTATACTGCTCTGCGAGATTTTCCCATAAAATTCTATCTTTACTTGATGCTTGATTGACCTTCTCCTGCGCTTCTTCTGATTTTAATAACCATGTAGAGATATCTGATAAGAAGTAGGCACTCCATGCTTCTTTTTCTAACTGTTGTGCCACTCCTTTATTTCCCGAAATATAAGCTTGAACAGCTCTTCTTATTCCTTCTGCTGAAACTTCTGATTCTTCAGCTGCTTTTCTCCAGAGAGAAGATTTTTCTTCTTTTCCTTGAACAAGTGTTTCACCGGTTTTATTCCAATTGTCTCTCACTTGTTCTAATTTAATAGCAATGCGATCCCAAAGATAAGAATTTTCACCTCCTTGTTTTTCCTTTGATGCTTGTTTTGCTTCTTCTATTTGACACTCGATGCTTGCTATTTTTTCTTTGACCTCTGTTGGTAATTTTACCATTTCCTGAGCAATACAATCTGCCTCCTTTTTAGATATTTCTTGAGCATTTTCAAGAGACTCTCTAGCAAGTTGATCATACTGTTCTTTATTACTTGCAGCTGTCTGAATTTTAGCATTTAAAGAACTCTTATTAACTTCAGAAGTTTTAGATAAGATAGCCTTCTTAGTTTCTATAGCTTGAGACCAAGCATTTGCGGCATTTTGAGCAAGATGACTCAGCTCACTATAATCGCTCTCAGTATCAGCTATGATTAATAGTTTAGCATCAACGTGACGGCTTATCTCAAGAGCATTATCCCAAGCCACATTAGCAATCTCAATCGCTTCGTTTAATTCTTTAGCGGATTGAGCATCGGCTTTTGCCTTTGCATCAGCCTGCTGTTTAACAATACGATCTGCTTCTGTGTTTGCCTTTTGTTCTTGTGCCAAGGCTTTTTCAGCAGCTACTTTTTTCTGAGCTTCCGCTTCTTGCAATTTTGCGAGCTCCTCTTTTTGAGCTTTGCACTGTGTTTCTACCAATTGAAGATCATTGGTCCACCAAAATTTCAACCTTGCTGGAGCCTCTCTCTCTCCTTTTTTAGCAACCTCGGCTATTTGATCATAAACAGAAACCATTTCCTTGGCTTGTTGAAGAGCGGCATCTTGTGATATAGCGGAAGTCTTGGCACTTTCTACGGTTTTCCGTGCCTTCGCCCAAAGAACTCTTACCTGCCAAAGAGAATGTTGATTAACTGCTTCTTCGAGATCTTTTCTCCAAGCATTTTTAAGTTTTAAAGCAGGTTTTTTATCAAGAGCGCTAGTACATATCTCAACCACTTCACCCCAAGCTTGTTCTGTATCATGAGCTTCTTGAAGGATATCGTTTCCTATTGAGCACGATAAAAGAGAAGATAATGAAACGGAAGTTTCGATTTCTTTTCTTAAAGCATTAGCACTGGTTGTTGTTTCTAATGCTCTTTTGAGAGCCTCACGCCAAGAGTTTCTGGCTGCGGCCTCATTCACTGCAGGGTCTGTAGCAGCTTCAGCGACTTCTTCCGTTTCCCGTGCAAGCTCCAGAGCTGTTTCAGCTTCACTAAGAAAAGACAGATCATCTTCAATTTGCTGCGCCTCATGAATCATCAAATGCGCATTCAGCGTAGCAAGCTTAGCCTCAGCTAAATCTCTCATGAGTTTCTTGAGCTCATGATCACTGGTAGCATAGACCGCAAGAGCTCTCTGATAAATAATATTGTTAGAGGAGTCTTCTTGATCAAATACTGTTAACGAAGAATCAGTTAGTATCTCCTGATGAGTATCTTCTTCAGTTATTAAACGAGCTTTAGCTGCTTCTTCTGCTCGTTGAGCTTTTGTTAAGGCTAACTGAGACTGCTCTAGTCGTAGAGAAGCCATTTTCTTTTTAGCAGCCAATCCTTGACTTTCACTAGATGGGCTATTGCTAGCATTCTGCAGGTCAGTTTGCTCTTTTTTTAGGGTAGCTCCAAGTTTCATTTGAGCCGTCTTATACAAAGTATTCTGAATCCAGGTGCTGTCTACCGAACTTACAGAACGCGTCTCCATATCAGCATGACCTAAGGCTAGAGCACGTTGTTTTTTAAAATCTTTCTTAGCTTGCAAACTCTTTTCAAGTACATTGCTGGCAACATGAGCCCTTCCTTCTGTTTCAATAGCACCTTCAATATGGGCATTCAGCATATCATTAACATCTTCACTTGCAGAAGAATCAGCATCGGACGCAAAATCGTCCTCATCACTGGTATCTCCAGTAGCTTTAAGTCCTCCCATAGGTTGGGATTTTTTAGGTCCTCCTCCTCTCAGCCTCAGAACTTGATTGGAATAATTGCTAGGAGCAACTGCTCTCTCAATATCACTTCTTTCTACTCCCTCTCCTTCAGCTACCGTTCTCTCAGCGGCAACAGATTCTCTTCCAAAAATCCCCAAGGCCTCTCCTAAAGCTTGAGTACCATTTTCAAGTGTTGACGGATTCATCATCAGATGACAACTTAGGTCTTGACCTAAGTTATCACAGTTGGCAGTTCGTAGTTCGTAGTTCGTAGTGGGCTCAATGCGTTGACTAATCTGAAAAGAAAGGTCTGATAGTAATTCTGCTGCTTCTGGTCCTACAACCTGTAACCTGTAACCTGCAACCTGATTTGTTGCCTTTAGCCTATTTTTATCCTGCACCCTGCAATCTGTACTCTGATTCTCCGTTTCCTCCAACCTATAGCCTTCAGCCTTTAGCCTATCTTTCACCTTGTATTCTGCTCCCTGATTGATACCTGTCACCTGTAACCTGCAACCTGTAAACTGATTAGTTGCCTCTAACCTCTTTTGAGCCTGCGCAAAAAGGAAACTAGAGCTTGTAAAATTCACCAAAGCCCCTAAGAAAAGGGGGGAAAAGATTTTCATGATTTTTAAAATATTGCTTTAAACGGACATTCCCTGTTCCTATGAGGAGATGAACCTTGTTAGTGTTGAAAAATTGAATCGACTGCTCCAAAAAAACTTGTCTTTTTTATACCTTTTTAAAAAGAGATACAAGAAAAAATATTAAACTAAAGAATTTATTTTCAAAATCAGTTCACTTTCGGACAAACTCTACATATTATTATTTTTAACTCCTCTAAATTACCTTAACTGCTTGATAAACAACTATCCCACTCATCCGAATTATAGCAGTAATGGAGTAAAAGTATTGGTGACCAAATTGGACAGGTGCCAACGGCAACACTTCCTCCAACAACTATGGCACTCACATAAGCTGCTTTACCTAGGTACTCAACTGTTTTTTCTGGACACTCACTGCATGAATCCATAATTTCTCTACGAGCTACCGCTCTAGCTTCCGCATTTCTGGTGACTTCTTCTCTCCGTTCATTGATGATAGCTTCTGCAGCTTTTTCTTCTTTAGTGGTCATCTTGCTTTGAAGAATTTTCTTAGCCTCCAAAGCTCTCTTAACCTCAGCAGTTTTAGCTTCTTTAGCTACCAAAGCATTAGTTACTTGAAGCTTTACTATTCTATCGATAGCGGCAATAAATTCTGCTCTATCAGCAGCACGATGAGCAGCAGCATGATCAGGTACTCTATTTAACTCAGCCACTGCTTGCTCAGCAGTCTCAGCATTCATAACACATTTATCAGTCCAAAATGCTTCCCCTTTAACAACCCCTTTTTGCCTCATAGCCTCTTCATAAGATGCTTCAGTAGCCTGCGTATAGGCAATCCTGGCAAGCTCTTCTGCCTCATGAGCTCTCTGAAGTGCAGGTTGAACTCTAGCCTCAGCTTCCATTGCAGCATCAGTTAACATCGCTTGACGTGCTTGAGAAGCGGCTGTACTAGCCTTCTTGGCAGCATGAGCAGCATCAGTAGCAACTAGAGCAGCATCCGCCTCCATCCAGGCTCTATCAGCTGCTCTAAAAATTGCAGCTTTTCCTACGCTATCTTTACAAAATTCAAGAGATTGCACCGCTTGAGCATAAGTAACTTGAGCCGCAGTCTCAGCTTGTATGGCTTTTGTAAAGTTAGCCTCTGCATCCGAATTCTTCCCCAAACCTTTATTTGATAAAAGAGTAAACTCATCTTTATACTGTTGAAGATTTTTCTTGGCTGCAACACAAGCAGCCCAAGCTTGTTCCTCACTCCTCTTTGCTGCAATAACTTCACTATGTGTCATCACATCCTCTTGTTCTTCCCCTTCCTTTGTCTCATTGTCTCTGAACATGACCTCAGCG
>DATEBV010000309.1:0-6172 GCA_035287205.1 Chthoniobacterales bacterium | reverse complement strand
CTTGCAGCTTTCTACTTGGTTACCGCCTTGCCTTTCGCTACGATTTATTTCACTGTTCTCGGTCAACTCCTTTCATTTGACTAGTTCACACTCATGTCGGGCGACACTTCATTAAAGAATTTTTATAAAAATTCTTTTTTTTGTGTTCTTGTTCTTTGTGTTTCTTTGTGTTCTTTTGTGGCTATTTTCTTTCTTCTTCTTGTTACTTCAGTTCAGTTTGAGCTAACAAATCTTCTATCTCCTATCTTCTATCTCCTAATTTTATGCAAAATGAATGGAATATAAAATCACGCTCGAATACCTGCCAAATAAAAGGAGCTCCTTTTCATGAGGGAGATTTTTTCTACACACTTCTCTTTCATGATAAAGAGGGATATCAACGCCTCGATTTAAGTGAAGAAGCTTTAGAAGAACGGAAAGCTGATCCAACAGTCCTTCCTCCCTTTTCGTTGTGGCGATCTAAATATGAATTACCGCCACCACCAGCACCTGAACCTCTTCCACACAATGATGCAGAAGGCATGCTGCGCCATCTCATGGAAAGCAATGATCCAAGCCACCTGAAGACACGTTATATTCTAGCTCTTATGCTTGAACGTAAAAAACGACTTCGTCCGCTTAAGTCTCCAGAGACCTCAACCCTCCTCTATGAACATGTTGATACAGGAGAAACATTCATTATTCCTGACCCTCATCTGAGCCTAGAAAATCTCTTGGAGGTACAACAAGAAGTTTCGGAGCTACTTTCCGGGATAACGACAGCCACTAAAGAAGAAAAAAAATAGCCACTAAAGAACACAAAAAAACACAAAAAAAGAAACTTGGCGATGAACTTGATTGATTAGTTAGCCTAAGCTGTTTCGCAGCTATTAGTGCTCTAAGGTGAGGCAAGATCTCAATTTTTCAATATGATGTTTTATCGCTTTTCTGACTCGATTAGCCATTAGATCTCGATTCTCTTTTATAAAAAAATTATCGATGAGATAGAAATTCTTTTGTGTTTCTTTGTGTTCTTTTGTGGCTATTAAATTCTTAATTTTTCCTCATGTCTTTTCCTCTTTTTCTTGCTCCTATGGCCGGAGTGACTAATTCTATTTTTCGTCGTATTTGCAAAGAACATGGAGCTGATATTTTAACGACAGAGTTTGTTTCGGCCGATGGAATCATGCACCGCAATGCAAGAACAGAGCATTATGTGACTTTTACAGAAGAAGAACGCCCTCTAGGAATTCAGCTTTTTGGAGGTGATCCAGAACGTCTTGCGGAGGCTGCACGATACGTTATGGATTGGGTTCATCCTGATTTTATCGATCTGAACTTTGGATGCCCTGTTAATAAAGTTGTCTGTCGACATGGCGGTTCTTCCTTACTACGCGACTGCCCCATGCTAGAACGTGTCGCTATAGCTGTTGTGAAGGCAGTAGCCCCACTTCCCGTGACGGCAAAAATTCGCATTGGATGGGATGAAACTTCTATTAATGCAACCACTACCGCACGGATCCTTGAAGCCTCGGGTATTCAGCGCCTCGCCGTGCATGGTCGAACACGTGCTCAAGGATATTCCGGCAAGGCTAATTGGGAGGTTATTGCCAACGTGGTCTCGTCCGTCACTATTCCTGTGATTGGTAATGGCGACATCGCTTCTGCCGCTGATGCTCTTCAGCATCGTCAAACAGGAGTTGCCGGACTGATGATTGGACGCGCTGCAATGAGTAATCCTTGGATTTTTTCTGAGATTCGCTCAGCTCTCAATGGAGAAGAAGCACCTTTTCAACCAAGCTTAGAAGATCGCTGGAATCTCATCCGCAGACATTGTAAGGAAGAAATTGCTCTTAAAGAAAATGAAGCTATGGCAATGGCAAGTATGCGCGCTCGCCTGATGGCCTACACTAAAGGATTCCCTGGAGCTCGTCCGTTACGTGAAAAACTCTCTCACCTCACTTCTCTAATGGAGTTGGAAGATTTAGCTATTCAGTCGCCGCTACGCGACGACTAATGTAATAGAAAGAAAGAAGCAAATAGCCACAATACCACTGCACGGGAGGGCGTGGGATAGACTACGAAAAGCATTGCGAAACATTGTTCAAGTAGCCCTTTTGGGGCGAGCCGAGCAGGTGCGAGCGAGTCAAAAGAACACAAAGAAACACAAAAAAATTTCTATCTCATCGATAATTTTTTTATAAAAGAGAATTGAGATCTAATGACTAATCGAGTCAGAAAAGCGATAAAACATCATATTGAAAAATTGAGACTTTGCTCAACTTAGAGCGCCAATAGCTGCGAAACAGCTTAGGCTAACTAATCGATCAAGCTCATCGCCAAGTTTCTTTTTGTGTTTCTTTGTGTTCTTTGGTGGCTATTTTCTGCCTTATTTAGCTTCGATCACGCTGCAAGAGTGCCGTACGTGCCTTTTCTAGTTGCTCTTTCTCTTCGAGAGTAAGGCTTGCTATGCCAGCATGACCAATTTTTTCTAATAACAGATCGATATCGATCGCCTCTGCTTGAACTTTTTTGACTGGTTTAGAAAGAACTGCCTTAGGAGAAGGAATACTCTTGCTAACGGAAGCATTCGTTTTTAGTGGCGTTGGCGTCGTCAGAATACTCCTATTCAAAGAGCTTTTTACAGGAGAGCTAGGAGCTTTAGTTCGCTTCATTATTTTAAAAAGCGAAAAGGAAGGTAATCCCCAAAACAGCTCATGAAAACCTCTCCACTTCATAAAAAGGACAGCCCCCACTGATTCTGTAATGAATAAAAGCATCGCTGAGAATTGATGCCCTGCGAGAAGTTGCAAAGATGAAAGCGCTAGTAAGATAAGAAGCATCCAGCGAGCTGCTAAACCAAAGAAAAATTGTGCTCCAGGAACAATGGCCACAAAGGCGGCAAAGATTGCAAAGTTCACTGCCTGAGCACCACTCATCTCTTGCGAAGCACCCGTAAGGCTTAGAAGCTGAAGAAATCCCGATCCGAGAAAAATCAACCCCACATAGAGAAGAGAAAAAAACTTAACCCCAAGGGCCCCTTCAACAGCACGACCAAAATAGTAAAGCATCAACATTTCCAAAGCGAACCAAATGCTCGGCAGACTAACAAAAGCATAGGTCACAAGACGCCAGACCTGACCATGCCAAACAGCATCACTACTATAGAGCAAAAGATTAATCCAAGAAGCTCTTCCTGAAGCAAGTAAGAGCGACGTGACTACCATGACTCCCGTATGCAAAGCAATCAGGAGTGTGATCAAACGTACGGGTATCTGGCCAATATGAAAAAGAGGAACGTCTTTATTAAATTGAGGAGTTACAGAATAAAACATGGTAGATAAAGCGCGTTCAAGAATGAAACAATTTTTAAAATTCAGAGACCTCTGCAGGACAAAAAGGAAACATTGGTAATATTTTACTGCGTTGCCAATTTAAAAAATCCACCGCTGCATAACTTGAGTCTACAGAGTTAATAATTTGATTAGCACATCCTTCTCTAACAGCATATTGATAATTTTCCTTTGTTTTTGAACGAACAATGCAGGCGCTAGGAGAATCGGGATCCATGAGCTCTTGGTCATAGAAACATTCAATATATGCAAATTTCCAACTTCCATCATGAGACGCTTCATCATTGAGAAAATCACAATATTCGACAGCAGTTACTGCCTTTTCTAGCGTAAGAAGAGGGTAGCGAATAGAGATTCCTATCCCTGGCCGATCAACAGGGTAAAGATGGCTCGTAGAAGAAACTTTTTCCGAAGGAGAAGTCGCAGGAGGGATTTCTGAAACATCGGAAGGTGCAGTTTCAGGGATATCCCGCGCGCTAAGAGCACTAGTAAATAACAAAATAGACAAAAAGAGAAAGGAGGGTAATTTTTTCATACTTAAGAAAGATAACGTAAAATCATAATTTGGCAACTTACGTTGTGGGAATTAATGATTGAAGTGTTGCTGAGGGAATCCATCCCTCCTGACCCACATGTGTCCTCACATAAGACCAAACACCATGCCTAGAAAGTAAAGTCAGACACGATCCTGTAGAAAGTTGAGCAATGGGAGCTGCATTATCAACAGGCGTTGCACGCAAAGGTGTTTCTTTAGGTCGTTCCTGATTATTTCCTGAAACATCTTTTAGAACACTCTTAGGAAGTAAGACTACCTTCTCTTGAGCAGAGGTTCTAGGATCAATCGTTGTTCCAAGAAAAGCCACAGCATGGCCCAATAAAAAAACAAGAATTGCTAAGAAGAGAGGCCACCGTTTTCTTCTTTTTCTTATTGATGAATCTTGAGAAGAGAGATTTCGAGTAAAGAAAAGCCAGATCACAACAAAAGCAGCACTCCATCCTACCAGTGTTCCAACAAGAGCCAGTGTTTCTGGCGAAACTTTTGCTGCAAGCTTGGTTTGCCAACTTATTTCTTGAGGCAGTCCCATTGTTGTCAGCACTTCACTCAGTTGATTCAAAGCAGGAGCAAATGTTGGATTAAGAATTAAAGCACGTCGAAGAGCCAGTGAGGCAGCAGGAAGATCTCCCTTTTCCTTGGCAACAAGTGCCTCATTGTAATAGCGCTCAGGGGAATCCGTCGCAGAAGTGGTGATAAGATTCTTTACCTCAGTATTAGTAGAAACCAAAGCCACCGATCCTCGTGACTGTTCAGAGTTCACCTCCTGCGGAGGCGCGCTCTGAATTAAATGAGCAGCCTGTGCATTGGTGCTACTGTTGAATTGCACCGTTCGTTGAAAAGAGGACTGAGCGATTGCCGATCCTCTTAGCGCTACTAGGAGAAAGGATAGAATTAAAATTGATTTTTTAAGAGAAAACTTCATAAGCTTGTATTTTAGAGTTTGAAAGTGGATCGGTTTTGAAAATAGATTTTTTATTTTTTCTTGGTACTTGGCTTCACAACAGAAAAGTAAAGAGTGAAGAGTAAAGGGCAAAGAGTCCTGAGGCGTAATTTACTAAGTAAACGCTATATAGCCGACAGATAAAGAAAAATTAATCAGCGAATCAATCACGCTACAGCCTACAGTCTCTAGCCTCTACTTGGCCTGTTGGTCGAGTAGTTATGACTTTCATTTCAAAAAAATAAAGCTTCAAGAAATGGGAATCCGTCTAAGCGCCAGCTACTCTTCACCCTTTACTCTTTACTTCTTCTTTTGTGTTTCTTTGCGTTCTTTTGTGGCTATTTTTCTTCCGATGACTTCAGTTCAATTTGAGCTTACTCAAAATTTTCTTCCTCTCTTTATCATACAGAAAAGCCTCACGAGCGCCGTAGTGAAGCTCATCACGACGTTTAAAGATCTCTTCTCCTTCTGATTCTGATAGCGTACCTTTTTTTACGAGAATTTCTGCAACCTCTGCAGCTTTATTATAAAAGGCAATGGCATCCAACTCTTCGGACTGAAGTTCGTTCAAGAGGGCTTTGAGTTTGAGTTCCTCTTGATGTTGTGGGGAACCTCCTGTTTTTTGATATTGACGCAAGCCAAGGTAGAGAGCAAATAACAATGCTGCAAAGAAGAGCGCTATTGATACTACGATGAATTCTAAACGTTGGAAAGGAGCCTTCCAAGAACGTGTAGAAAAATGATCAAAGGGTTGATTTTGTACCTGCGTGTTTACTGCAAGAGAAGCTGGAGTGGAAGATGCTACTAGCATATTGGTAGCAACAGTTGCTGCCTTGGTTGAGGCTGAAGAAGATGTTTGAGCAAGAACTTCTACAGAGAGAGGCTTGGTCGTCAAGGTAACATACTTTGATAAGTTTGGATCAAAATAAGAGAAGAGAGAACCAGGCGTGGTCGTCATCGGTTTTTGAGCAATCATAGTTGTTTCAAAAGTTTTCACACCACGCCATCCGATACTATCAGTTACTTCAAAATGGTCAGCAGGAGGATAAGTACGCCATCCATCAGTATCAGTAAGCTGTGGAGCACTGAGTGCTTTAAAATTACCTTTACCGTTAAGCTTGAGTGAAAGGGTCACAGGATCTCCCAGTGCATATTTCTGTGGTAATACTATAGCATCGAGATCAAATTCTCCAATAGCACCTGAAAAATCAGCAGGACGCCCCTCTTTAGGAAGCGGCATGACTTCAATATGCAGCGGGTTTGATTTAGCAGTCATCTCTTTTTGCTGCATGAATGCAGCACGATGCCGTCGTAACATGAGAGAGAAAAGATCATCATCAACTC
>DATEBV010000308.1:0-19210 GCA_035287205.1 Chthoniobacterales bacterium | reverse complement strand
GTAGACACAAGTAGCACAATTGTTCTTGGACTATTAAAAGATTATTCATATTTTTGTTCAGATGCTCAAAAAGAAAACATCACTTGGTCTGTTCAGTCTTCACGTGAAACAGCTACTTTTGCTCACGCTGTGATAGCATTTAAAAGAGAACAAGAAGCAGCTCTTCCTGCACTCAAAAAACCGATGGAAGCTGCACAAGAACAGAATCGTCGAGTAGAGCAAGGGAAGTTTGCAGAAGTCAAAGCACTAGCAGATAGCCCTTGTGAGGATAGTTGGGGTGCAAAAGATGAAAGAGCTAATGCCATCATGAAAATGACGCGTGAAAAATTCGGATCACCGGTATCACCTGCAATGAAAGAATTTATAGCTCATCCGAGCGAAGCGACGCTCAGAGCAACTGGCAAATCTTCTGTGATGGCCATGACCGCTGATGAAGCAGAAGAAGCTGTAGAAACTGCCGAAATCTTTGCCAAGATAGCTGCTGATGGAGCAGCAAAGGGAAGAGAGTATAAATTTAATGCTGCTGATCAAGAAAATCTTGATTGGTCTGAGACGATCACACGTGAGATCGTGGAATTTGCAAGAGCTGTGGCGACCTTTAAGGCTGCACAGCAGCCTTAAAGATCGCAGTTATGAACTACCAACGTCATTTTACTTCTGCGAAATAAGAATGACGTTGATACAACCAGCCTAATTTATAATCGATTGCTCAATTTTAATGAGTTTAAATTGAATTGGAAGAATCGTTCTATCATTATAACTATTAACGAATTATAAAACGACTTAGATGTTGGGGTCAGGGTTCGCAATCTTGACCAAAAAGTGGTCCCTTCGTTTTAAATCCAGAGAAGTTTGCACTTTCAGATAGCTTCAAAATAGAAAATTTCCATTGGTTAAGATTCGAGACCCTGACCCCACATCCGATTAGGATCTGTTGAATTTAATACTACTTTCGGGTTCCTCATATTATAAACCGCCAACGTCACTTTATTTCTGCGAAATAAAGTGACGTTGGTAGTTACAAAATAAGCCTAATTTGTGATTAGACGCTCAATTTTTTTGATAAGGGACGTGTATTTTTTGAAGCATGGGATAATGCTTGGCATTTAGTGTTTGCACAATTAATCCATGAGTTTCAGCAGTTGCTGCTATCAAACAATCGGCAAGTCCACTCCCGTGACTAGCTCTATATTTACAGGAATAAAGTCCTCCTTGAACTGCTATTTCTGTTGTTATAGGCAGAATAGTAAAGATAGAAAGTGTTATTTCTAATTTTGCTCGCTCTTTTTCATTACGTATTCCTTGATAAAGTTCAGCTACATTCATTACAGAAAGGTAAGTCTCTGTGTGAAATGATTCAATAACAGCAATAGCTTCCGATGAGTTACGGAAGTAATCGATCAAGATATCTGTATCAATGAGGTAGGCCATTTAAAATCGATCAAATTCAGATCGCATTTTTTTAACATCAGGAATATCGGTGCGATTGGCCCACATACCACGTGCAGCGCGTAATTTTTTAAGTTTATTTTTTGTTTCTCGGCGTTCAATAAACTCATCGATAGCAGTACGGATCAGCTCACTTTTGCCCTGCTGGAGTATATAAGATAATCGTGAAATTGCTTCCGATTCATTTTTTGTAAGGTAAACTTGTGTTCGGACCATACACCATAATGTATATTATTTTTAATGTTATTCAACCTAAAAAAATTGGCCAAAGTCCAGTTAAAGAGTTTTTACCTACTAACCTCTCTTCATTTCTACGAAATGAAGAGAGGTTAGTAGTCCCCTTTTACTAGGAAATTTGCTTGTTTTCAATATTCTTGTACTGTAAAACTGAATCTCCATTACATGTTAGCCTAATTTTATCAACGTTACTTTATTTCGCAGAAATAAAGTAATGTTGGTAGTTACTTCTTATGAAAAAAATAATACCCCTCCTTGTTCTCTTATCTGTTACGACTCTCTTAGCTCAGATTGACCCGGTGACTCCTTCAGGCACGGCGCCTTCTTATTCCAATATTGCTATGGAACAGGCTGACTCTGGGAGGTATCCTATTGGAATGGTCAATGGTCCAGTGACAGCCAAGGAATATTGCGCTTTCCTTAATACTAAGGCGATTCATAATAATGTTTTTTTATGGGCTAGTTATTATGACAGTCATTTCATGACGACAACATCGAATTGGAGATCTTCTGCTGCCGATGCCAATGCTTCTATTATTCGTTCTGGCATTAATGGAACCTATCACTACGTAGTAAAGAATGGAAGTGATGCTCAAATCATTGATTCTGTAAAATCAGATTATGTCTTCCATGAGTTTGTGCTCTGGAGAGCTAATCCTACGGTGACTGAATTGTGCAATGTATTGAATGATCAGTTGCAGATTATTTATGCTGTTCAGCAAGGAACCCCTGTTGATAATGCTGTTAAAGAGGATAAGGCACAAATTATTAAGTCCTATCGTCGGTATCAAGGAGATACCTTCAGCCTTGCTGTAAATAATGCTGCTCTTATTCTCAAGACCTGGAAAGCTATCAACACAACTCACGGTCAGTCACAAGAGGTTAGTTTATGTGATGAACAAGGTCAGAAAATTATTACTATTTCCATCCATCAAGGTCCTATTGAAGAGTTAGTAGGTTCTGTTGTTCAAGGAATGGAATGTTATCGTCCGCAAGAACTCAACTGAACGTAACTATTCGGCCAACAGGCCGAATAGTTAGTTGAAGTTATTAGTTTAAGTTTAAGTTGATTTTTGGTCACTTCGTGACAAGGTAAAAAAGTGAAGAGATTTTTTTATTCGTCTTTAAATTTTGCTTTTGAAATCACTTCAGTAAAGGATCCTAAGATATCTAAAACAAATTTTACCGACTGGGTTAACCGAATATTTACTAACTGAAGTACAGCCTACAGCCTCTATTCGGCCTGTTGGCCGAATAATTTATGAGTCATTTTTTTTCTCCTGCTGCGTGGACTTTGTTTAAGGCGCTAGAAGATTTTTTATCGAGTCCTTTTGGATTTCTTCTCTGGACAACGCTATTAAAATCAGCCGCGCTTCTTGGTCTTGTCTTAGGAATTGTTTCTTACACGGTCTACGCAGAACGCCGAGTGAGTGCCTTGATGCAGGATCGATTGGGACCCAATCGTGTCGGATGGCAAGGACTTTTGCAGCCGATTGCTGATGCTGTAAAATTGTTACTGAAGGAAAATTTTACTCCCAAGAATGCGAACTATCTCTATTTTCGGTTAGCACCGAAGCTTGTGATGGTGCCGCCAGTATTGGTTTTGGCAGTGCTTCCTTTTGGAAGTTCTCTCTTTGGAGTTCCTATGACGATTGCTTCCATCAATATTGGGGTGCTTTATATCTTGGCTGTTTCTTCGATTTCAGTTTATGGAATTGTTCTTGCTGGATGGGCTTCTAATTCGAAATATCCTTTTCTTGGGAGTATTCGTTCTTCTTCCCAGATGATTTCTTATGAGCTTTCCTTAGGACTTTCTATTGTGCCACTTTTTATGATCATTGGCTCACTGAATCTCAATGATATTGTTCAGTATCAGGTGCAGCATGGTTGGATTATTGCTCCTTTCTGGCCTGAAGGAATGACGCCTCATGCACTACTCCATCCGCAAGAATTTTTTCATGCCTTTCTTGCAGGGGTGACGCTGAAGCACTTTCTGCTCTGGATACCATTGTTTATCTCTTTTTTAATTTTCCTTGTGGCGATGTTTGCGGAGACCAATCGCCTTCCCTTTGATCTTCCTGAGGCAGAACAGGAGCTCATTGGAGGATATCACACAGAATATTCCTCAATGGGATTTGCGCTCTTTTTTCTAGGAGAATATACCGCTATGATTGCCGGAGCTGGTGTGATTACGACGCTCTTCCTTGGTGGATGGAGTCTTCCTTTTATTCCTGATGGCTCTCAAGGATGGTTTTGGGGACTTGTGAATATTGGTACTTTTTTTGCAAAAGTTTCGATGATTCTCTTTTTCTTTATCTGGGTGCGTTGGACTATTCCTCGCTTTCGTTATGATCAACTGATGAAGCTCGGATGGTATTTCTTTTTTGAACTTGCCATTGTAAATATCTTTCTTACTGCAGCCATTCTGTTGTTGTTTAAATAAGAGAAGAAATTCACCACAAAGAACACAGAGATACACAAAGAACACAAAAAAAGAAAAAAATTTTATAAAAATTTTTTAACAGTGTTAAAAATTAAAGAAGATTAGAGATCGTAAAATACAAGGAATTTTAATTAACCGCAAAGAACGCAGAGAACGCAAAGAATGAAAAATATTAAGGAATTTTGTAAGAGAGACTCTCTTGGAATTCATTTTTAAGAATCTTTTATTTTCGTAATCTATTCTCTGCGTTCTCTGCGTTCTTTGCGGTTAAATATTTCTGTGTTTTTTGTGTTTCTTGTGGTTAATTTCTGCCAATTAGGATGATATTAGTATTTACGTTTACAGCAAAAAAATAATTTTGGAATGGAATAATTTTGGCATTATACCAAACCTTCAATTTATAAAAATTTTCATCACTCCACCTCATGGCTCTCATTGTTAATCGCAAAAAACTTACCCTAGCCGAACAGCTCTACCTCCCGGCCATTGTCGCGGGGCTAGCTATTACCTGGAAACACTTCAAAAAATCTCTCTTTGGTAAAGGAGTCATTACCATGCAATATCCCGAAGAGAAATGGGATCAGCATCTTCCTGAGTGGTATCGTGGCGCGCCAACACTTGTTAAGGATGAACATGGAAGGGAGCGATGTGTTGCTTGTCAGCTCTGTGAATTTATCTGTCCACCGCGGGCCATCACCATTCAACCGATGGAGATTCCTGAAGAAGATCGTTGGCGCAAGGTGGAAAAAAAGCCGCGCGAGTTTGATATCGACATGGCACGCTGTATTTACTGCGGATTATGTGAGGAAGTTTGTCCAGAGCAGGCAATCTTTTTGCGTAAGGATTACTCAGTTACAGGTCTTAATCGCACGGAGATGATTCACAACAAAGCCAAACTCTATGAAATGGGAGGTGTGATGACCGGCCTTGTTTTTAAGTGGAACGAAAAAAAGTGAACTCAAACTGTATTAAAGTAATGGGAAGAAGAAAGAAAATAGCCACAAAAGAACACAAAGACACACAAAGAATTTCTATATAAATTGAGATTCTATTTCAACTTAGAGTACCAATAGCTGCAAAACAGCTTAGAGTAACTAATTAATTAAGTTCATCGCCAAGGTTCTTTTTTTTGTGTTTTTTGTGTTCTTTTGTGGCTATTCCTTCTGGCTGTTACCGTGACATTGGTATAAAATTTATCTTTATTATGCAACTAATTCTCTTTTGGATTTTCTCAATTATCATGATTGCTTTCGCGCTCGGCGTGATCATTTTTCGCAATCCTGTAACATGTGCCATGTGCCTTGTTGGTTCTTTTATTGCTTTGGCTGCCCTCTTTATGACTCTAGATGCTTTTTTTATCGGGATTATTCAAATTCTCGTTTATGCCGGAGCTGTCATGGTCTTGTTTCTTTTTATTATCATGCTTCTTAATATTCAGGTGGAGGAGCGTCGGCGTTTGAAATTAGGGGCAGCATTGGGAGGAGTCCTTGTTGTCTCTTGCTTCTTAGGATTACTCTCAGAAGTTCTTTCATCTAGCCCTCAGTTTGCTCAAACAATGCCAGCGTTGATTCCCAATAATGATGTCGCAATGGTTGGAATAACTCTGTTTCACTCTTTTAATCTTCCTTTTCAAATCATTGGAGTTCTTCTTCTTGCGGCAACCGTCGGTGTGGTTGTTCTTAGCCGAAGGACGTTAAAATAGCTACCAACATACGTTGGTAGTTATTATAGTTCCTGCTTGTTAGGTGTTAGGTGTATTAGGATCCTTTACTTGAAGTGATTTCGAAAGCAAAAATTAAGGGCGAATAAAACTCCCGCTTCACTTTTTACCTTGTCACGAAGTGACCAAAAATTAACTTAAACTTAAACTTATAACTTAAACTAACTGTTTTCCATGCTTCCCCTTTCTCACTATTTAATGGTTTCGGGACTTCTCTTTGCTCTTGGCTTAGCAGGAGTTCTTCTCCGGCGTAATATTCTTATTATTTTTATGTGCCTTGAAATGATGTTGAGTGCAGCCAATCTCTCTCTGGTTGCTTTTTCTCGGTATGGACTTATCCATGGGCATCAGAATTACAATGCACAGGTCTTAGTCTTTTTTATTATTACGGTAGCTGCTGCTGAGGTGGCAGTAGGCCTTGCTATTATTGTTGCTCTTTTCCGTGCTCGACAAACAACCCATATCGAAGATCTCGAGGAGATGAAGTTCTAGGATGAAGAAGAGAAGAAATTAACCACAAAAGAACACAAAAGGACACAAAAGGACACAAAAGAAGAACATAACAAAAATCTTCTTGTCCTCTAAACTCCCAATCTTCTAAACTCCCAAACACTACTAAGGTGCCTACCTTGGTAGTTATGAATATAATAACGTAATGAATGATTTAATTTTTGAAGTAACACAAGAAGAGGATGGTGGATTTGTCGCGGAATGTCTTACGGAGAGCATCGTCACCCAAGGAGATGATTGGAATTCCTTAAAGATTGCTATTGCTGAGGCTGTGCGTGGTTTTTTCTTTGATGATCCAATAAAGGCTGCGTGTAATATTCGGCTTCACTTAGTTCGGGATGAGGCTTTTGCTCTTGCTTAAGAATTCTTTATGAATATTACAACTATTACCTGGATTCTCTATCTTGCTCCGCTTGTCGCAGCAGCCATGATCCTTTGTGTTACTCGTCGCAATAAACCTGCGGCTGCAACGCTTGCTATTGGAGCGGCTCTTATTTCCTGCGCTGCAAGTTGGATTATTTTTTATCGTGGAGTTGATCTTGTTATTCCCGGGTTGGCATGGATCGATTTTGGAGAAGCGCTTCATATTCCTATTAACCTGAAGCTGGATGCGTTGAGCCGAACGATGATGGTCATCGTGACAACGATTGCCTCGCTTGTCTTTATCTATTCAATTGGTTATATGCGGGAAGAAGAGGGGTATTACCGTTTTTTTGCTGGGCTTGCTTTTTTCCTCTTTTCGATGCTTGGTATTGTGCTAGCTGATAATTTTATCATGATGTTTATCAGTTGGGAGCTTGTCGGTTTTAGTTCCTATCTGCTCATCATGCACTTCTTTGAAAAACCTGCTGCGGCCGATGCTGGTAATCAAGCCTTCATGGTGAATAGGGTTGGGGACTTTGGATTTTTACTTGGCATTTTATTGCTATGGCTTGCTACAGGATCAGTTGCCTTCTCTCAGATTACCCATGCACAGGTACTTTTTGTTAACCATCCTACACTTTTGGCCGTTTCTTTAGTTTTAATTTTCTGTGGTACGATTGGTAAATCAGCGCAGCTTCCATTGCATGTCTGGTTGCCTAATTCTATGGAAGGCCCGACACCCGTTTCTTCCCTTCTTCATGCGGCAACCATGGTGGCAGCAGGTGTTTACATGCTTGCTCGGATTTTTTCATTGCTCTTGATTTCTCCGGAAGCTCGCGATGTTATTATGTGGGTTGGTGCGTTAACCGCTCTTGCAGGGGCTCTCATGGCGACGCAACAGAATGATTTTAAGCGTGTTTTAGCTTATTCAACGATTTCTCAGCTTGGTTATATGGTAACGGCTGTCGGGGTTGCCTCTTCGGCAGGAGTCCCCATGTTCCATCTCTTCACGCATGCCTTTTTTAAATGCCTACTTTTCTTAACGGCTGGTTCTGTCATGGTGAGTATGCACCACAAACTTGATATTTGGGAAATGGGGGGCTTACGTCGTCGAATGCCTGTAACTTTTGTTACGTTTCTCTGTGGTATGTTGGCTCTTGCCGGATGTCCTTTTTTCAGTGGTAGCTTCAGTAAGGATTTGATTATGAAATTTGCTTTTGAGCAGAGCATTGGTGTTTTTTGTCTTATTGTCATTGCTGCTGCTTTGACAGCATTTTACATTACACGAGTTTGTGTAGTTGCCTTTTTTGGAACTCCTCGTTCAGAGGAGGCTCGTACGGCTTCTGAATCACCTTGGGTGATGACCGTTCCTCTGGTATTGCTTGCGATTCCCGCCGTTTTTGCTGGTTATCCTTTCATTGAACACCTCTTTATTACACCTCTTGGTACCATGGCTCTTCCTCACGAAGTGCCTGCTTATGTGGAGTGGCTCTTTATTGCATTTTTCTTTCTTGGTTCAGGAGTTTCCATTGCCGTCTATCGCAAGGCATCTAGTGATCCAATCTCTATTCCACTCTTGGCTAATCGCTTTTACATTGATAATGTGTACGATTGGGGAGTTCAACATCTTCAAGGCGGTTTTGCAAGTGCCTGCGCCTTTTTTGATCGTTGGGTAATCGATGGATTCTTAGTTCAAGGATCGGCTCTGACAACCTGGTCCGTTGGATTTGTTTTACGCTTCCTTCAAGTAGGAAATATTCAAGCCTATGCCATGTTCCTAGGTGCAGGAGTTATTGGAATGATCTTTCTTTTGTTTCGTGTGAAGTAATAGAAAGAAAGAAGAAATTCACCACAAAGGAATAAAAGAAAGAATGGGGGGAGAAGAGAAGAAATTAACCACAAAAGAACACAAAAGAACACAAAAAAAAGAGACCTTCCAGTGAACTTTACTGATTAATATATTTGTTTGGTCTGACTTACACAGTCTATGTTTTTTAAAATAGACATCAAGAAAACAGAGCTTAAAAAACATGTAAGAGCCAGCTCTAAGAATGTGTTGTAAATGAATTTAACGAGCTAAAACTACTACGAACTACCAACTACGAACTACCAACTGATCTCCAAATTAATAGTATATTATTAATTTGGTGATCCCTTACTTTGCCTTTCTGATGAGTCCTCTTCTTTTTCTAATTCTCCTTCCTTTCGTTGCTGCCCTTTTTATCATGGTAGGCGCTCCTGCTCGCTTTACAGCGCTTTTGGCAACAGGACTTAATTTGCTTTTAGCAATATTTCTTTTTTCCCATTACGATCGTGCTCTAGGCGGGTGGCAATATATTCAAGAGACGCCTGTACTTCCTTCGTTAAAGTTGAATTTTCTGCTGGGGGCGGATGGATTAAGTCTTACGATGCTTTTGCTGGCAACGTTGGTCTCTTTTTCTGCATTGTGGGTAAGTCCTCAATTAGACCAAATCAGACCTTTTTTAAAACTCGCTGATGCTGATGAAGTGCAAGGAGTCGACGGCGCGGAGAAGTTGAGTGTACAGGAGCTACTCGATGCTTCGAGCACCGGCGCGACGAAGCAATTCACAGCAGAAGTAGAGTTTGGAAAGGGGGCTGTCAAAAGATCTTCCTCTCTTTTTTATGTATGCTTGCTTCTAATTTCCGGTGGTGTTATTGGAGCTTTTGCCGCCATGGATGCTTTTTTTCTCTACGCATTTCATGAAATTGCCTTGATTCCTGTTTTTATCATGATTGGTCTTTGGGGTTCTGGGGACCGTCAGGCAGCCGCATGGAAGGCAACTCTTTATCTTGGTACAGGAAGTTTTGTGGTGCTATTAGGTATAGTGGCTCTCTATGTAGGAATTCCATCAAGTATCAGGACATTTGATTTACGCTCTCTTGCTCAAATGAGTCAGACAGGGATAATTCATCCTGCATCTTGGATCTATCTTTTGTTTCTTTTCGGTTTTGGCACGCTCGTCTCGCTTTTTCCTTTTCATTCCTGGGCTCCGGCGACCTATGCAAGTGCTCCACCACCAACGGCAATGCTCCATGCAGGAGTACTTAAGAAATTTGGTCTCTATGGATTACTTCGTTTAGCGCTTCCAGTTTTTCCTGAGGCAGTAGCTCACTTTACACCTCTTTTGCTGTGTCTCCTTGTTGGGAATATTCTTTATGTGGGTTATGTCACTTTGGCACAGCGTCGTCTCGATTGGACGATTGCCTATTCTAGTGTGATGCATATGGGAACAATCTTTCTTGGTCTTGCTGCAATGAATTTACTAAGTCTTAGTGGTGCGACACTACTCATGTTTGCTCATGGTGTCTCTGTAGCGGCTCTCTTTGCGCTCTCTGGGGCTCTTCGTCAGCGCACAGGAACACTCGAGTATAGCGAGCTTGGGGGACTTGCGAAGGTCGCACCAACGATGTCATTGTTTTTTGGCTTTGCAACCATGGCTTCTATCGGACTTCCTGGATTAGCCAATTTTGCAGGAGAGATTCTTATCTTTTTTGGAGCTACGGCTGCAGCGGTTATCAATCATGGTTCTTTAGGATTTACCCTTGCGACGATTGCTGCTGTTTGGGGCGTCGTGCTCTCAGCAGTTTATATGTTAAGAGCGTATCGTGCTGTTTTCTTTGGCTCTCTCGTGGAGCGTTGGAAAGATATGCCTGACCTTTCTCGCTCAGAATTCTGGGCTATTCTTCTGCTTATTGTAACTCTTGTTGTTGTCGGCGTCTTTCCGAGGGTTCTTCTGCAGATGGTGACAACGGCTTTTTAAAAGAGAAGAAATTAACCACAAAAGAACACAAAAAAACACGAAAGAAGAAGTAAAGAGTGAAGGAGAAAGGGTCTCCACATACGGTTGGTAGGGAGATAAGAGATGGAAGTTGAAGTCTGCTGCTGCAAAAACAATTGGAAGCTCTTTTTCTGCAAACTTTATTTTTTTGACACGAGAGTCTCCCAAAATGCTCTTTTCGAAATTCTGATTTATTTTCGATTTTAAAAATACTCTTTACTCTTTACTTGTCTGTAGCTAAGTCAGGTACCAAATAAAAAAATCTATTTTAAAATTAGTTCACTTGCGAACAGACTTATTTACATGAATCCACTCTTTCTCGAATTTTCAGTTGTTTTCCTTGGCCTTTGTCTTTTGATGATCGAGGCTTTTGCTTCCCATCTTAATAAGAAGATCCTAGCGTACAGTGCTGTGGTTGGGTTGGGCATTGTCTTGTTGCTTTCCTTTCTTCCAATGCAGGCTTTTGCTGTGGGATCGCCCTCTGCTGGATTCTATGCAACCGATGCTTTGGCCTTTTTCTTTAAGCGCTTTATGTTGGTGATGACGATGATCATGATTTTAATGTCAGTGGATTTTATCCCAGTGATTGAACGTTTTGTTCCCGGAGAGCGTCGAGGAGCAGGTGTTGGGGAGTTCTTTATCCTACCGCTCTTTGCCTGTGCTGGTCTGATGTGGCTTGTCTCAGCGATTGACTTTATTATGCTCTTTGTCTCGTTAGAACTGATGACGGTTGTTCTCTATATTCTGGTCGCTTATCTTCGTAAAAACACCATGAGTCTTGAGGCCGGAACGAAGTATCTTATCTTAAGTGCGCTTGCCACAGGGTTCTTGGTTTTTGGTATCACTTGGATTTTTGGTATTACTGGTACTACGAGTATTACATTGCTTGCTTCTACGATTGCCACGTTGCCTTCAAGCGCTCTCTTGCCTCTCCTTTTCGGGATCGCTTTTGTTTTAGTGGCATTCTGTTTTAAGATAGCGGCATTTCCTTTTCAGTTCTGGCTTCCTGATGTCTATCAAGGAGCCCCTACTCCTGTCACAGCCTATCTCTCGGTAGCCTCGAAGGCGGCGGGATTTGTCATTCTCTTGCGTTTGCTAGAACAACTTTATGTGATTCCTATTCTTCATCACAAGCTTCTTGCCGTCACGACACTTTTAGCCGTAATGACACTCCTCTTTGGTAATTTAGCCGCGCTTCCTCAAACTAATATGAAGCGTCTTCTTGCCTATTCGAGTATTGCCCATGCTGGCTATATTCTTATGGCAGTTGCAAGTCTGGGATCGTTACTTGCAGTGCCTGCTATTGGATTCTATCTAGTGGCTTATCTTGCGATGACTTCTCTCGCCTTCCTCGTTCTTATGATTGTTTCTGAGGCTTCGGGAGGAGATGAGATCTATCGATTTCAAGGGCTCCATGAGCGTTCTCCTCTCTTAGCAGGAGCCATGGTCATAGCTATACTTTCGCTAGCAGGACTCCCTCTCTCGGCAGGATTTTTTGGGAAGTTTTTTATTTTCCAGGTTGCTCTTCAACAACATCACTATGGTCTTGTCGGTGTTGGTAGTATTGCCGTTGTGGCTGGTTTTTACTATTATTTGAAAGTGATTCGTGTTATGTATTGGCAGCAGCCTGCGGAAGGAGTTGCTAGTATTTCTATTTCAGGAACAGCAAAATTTCTCATGGTTTTTCTTATTGCAACGATCTTGATTCTTGGTGTTTATCCTACGCCGTTGTTGGGGGCTCTCAAAATTCATGGCATGCCATTAATTTTGAGATAACTTATTGACACCTGCATGCGAAGCATTATAATTGCGCCCCTTTTTAGCCTTCTAACCCCCTAAACAACTACCAAGGTATTACTTTGGTTTTATATATGAATCAATGTTTTTTGTACGCTGCAAATTATGCCAGCATTAGCAACGGCTCTTTATTTCGCAGAAATAAAAAGACGTTGGTAGTGAGCTTATTTCTTCTTTTAACGTTGTTAAGTTTGGCTCCTCTGGGTGCCCAACAAGGAAATGGAACTACAGGATCGAGTTCAGCAACGTCAGAAACTAGTGAAGAGAACACAGAAAGTACTTCCAACGCCTGGTTTTTAACACCTACACAAAAAGAATACATAGGTATTGGTGTTGCAGTATTAGTAGGGGGAGGATGGGCTGTTGCTCATGGTTTTTTTGGTGCAGATGTTGCTATCGTTGGCACAGAAGCTACTGGAGATATTCAGAATAGCTTTGTTTCTCCTTTAAAAAGAACAGAGAGAGTGGAAGTAGCTGATCATGAGGGTTTTTCGTTATCAGAAGGATTTCATGAAGAGCAGATGGCAGAAAATAGTAGTTTTAATACCCTTTCTTCACAATCACCAGAAACTGCGAATGATGTAGTAGCACAGAGGCATGAAGCATCCAGTGGGGCATGGACAGCTATTAATAAACTCTATGCGTCGTCGGTAGCGGTTTTAAAGGTTGGTTTTCATGCTGCGTCAGCTTCAGCATTCGTAGCAAGAGATAGCATGATGTTATTAGTTCCTGAGGAGATCGCATTTGATGAAAATTCATCACTTCAAGAATCTCAAAAGGAACGTAAAGAATTGGATAATCAGATAGAGGACAATGAAAAAGAATATCTTTTTCCTTCACTTTCCTCTCCTTCTGCATTGAAGAGAGCAAATAGTCTTCGAGAAGTTTATACTAAAAAAACAGCTCTTCTTATAGGAACTTCTCCTAACGTTTCTTATATTAACTCTCTGAGGACAACCTTCAATGCTCCTATAAGAGCATTGAATGATGAGGAAGAAGCTATGAGGACCTCTTTACAAGCTATGTGTGTTACCATTCAAAGAGCTTTTCTTAATAAAGGTTCTTCTCCTGTCTCACCACGCGCATTTATGGATAGCTTTGGTACAAGAGCAAAATTGTATTTAAAGATTCTTCAAGACTATTTAGAGCAACTTCAAAACCTCAAAAAAACATACCCTTCTAATTTTTGGTTAGAACAGAAATTAAGAGCGGCCAGTAAAGAGATTGTTTTGTTTAAAGATATTCAATCCAGAATACAGGCCGCATCTTCTATTCATAGCGGATTTGATTACAGCCAAGAGTTTAATCACTTATTTCATAAGTATTTTCTTGAGCTCAAAAAAGATGTTGGAAGTTTAATTAGTCAAGCTCTTCACGAAAGAGAAAGTAACGCTGAATTTTCTGATCAGCTACTTCAGCATGCAGGAGAGGCTCTGGCTCAAGTAATAAAATATGAGGAGCTTTTGAAGAAACAGCCATTAAGTGTTGAACAGAAAGAAGATGAAGTCGAGATAATATTAAAGAACCTGCTTTTTAATGAATCTTCATCTCAAAATCTTGAAGAGAATCAAGATAAGTCATCTATTTTCGAGGATATTAAGAATAAAATGTTGTCACCTTTACTTCAGTCGCCACGAAATGGAGACTAAACAATTACATGATATATAATAATTCTTTAGCCAAGGTATTATTTCTTTCTTTGCTTACCATTGCTCCTTTGATGGCTGAGGGGAATAAGATTGAAAATTCGATTCCTTTGGTACCAACATTAAAGAAAGAATCTAGTGTATCTACTAGAAAAGACGACAAGAGACCTCTGCTTGCGATGCCTTTTGTTACGGTTGATTATCCCCATAATAAAGCAGATTCTATCACGGGCTATGGAGCCGTTTCTTATGTTTTTAGTATGAGTGCTCATGAGGTTACCGCTCGTGATTATTGTACTTTTCTTAATGCCGTGGCTCGTACAAACGATCCCTATGCGCTTTATCATCAGGAGATGACTTCTGATCCTACAATAGCTTCTATTAATAGATTTGGGAGAGAAGGCAAATATAGTTATGTTCCTATAGAACAAAGAGAATACATGCCAGTGACTTTTGTTACGATTTATGATGCAGCACGCTTTTGCAATTGGCTTCATAATGGGCAGCCTTCAGGAGAGGAGAATGATCAGACGACCGAAATGGGAGCCTATACGTTAAAGGGAACTACAAGCGAGCCACTTATCCGTAATGAAGATGCTCACTATTTTATCCCCAACGAGAACGAATGGTACAAGGCTGCCTACTATAATGGGATAGCAGAGAGCTATTATACTTTTCCTAATCGAAGTAGTTGGGCTCCTCATAATACCCATGAGGTAACTACTCCCTATAATAATGAGGCGAACTATGGAACTCCTATTACAAGTGAGGGCGATTTTCGTTTGACCAAAGTAGGAGTTTTTACCACTTCGATGAGTCCTTGTGGGGCCTTTGACATGGGAGGAAATGTTGCAGAGTGGACAGAGACATTTGAAAAAACAAATTTTTCCAAATATGATATTCGAGGTGGTTCATGGAAGAGCCGTTATAACAAATGGAGTGGTATGAACGATCTTGAAAGTTCTGCTCAGAACAGTGCAGAACCACAGCAAGCATGTAGTACTATTGGTTTTCGTGTAGCAAACTCAGGTGTTAGTGGAGCAGCAGTAGTTTTTAGTGATACTCCTGATGTCTGGTGGCCAACTCCCACGCAAGTAGAAACTGCTGCTGTTGTTATTGGGGCAGCTGCCATAGCACTTAAAGTGCCCTGCTCATGGAGACGGAATGGAGTAAATACTGAGGTGGCAGCAAGCGCAGAAGAAATCAAAGGACTTGTTAAGGAGCAAACGGCTCAGGAAGCTAGAATTGATGACTTAGTCAATTATTCTGATTCTTTTCAGTCTCCAGCATTACCAGAAACGATCGCTTTTTCCTCTGCATCTACTGATCGAAAAGGGAACGGCGAAAGTATTCCCCATGCATCAAGCAAGCTAGAAGAACAGGGGGATTTCTTACTGCAAAAACGTATAGATCAATTATGTACAGAGATCTCACTTGGTGAAAGTGCTTATTTTAGTGCAACAGAAGCTGCTGCTGCTGACTCAAAAAATGCCGTTGCAGCAATTAAGGCAGCAGAACAACTTCTCAATAAATCTTTGGCAGAAATTGAATTTCTTTGCCAACGAAGTGAGGAGTATCAAGGAGGAAATTCAGATTTAATTTTAGCTCTAGAAGCACATGAAATTACTGTACATGCTTCAATGGAAGCAGTTTTGAGGAGTTTGCGAATAGTTTCAGATTTTAAGAAACCGTCTTTAAATTTACCTTCAGCTGCAAAGGGCTTGCTCGCGCAATCAAGTGATTCTTGTACAGATCAACTTTGGTCCACAGTGGCCAAAATTATAAAAGATCACGGGAAGCTGCTTAACAAATATCAAAAAGAACTTAAGGCTGTTCAGCAATCGCTCACAAGGAATCTTTCATTTTCTATAAAGCTGCAGATTACAACAAAAGATGCAGACTTTTTTAATACAATCTATTCTGAAGAAGGTAAGGAGGTCCATGGGAATGAAATGTCTATGAATGAAGAGACATTTAAGAACTATCTTGTTGATCTTAAGAAAAATGCTCGTGAGTGTATAAGTGGAATTCAAGGGCAAGGAAGTAATCAATTTAATAATTTTAATGATACAGCTGCAGATGAGTTAGCGGAACTTGCAGGAACGACTCTTTATCAAGCAGAAAAATATTGGGAGATTTGGAATCGGAGAAAATTGTCTACAGATGAAAAAATAAAGGATGTGGCGCAGCTGTTTTCTCAGGAAGAGATACACACAATGGCACCATGTTATAAAATAATAGGTCGAAATCAAAAAGTTTGGGAGCGTATTAATAAATCTTTCTTTTCTAAGACAGAGCTTGAAGCTATTCAAAAGAATATGTTAAAGAATTCAGATTTTCAGAATGTAACAAGCAGGAAAAAGAGGTAATCATGACTACCAATGTACCGTTGGTAGTGTTGAAAAGTTGAATGGTTGAAATGTTGAAAGGACGATCTCCTTGATAATGATATGGTGAGTGACAGCATCCGTAATGAGTATAACCCCCAACCCGACCAAGGTTCCTACCTAGGTAGTTACAAAATCATAAGTTTTCCCCACCCCCGCCCTTACACTACACAAAAAATTGATCCCTCTGATATCCTCCCTTTACCGCTTCCTTAGCATCTCTTCATTTCGTAGAAATGGAGAGATGTTGATAGTTGCGTTGGTAGTTGCCTTTTTTCTACTCGCTTCGTATTCCTTGATAGCTCAAGAGGATGAAAATGGTATTTCAATGCCATTTGTCACAGTTGGAGATCCTTCTAATAAAGCTGATTATCAAACGAATCTTGGTAAAGTTTCTGCTGTTTTTAGCATTGGAGCCTATGAAGTAACGGCAAGAGAATATTGTGCTTTCCTCAATGCTGTTGCAAGAACTAGTGATCCTTATGCTCTTTATCATCGAGGAATGAGTTTTGATCCTCATGTTGCTTCCATTAAACGCATGGGAACTAATGGGAATTATAGTTATGATCCCATTCATGGATGTGAGGAATTACCTGTGGCCTATGTTTCTCTCTATGTCGCCGCACGTTTCTGTAATTGGCTTCATAACGGTCAACCCGAAGGAGTGGAGGATGATACGACAACAGAAACAGGAGCTTATACTCTTCATGGAGCCATGAGCGGAGCTCTAATGCGTAATAAGAAGGCCAAGTATTTTATTCCCAATGAAAATGAGTGGTATAAGGCTGCTTACTATGATGCGAAGCTATTAAGTTATTATAATTTTCCAACACGAAGTTACTGGGCTCCCCTTAATACCCATAATATTGAGGAGCCTTATAACCTAGAAACGGAAATAGAGATGAACAATCTTTCGCAACATACTTGGGCTCAAGATTTTTTTTCTGAAGTATCACATACCGTGAAGGTATGCTTTGACACGTGCTATCAGGGATTGGAAGCTTTCAAAAATCATGGGTTAAAACCAACTTCTGATGAAACTTCATCGAGTTCTATTCCCATTTCTAGTTGTAATAATGAAGCCAATTACAATCATAGTGAACTAACTCAATCCGATCTAGTATTAACTCCAGTAGGGACCTTTTCTACCTCAATGAGTTCTTATGGAGTTTTCGATATGGGAGGGAATGTTGCGGAGTGGACAGAGACTCCTTATTCTGAGGAAAAGACTTTTTTAAATAAATTATTTTCATCCAAAAAAATCCCAGAGAGTAATTTTTTTGTCATTCGCGGTGGTTCTTGGGCAAGTCATAGTAATAACTTCTATCAAAATGACCTTCAAAAAGAAGCACACTGCGGTGCTGATCCTTGCCAAGGTTCTAATATGATGGGTTTTCGTATTGCAAAATCTGGTGCTTCAGAAGGAGTTCCTGCATTAAGCGATCTTCCTGATACCGTAAGGTGGACACCAACAGAGATAGAAGAGGTAGGAGCGATTGGCGTGGGAGTTATTACGGCTATAACAGTTGCCGTTCTCTGGTTGCCTGCTCTTTGTGAAAGGAGAGCAATTGTCAGAGAGGAGGGAGAAACTGCTCTTGGAATTGGTAACGAGCAAAGAGAATCTTTAGAATCAATAAGCGCATCTCAGGGAAAAGGTAACAGAGCAAGAGGAGCAAGGCGTTCGAGTATCATAGAAGTTTCTCGAAAACGTCGCAAGTCGACTCTTTCTGCAAACCCAACATTCCATGAACAACTAGAACATGATATTGCAGCAAATGACGATGAAATTAAAAGATTAAGTAAGGCTTATTGTTCTGATTACCAAAATCATCTAGCTGAAGATACTAGTGAGAGCACATGGGTCACAAGCGAGCACGTAGTAATCACGACTGCGACACAACTTTTAGAAAAAGTGGATCAGAAGATTGAGCATCTGCGAAAAGCTGTCGAACAATCTCATCAATTAAAAGAGAGCAATTATGCCACAGCTCTGATATACCAAGGAGCAGAAACAGAGGCTCTTTTGGAATCAATTGTTTATCATGCAAGGATTTTTTTAGACCTGAAAGCTGCATCGTCAGAATCTTTAAAAACTAATGCTGTTTCTTGGAAAGAGTCTTTAGCTGAAAAAATCAAAAACTACCTTATCTATCTTGAACAATATCAGAAAAATATCAACGAGCTTCAAACAGTACTAGATAATAAGAGTTTTAGCTCTTATAAAATGAAGCATCCGTATTTGAAAGAACAATTAGGAAAAATTGAGGATAATAAAATGGTCTTTGAAAAGTTTGTTGAAAATAGTGTTATCAGCCAATATGGGGATCCATTAGATTTTATTTCTATTTATCTTAATAGCTATTTTTCACTGTGTACTAAACAAGCTAATAATTTAGAGAATTATATTAGTATATGGGAGCAATATGCTAACACTCGAGATCTAGCACCTGTCTATCAAAAATTAGCAGAGCAAACACGGGAAAGAGCGGCTAATCTGCAGTCTGTTTTTAAGAAAGAAGAGCCACTGTTTGTACCTGATGTTTCGTTATCTCCTGAGGATGTTGAACGTCTGTTTAAATAGAGCGTAAGCTCAGCCTCGCCCTCCTTTGGAGGACGGATCTGAACTTGTTGAACACTGCTGACGCAGCTCTTAAAAAGGGTCAGTCCCTCACTCCATCACAAAAGGGGTCGGATCTAAAAATATTTCTCATTACACCATTAACAAAATTCTTTTTAATATTATGCCAAGACAAATACGTATAGAATATGAAGGTGCGATTTATCATGTGATGAATCGAGGGAATGGAGGGGCTATAATTTTTCGAGATGATAATGACCGAAGGAAATTTTTAAGCACC
>DATEBV010000307.1:0-2732 GCA_035287205.1 Chthoniobacterales bacterium | reverse complement strand
CAAGAGAAAGCTAAAAAATCTCAAGAAGCACGATCAAAAGCTCAAACTGCAGTAGGAGATAGCTTATCATGCTGGAAAGAAGTTGTAACGTCCTTAGAAAAGAGTACTGAGTATTGGAAGAAGGCTTCTGAAGCTCAAACTGCTCTAGTTGAAGGCTACAGCTTAGCAGCAACCGAATCAGAAGAAGCCGCTGAATATAGTAAAAAAGCATTTGAAGCGCATAGAGAAGCGATGGTAAAGGATAAAAACTGGCGTGAAGGGAATCGATGGAAAGAAGCAGGTAAATCTGCACAGTATAGTGCCGATTGTAGAATTCAAGGAGTCGAAGTGCAACGCTTAGGAAAAGAGGCAAATGCCCAAGAATACGCTGCTGCAGCAGAAAAATTGCAACAAGCGACAACATCATTTACTCAAGCAGTGCAACTCCTCTTAGAAGATAAAGAGAAAGAAAATGGTATATTATGGAGTCAAGGTAATGCTCTCCAATCAGAAGGAATGAGTAAGAAATATAGACTTCAAGGAGTAAAAGCGCAAGAAACCGGCAAAACAATTCTTGCAGCAGCCTGCCGCGAAGCCGCAACAACCTCCCAACTTGCCGCAGATCAGTGGCAACTCGCTGCCCAAACCCACGCCGCAGAAAAAGAGAATGAAGGTATTAGTTGGGGGAATGAAGGAGAGTCCCTCCAATCAAAAGCCGACTACTGTGCCAAAGCAGCTGAGGCGCAAGAAGCAGGAAAAATAACGCTTGCAGCAGCCTACCGCGAAGTCGCAGCAACCTCTCAAAGAGCCGCAGAACAGTGTAAACTCTCTGCCCAAACCAAAGCCGCAGGAAAAGAGAGTGAGGGTATTAGTTGGGGGAATGAAGGAGAGTCCCTCCAATCAAAAGCCGACTATTGTGTCAAAGCAGCTGAGGCACAAGAAGCAGGAAAAACACAGCTTGCAGCAGGCTACCAAGAAACAGCAGAAATCTCTCAACTCGCCGCAGATCAGTGGAAACTATCCGCCGAAACCATTGCTTTAGGAAAAAAGAGGGAGGGACTTAGTTGGGGTTGGCAAGGAAAATCCCTCCAATCAAAAGCCGACTACTGTGCCAAAGCAGCTGAGGCCCAAGAATCCGGCAAAACAACGCTTGCAGCAGCCTGTCGCGAAGCCGCAGCAATGTCTCAACTCGCCGCAGATCAGTATAAACAATCAGCTCAGGCTTGTGCCGCAGGAAATTCAAGTGAAGATACACGCTTATTTAATGAAGCAAAAGCAATGCAGGTCGAAGCCGATGCTATAGCAGCAAGGGCTAAGGGTTCAATTATCTCTGACTAGCAGTTATCTCAACTTATTAAGTTCTGAGCATACTACTCATATTGGCTAGTATTCTATCGTTGAGTTTCTTACGAAAAAAGAATGGATCGCCGTTACTCGATCTGAGAAAACCATTAAACAGATCGCGATGGCCCATTCAAAGCATGGACGGAGATTTCTCTCTAAAATAAGGTGATTCCTTATTTTATAAGCACGTCCTAAAAATTACCGGGCAAAAGAACAAGCCAAGTAAAAGAAATTTATTGACGTCGGAAGACAGCTCAATAAATTCTTAGTTGTGCAACGGTTTTGTCCCAGAAAAAACGTCTTGAATGTTCTTTGCATCGACAAACTTGTCAGCCCATAAAGTAAGGGTTTCACTATCCGCCTTATTGATCAGATCAATATATTTTTTGGTGACGGCACGGGGGAAGCGGCTTTTTAGCAATCTAGAAAGCAATATTGCTTCTCCTTTTTGAATTCCTTTTTCCATACCTTGTTGTATGCCTTGTTGCATGCCAGTTTGCATGCCTTCTTCTCGTAGTCGTTGTGCTATTGTCATAACTAGTTCTTTATTAGTGGTGGATAAATATTGTTGAAATTCTTTCCCAATTTCTTCTGTTGATATGCCATCTTTTCTAGTTTCGTAGATATATTGAATCACTGTTTCAATAATGTCAATATTTTTTTTCTCAACTATTGGAATAAGGTGGCCTATTTTTTGGATTAAGTCAGAAGATTTTGGTATGTCGATATATTTGAAGACCAGTTCTACTAAGCCAACCGCGTCTGACTTTATCTCTTCATCTTTAATCGTATTCAGATCCATCAGGTATGAAGTAATAAATGGACTCTTAAGCAATTGAGTGAGTTCAAAATTGTTAATTAAATTGGGCTCAGATGAATAACGTCTTTTGCCATTGTAGAAAATCAGCGTAAAGACAGTAGGGTATTTATCTTTTTTATGGGATTCCCAATGTCTTTCAATGATGCAGAGACCATACCTTTGAATTCGCACAGGCATGATTTGCTCCATTTTTCTTTGGTGTTCCAGTAAAAAATAGACAGGAGTTGCTATTATTTTCCCTCCTTTTTTAAATATTAAATTGGCACTATAAAGTATGTCGGTTCTATATTCATGAAAGAAGCCGTCTATAAAGGATTCATCGACTAATTTTAGGGATTTGAAGTCGATTCTCTCGATAATATCAGCAGAAATACACCTTGTCATTAAATCCAAAGCCATTTTTGGATTTGACATGATTTTTCTGAAACAAAAATCATGAGGAGTAGAGGCCTTTTTTTTAGGCTTTTTCGAAGAGTCCATTATTGGCGCTTCTGCGGTCGTAGATTTACCTTTTTTGATATTTTTCATTAAGGCGAGCTAATCGTGGTTTTGAAGGGATTTTTCCTAAAGTTGAAGTTACCACTTTTTT
>DATEBV010000306.1:0-9897 GCA_035287205.1 Chthoniobacterales bacterium | reverse complement strand
GGATAAAATGGCGTAAGATATTGGATTTAAAAATGTTTTTTAAAAGGTCGCGGCATACCTTTAGGTACGTAAGACATTTGAAAAAGCATTTTGAAACCAAGAGATTATGTCAGTTTGCCATTCTCTATTCACGTTTTTAGGATCATTAAGAGATAGCAGATAGTGCATCTTATGTCAAAATTGAACGACCTATCACAATTAAGCTCGTTGTATCAACGTCATTTTTATTTCGTAGAAATAAAATGACGTTGGTAGTTCATAACTGCGGCCTTTAAGGCTGCTTCGCAGCCTCTTGTGCAGCCTTAAAGGTCGCCACAGCCCGTGCAAATTCCACAACCTCTCGCGTTATGGTCTCGGACCACTCCAAATATTCTTGATAATCAGTCTCAGAGCAATCAAGATTTTCTTTATTATCAGTATTAATAATATTCCTCTCTCTTAGCTGCTTTGCTCTATCAGCAGGCATCTTGGCAAAAATTTCGGCTGTTTCGAGAGCCTCTTCTGCTTCATCAGCCGTCATAGCGATCATAGAAGATTTTCCGGTAGCTTTTAGCGTCACCTCATTAGGATGCGCTATAAATTCTTTCATCGCTGGTGATACCGGTGAACCAAATTTTTTGTGCATCATTATGAGCTGCTTGACTCTCTTGTCTTGTGCACAAGAATTTTCTTTTTGCCCACTAAAATATCCATCATATTCACAAATCTTTTCTGTCAATGCCTTAATTTCCAAAAACTTCTCTTCTTCTATCCGACGATTCTGTTCCAGTAGAACTTCTTCATGACTTCTGCCATCTGCTATCTTCCCTCTTCCATCTCCTGTTAGGACTGTTTCTTGCTCTCTCTTGAATGCTATCACAGCATGCGCAAAATCAGCGGTTTCACGCGCTGCTTGAATGGACCAAACAATATTATTTATTTTATCAACTGTATAATCTGTAGGATATTCGTCTAATACTTTAAGAACCACTTTATTATTTGCTTCTATGATTCCAAAAATTTTTTCTGTATTGCCCACTTCAGCAGCTGATGCTGAAAAAAGATTTAAAACTGCAGAAACATAAGCAGAATTATAAGCATAAGGAGAAATAAAAGTAGATCTACAATCTCCTGAACAGGCTACATAATAATTAAAAGAAAAATCAGAGGCAAACGCAGAGGCAGAGGCATAAGCAGAGGCAGAGTCAGAAGCAGGTTCACAAGCAGAAGCAGGGGCAGAAACAGAAATAGAAGCATACCTAGCAGCAGAAGCAGAAGCAGAAATATTGCGCATTTTTATTTCACTTGGATACACAATAAAACTCTTCATTGCTTGTGCTACTATTGGCCAAACTTTATTTCTAATTATCGCCATCATTTGATCCATTCTATCTCTTTGCACTTTCCAATTATCAATATCGAAGGGCTTAGCTTCCAACTCTTTTACCTCGGCAATACCTGCTTTCTCCATCCAATAATCTCTTTGAAAAGTTGCTTCCTCGTGGCTAACTGCTAAAGAATTTCTCTCTACTTTGATGCTTTCAACGACATCATTCCAATAATTTGAAATTACCATGGCTGTAGCTTGGGCTTCATTCCACCCACTTTCACTCTTTGCCGCTCGTGCTCGAGCAAAGACAGCTTCACCCTCTCTCTTTTTTGCTAGGATCATCTGTTGTCCTTGCACACTAGTTTGAACTGCAATTGTCGTTTTCTCTCCAGCGACGATAGTTTCGCGTTCTTCAATCGCTTTTAATTCAGCTAGTCGCGTTTGTCCTAGGGCCAAAATCTGCGCTTGAGCTATTGCGGCAGTCTTCACTTTTTTGTCAGCCTCAAATACTGCAAGTTCTCGGGCTAATAAGCCTGTCGCGTACTTTTGATCTGAAATTTCCCTTTCAATTCTTATCTTTTCCTTGGTAAGAAAATCTTCTTTTTCTTTGGCTTGCTGCGTCAAAAAGACTTCGTTTTCTTGCACCACTTTTGCTTCAGCGACTTTCGCTTGTTCTAGCTCTTTTTCTGCCGCTCCCTCTTTCAATCCTTCTTTTTTCTGTTGGCATTCTTCAATCTCATTTGTCCAATGGTCCCTCTTCCTCTCTGCTTTGGTCAGCTCAAATAGATATTATCACAAATCTCCTTTTCAAGAAATTGAGCCGTAGTATTCCCTTCTCCCGTTTCGTCAACCGCTACTACTGCTGTTGCTTCTACAGCCCTTTGACCTGATACCACCATGCTGGATGAACTACTTCCAACCGGAGAATAGGCTACAGCGGTTGCAACGACAGGTGCTTTACCTGAAGTTACTCTCTGTCCAAAAACTCCTAATTCCTCACCCAAAGCTTCTGCTCCCTTTTTAAGAGCCATGCCTTCCATTGCCAGAAGACTGGTTGTGTTGAATATGATAACCGAGCTCAGTAAAAATTTGATAACGAATTTCATTAAAATAAATTGGCTTAAAATTTTGGTTTTTAAATCAAGCAGGTGAGATTACTTCAAAAAATTTCTTTTGCCAAATCTAAATACCACTTCGCTTCTTTACTTTTTTGTGTTCTTTTATGTTCTTTTGTGGTTAATTCCCTTGTCTCTTTCTTGTCACGAAGTGACTAAAAATCAACTTAAACTTAAACTTATAACTTAAACTATTATTCGGCCTGTTGGCCTAATAATTCCCCGCCATGCCCACCACCGCTATTTCCCCACGCCGAGACGAAGATTTTCCAGAATGGTATCAACAGGTTGTTCGCGCCGGCGAGATGGCAGAGAATTCTGAGGTTCGTGGGTGTATGGTCATTAAACCGTGGGGATATGCCCTTTGGGAACAGATGCAAAAAGTTCTTGATGGAATGTTCAAAGCCACCGGACATCGCAATGCTTACTTCCCCCTCTTTATTCCACTAAGCCATTTACAGAAAGAAGCGGAACATGTGGAAGGTTTTGCGAAGGAGTGTGCGGTGGTCACCCATCATCGCCTAGAAATGAAAGATGGAAAACTTGTCCCTGCAGGAGAACTAACGGAGCCACTCATTGTACGCCCAACCTCTGAAACTATTATTGGAGCAACCTATGCCAAGTGGGTTAAATCATACCGAGACCTCCCTATTTTGCTGAATCAATGGGCTAATGTGGTTCGATGGGAACTTCGTCCACGTCTTTTCCTTCGCACGGCAGAATTCCTCTGGCAAGAAGGACATACTGCCCATGAAACAGAAGCAGAAGCTGTTAGAGAGACTGAAAAAATGCTCGAAGTCTACGAAACCTTTGCCCGTGATTACCTTGCTATTCCTGTACTTCGTGGTGAAAAAACAGAAAGTGAACGTTTCCCTGGCGCCGTGAGAACTTACTGTATCGAAGCAATGGTTCAAGATCGCAAGGCTATCCAAGCTGGAACTTCTCATTTCTTAGGACAGAACTTTGCTAAAGCTTCAGGCATTGAGTTTCAATCTCGCGAAGGAAAATTAGAACATGCGTGGACAACAAGCTGGGGTGTTAGCACGCGTCTTATCGGCACTCTCCTCATGGCTCATGGTGATGATGATGGAGCTATCCTACCACCGCGTATTGCTCCAAGCCAGGTAGTTATCATCCCTTTCATTCCTAAAGAAGAAAACCGTGCTGCAATCCTTGAAAAAGCTGAAGAGATTGCTTCCTCCTTACGCTCTCTATTCTACGCTGGAGAACCTGTACGCGTAGAAATTGACACGCGTGATCTTGGCGGCAGTAGCAAAAACTGGGATTGGATCAAACGAGGCGCTCCTCTCCGCTTAGAGATTGGACCTCGAGATCTCCTCGCTGGCAATGTTGTACTGGCACGCCGCTATCGTGGACCTAAGAACCTGGTTTCACCGCCTACTGAAGCAGCGAAGGACTTCGTCGCTCCGGTGCTCGAGTTCTCTGGTATGTCCAATACACTCCGACCTCTGCGCTCCGAGGCTCCTTGCCCTTCATCTGCCTCAGCGACCTTGAAAACAGGTTCTACAGAAAAAGAAGTTCTTGCTTGGGATCACTTATCACATCGTATTCCTGAACTCCTCTCAGAAATTCAACAGAGCCTCTTTGATCGAGCTCTTGCCTTCCGCAACGAGCATACTCATGAGATTAATACGAAAGAAGAATTTTACGCCTTCTTTACCCCAAAAAATAAAGCAAAGCCTGAAATCCATGGGGGCTTCGCCCTAACTCATTGGAATGGATCGGCTGAAGTGGAAGCTAAAATTAAAGAAGATCTTAAAGTCACTATCCGCTGCATTCCTCATGAAACTCATCCTGTCCCTGGGACTTGTCCTTTCACAGGAGAACCGAGTGCTCAGAGAGTAATTTTTGGTAAAGCGTATTAACCGCAAAGAACGAATTAAAAGATCTAAATAATTACAAAACCTTGTCTACGTGCCTTTTCTGGATTTTCTGCTGCTGCTGCTAACCTTCTTGCATCTTCCAATAGCTTTTTCCCTTTTAAATATCTTTCCTTTCCTTCATCTTCTCGCCCTTCGACATATTCTCTAGCTGAGCTTGCAAACATCTTGCTAGATTCTTGGTTCTTTTCACTTGCCTCTTTCCACAATATAGCACTTTCTAGTTTTCCTTCTGCTTCTGCCTCCATAGATTTCTCTTCTTGATTTAACGTATGGACGAGAGCCTTACCAGCATAAAACCAACACTGCCCTTCATCTTTTTTTCCCGCAGCATATGCTATGGCTGACTTAATATAATATTCAGAAGATTTCTCGTGATGTTGTACCGTCTCTTTTAAATGTGTGGCTACTTCGGAATTTCCGCTTACTTCTGCCTCAATAGCTTTGCTTAATTGCTCTGTAACCTTCCGTAAAGCATCTGCTACTGCAATCCAACTCTTATTTTCCTCCTGTTCTTTCTTTTTAGTATATGCTGTGACTAAAAATTCACAAGATTTTTGGCTATATTGTGCTATCTCTCTTCTAGTTTTCGCTATTTCTGATTTTCCATTTGCTTCTTCTACTATAGCCTCCTCTAGTTGTTCTACAGCATACAATCGACCAGTGCCAACATCATGCCAATTATTACCTTCAATTTTTTTCCCAACAGCATATGCTTCAGCAGCTTTGGTATAATGCTCGCAAGCATGCTGGTTTTCTTGCACCACTTCTCTCCAAACTTTCGCTTCTTCTGTTTTCCCGTTAGCGTATGCCTCAATAGATTTATTTATTTGTTTTGCAGCGCTCAGTAGAGCAAGTCCAGCATCACTCCAACTCTCACTCTCATCCTTGTTCGAATCATATGTTTCGACTCCTTTGTCAAAATATTTGACAATGTCCTTCATTTGTTGTGCTGCATTGCTCCAATTGTTTGCTACTTCTGTTTTTTTATTTACTTCTGCTTCGACACTTTTACATATTTTTTTTGCCTGATCCAATAAAGCACAACCAGCATTGTGTAAAATTACACCCTTATCTTTTTCTCCAGCCATGGATGCTTTAATGGCTTTTTCAAAATACTCAGAAGCCTTTCTATTTTGTTCTACTGCTTCGTTCCAGTCTTGACTCAATTTGAATTCTCCATTTTTTTCTGCCCTTATGGCTTTGAGTGTTTGTGCCGCTGCACGTGATAAACCCTGGGCAGCGTATTGCCAAGTATCGGCCTCATCCGCTTTGCCTTTAGCGCGAGCTTCGATTGAATTCCTCCAGTATTTACAAGCACGTTTATTTTGCTCTGCAACATTTCTGTGTACTTGAGCACTGCCTGATTGGCTCTTTGATTCTTCCTCAATTGCCGTTTTTTCTTGTTCTTGAGTAAGCAATAGAGCAGCCTCATAAGCATCAAAATTAAAACTATCATCTTCATCTTCTGATTCTTTATTCTGAAATTTTGCTTTCTTGGAAGCAGGTTCTGTAGCTTCGGTTTCTGATTGAGAGCGTTTCAAACCCCAAGAAGAAGATCTCCATAACGTGGACGCAATAACAGGTTTGCTTGCTCCTTCATGAATTCTCACATAAGAAATCACATAACAGTTTTGAGGAATAGTTTCATAGAGATCTCCATCCGTCGCTTTTGTGACAACTAAATCATTAAATTTCCACCACACATTTTCTTCTTTCCTATAACAAATATAGTGACCACTATTGACAGCATTTGAATCGACATGACAAATAATTGCTTGAGGTTCATAAGTAACCTCTTCTCCATCTTCACAAGGTAGAATAATAGTATTAAGCACACCTTCTATAATATCCTGCCTTTTTGTACCGGTGTTGGCTCGATAATCAAATCCAAATCGTTTTACTGAAACCACTAGCGACTGAGGAACTGGTTCTTTCAATGTTGCATCTTCCTTAATAATATTGGTATTCTCTCTAGGAACTTGATCCTGAAGAAAATTATCAACAATTTCCTGCATGTTGATACCATCATGTTCTGGCAATCCTAAGGATAGTATTCTTTCTGTAATCTCTCTTGGTACATCAGTTTGATCTCCAACCCTTATAATGATATTCTGAAAGTACGCTTGAGGGGCATTAATTTTTTCTAAAAGTAAACGGAGGAAAGCTGCAGCATCTTGTTGTGATTGAGCCTTACCATAATAAATAACATTTCTGAAATCATCACTATCCCTTAGTACATCATTAGCTATTTCATTGCGTAACGATCGACAATCATCAGCATTCAATTCATTATTTAAAAATTTATTAAGATTGAGCATGTTCGAAGGCACTGTTAATCCGAGCGCCTTAACAAGCTGCAATGAACTGTTAATAAAGCAGTCATTTCCACCATTGTTTAACCTAGAAACGGGAATAGAACTAGATGAAATTTCGTAACACATTTGTTTCGAAATGGTTTCAATTTTATCATGTAAAATAACTAATCCATCATCTAGATCTGTTTCCTCATCAAAACGAACCTCTTCTACTGTTAAATCTTGATGATAGCTTTGGCTAGCAGTGAAAATTGCTTTGCCTGCTTCCTGCGCTTCACTTGCTTGAAGATTAGTTGACCCACTAGTACATTCTCCCGATGGGTTAACCGAATGGTTATCACTAATTCGCCCTTTCTCTTCAATAGACTTCTTTTTTACATTAGCTCTAGCAATTTTAACAGTGGTATTATAAATTCGTCTCTCTAGAGGTGTGAGTTCACACCAATCTGCTTCATCTTCTGCAAAATATTTTTTTGCTGCATCCTCTCTTTTCTTAATAGAAACTGGATCATTAGCCAATTGATCTTCTCTTTTAAGTTTTTCCTTAGCGATCTCTTTCTCTTCAAGAGAAGCTAGTTTTACACTCTTGTGCAAATCGGCCAAATCAGACCATTTTTTTCCAGCTTTCGCTGCTGCTTCAGTTACTTCTTTAACTCTATTGGAAGCAATCAAGTAATCACTTGAAGAAGCAGTTTTAGAACCTGTTTTCAAAGTCGCTGAGGCTGATGATGGGCAAGGAGCCTCGGAGCGCAGAGCTCGGAATGTATAGGGCATACCTGAGGACTCGAGCACCGGAGTGACGAAGCCCATCGCAGCTTCAGTAGACTGTGAAGATAGGTTCTTAGATCGATAAGCTGCAGCAACTCGAATAAGTTCTTGCTTTGCTTTCTCTTTTTCGAGGGTCTGTTGATCAGCATCTGCTCTTGCTATCCAACGTTCTTTTTCTTGAAGCTCTTCTGCCTCTCTATTCTTAGCAATGATAATAGCCTCCCTATCCGCTTGTGCCCACGAATCTAATATTTCTTGTTCATTAACAGCGTTAACTTCTACATTACCATACGCTTGTCGTGCCAACTCATTCCATTCTTCCTCTGCAGAAATTTTTTCACGAGTAACCTGATCGGCATAATGCAAATCAACATCTTCCGTACTCATTGCAAACTGCTCCCATGCAACCTCGGCCTTAGCTGCAAGCTCATCAGCCTTTTCTCGAGCTTGCCAACGTATCTGATCGGAGTCTTCTTGATTTCCCTCAGTAAAATTAGACAATCTAGAATTTTCAGGGGGAATAATTCTTCCCGAAATGGTCATCCAAGGTTGATTGGAGCTAGTAAAACTACTACTTGGTAACCGTTCAGAGCCCACCTCCTGCGGAGGCGCGCTCTGAATGAAATAACCTGACTGTTTACCGGTAGTATGATTTAATTGTATTGTTTGTTGAGAGGTGATTTGAACGGTTACACTACTTGTTATCCTATTAGGTAAAGAAACGCCTAAGTGGTTAAAGCTTGATAACCTTCTCTCACCAAAAATGAACTGTTCGAGAGCTTTTTCTTCACCTTCAAGAGAAGGATTCATCATCAATTTGGGCGTAACGCCCAAATAGGAGCTAGAAGATGGAAAATCAGATTGGAAGATGAAAGATTGAAGATTGGAGATTGGGATAGAATTACTTCTCAATCGTGATTCTGGCTTTGTGCTACCAGTAGACTGCAGCCTGTAGTCTGTAGTCTGATTTCCTGCTTCCTTTAGCTTCCAACCCTCAATCTTTAGCCCATTTTCAACCTGAGCAAAAAGCAAAGAAGAGCTAAAAAGTGTAACGAGAGAAGTCTGTAAGAAATATTTAGTTTTCATAAAACTCGAAAATAAATAAATATTCGGGTTAAATTTCGCTACTTGAAATACTGCCACTTTCATCACTACTAGAAGAACTACTATCTTCATCGCAACTTGAAATACTACCACTTTCATCGCTATCAGCTTCGTTTTCTATTGGTTTTGAAATTCTTATAACTTTTTCTAGGTGTTCTGCAGCTTCTTTTGCGACTGCTACGAGGTCCGCAACAGCTTCAGCGGCATGTTTTGTAATCCAGTTAACCTTTTTCAAACGAGTAACCTCTTTGTTCCCTTTAATTTCTTCTTATGAAGCTTCGGCATCAAACTCAACAGAAAACCGATATTTTTCAAGTATGCTAGCGGCATATTTTAATCGCTCAGCATTATTTTCATTGAGCTTTCTTGCTTTATCAATGTTTCCTAAGGCCTCATTAATGTTATCTAAAGCATTGGTTGCATAGCAATAATATTCAGAATTTTGAATGGCAAGACCTGCATTATTCCAACTATCTCCTTCATCAGCTTTCCCTGCTGTATAAGCCTTCGCGGCTTTTTTGTAGATGTCTGCCGCACGTGTCATTTCAACCGCTGCTGCGTTATATTTCGCAGCAAGTCGGGCTTTCCCATTCGCTTTCGCTTCAATCGCTTTATGAATGGCAATACCTGCATTATTCCAACTATCTCCCTCATTAGATTTCCCTGCTGTGTAAGCCTTCGCGGCTTCTTCGTAGGTGTCTGCCTCACGTGTCATTTCAGCCGCTGCTGCACTATATTTAGCAGCACGTTTGCATTTCCCATTCGTTTTCGCTTCAATCGCTTTGAGCGTTGTTTCTGCACTTGTCTGAATGGCAAGGCCTGCATTATTCCAGCTATTTCCTTCATTGCTTTTCCCTGCTGTGTAAGCTTGTATAGCTTGTTCGTAAATGTCTACTACACGTGCCATTTCTACTACTGCCTCACTATATTCTGCAGCAAGTTGAGCTTCTCCATTCGCTTTCGCTTCGATCGCTTTAATCTTCGTTTCTGCGCTTGTTTGAATGGCAAGGCCCTCATTATTCCAACTATCTCCCTCGTTGGTTGTTCCTGCTGCATAAGCCTGCGCGGCTTTTTCGTAGATATTTACTGCGCGTGCCATTTCTACTACTGCAGCATTATATTCCGCAGCAAGTTGGGCTTCTCCATTCGCTTTCGCTTCGATCGCTTTGATCTTCGTTTCTACTCTTCTTTGAATGGCAATGCCCTCATTATACCAATTATCACCCTCATTAGTTTTCCCTGCTGCATAAGCCTGCGCAGCTTTTTCGTAGATGTCTACCGCACGTGCTATGTCGATTGCTGTCGCCCCATATGGTTGGTCTTCCCAATCCACTTCCAATTCGATCGCTTTGATCTTCATTTCTGCGCTTGTTTTAACAGCA
>DATEBV010000305.1:0-3270 GCA_035287205.1 Chthoniobacterales bacterium | reverse complement strand
GATTAACTGAACATTTACGAAAACAGAGTGCTTTTTTCATGGTGGTTTTGTGTTCGGATGGGGGTCAGGCTCTCAAATTTACAAATTTTATTTTATAAAATTGTGAAATTATGAAGCCTGACCCCACATCTAAGCCGCTTTAACGTTCGATTGTACTGGTAAAAAATAGAAAGACCCGACATTGGGTTTAACCCGAAACAATTGCATTCTGCAACTAAAAATCCAAAAAGTGAATAAAAAAATAAAAATATTCGGGACCACATCGATATATAGAGTCTGTCCAAAAGTGACTCAGGTTTGAAAATGGATTTTTATTTTTTCTTGGCACCAGGCTTAGCTATAGACATGTAACGAGTAAAGGGTAACGAGTTTATTTTCTTGCCTTCGGCGTACATATTTGGCCAATAGGCCGAACATAAGTTTAAGTTATAAGTTTAACCCGGATATTTCATACACATCGTTATGAAACGTAGTGCAAAACTTGATGAGACAAGGCGGACGAAGAATTTTACTGCCGTGGCTGTATGTTTCATACTGTCCCAAGTACAATTCAAGTCCAACGCAGTATTCATGAAGTTTTCCACAAGTTGTAATAGATGAGTATGAAATATTCGGGTTAAGTTGAAGTTGATTTTTGGTCACTTAGTGACAGAGTGAGAAGTGAAGCTTCTTTTTGTTTTTTCGAATACGAAGGAGGTGAAATCCAGGGCTAATTCTTCCAACGGGATAATAGGTTGTAAATTTAATAAATAATAGACGATGGCAAAGCACTTCAAAAAAACTTTTTCATTAATCAGCTCCTCTCTGTATTTATCCCTTCCATCCCTTTCATCTCTGTTAATTTCTTCTTCTTTCATCCTCTTTCATCCATGTTTACGCGTTTCGGTGAATTAGCCCTGGGTGAAATCTGAACAGATACCCCTTTCTTGATCTCCCACTCCTTTATTATTGAGATAAAAAACTGTTTCTTGTGCTGTGCTGCCTTAAGATATTCGGAAAGGCAAGGCGAAAGATTCTGAGGCGTCTTTTCTTGGATAGTTGTGATGGTCTGTATAATTTGATCCAAAGCTTCTCTCGTCTCCTCTGCCTGCTCAATCGCCTTATCCCAAAGAGCAGGTTTTTCTGCAGCAGAAGCAATCATAGCTTGGTTCTTAATTATCATTGTACGAGCACTTCTTTCATGAGCTCTACTGAAAGCAACACCAATATTACAGGTGGTTTTTTTTAACTCTGCCATTTTAATTTTAGTATGCCAGCGCTCTTTCAAATTTTCAGGAACTTGGCTCAAACTACTTTGATGCACTTCAATAAAATGATCCCAAGCCTCTACAGCTTCCATTTCAATAGAAGCAAGCAGGCTTGCTTGATCAGCCTCTTGTTCATGGTTCGTCACTCGTATCGCTTCCATCGTAAAACATGTGATCTTCTGTTCTATTTTTTTAATATTGAAAAAAAGTGCTACAGAATCCCAATCCATCTTCTTCTCCAAGGCATTGTTAAGGAGATGCTCCTTTTCCTCTATCCATAGTTCTTGGAAAGCTGAGGGAATGACATCGCAGCCCCTACGATAAACGGCTTCCAATTGAGTATAAAGAGTCTCTGCATGGCGTGCCTTTAGGATAGCATTATCTAAACGCCTGTTCATTCCCTCAATAGACTTATTTCCAACCTCTACTTCTGCTGCAAATTGCTTCGTCGCCCCGGTGCTCGAAGCATCGAGTAGCTTCTGTACACTCAACTTCTCCGCGACGTCGACTCCTTGCACTTCATCAGCAGAAGCGAATTTTGAAAGAAGTCTAACATCAACATCCGTAGCAAGAGCCGCTTTCTTAGCATCATTGGCACTCACTTCTGCTTCTTCCACCTTCTCTTCAAGTTCATGAATTGTTTTTTGAATATCCTCCCAAGTCATCGTTGCAATAAAGGCTAGAGATACCGCCGCTGCAGTAGAAAATGGAAGAAGAGGCCTACTGCTGTAGGCACAATTGGAAAGATTCTGTTGATTAGTTGTAGCATTAGGATATTCCCCCAATGGATTAATCGAATCTTGACCAGCTATATCACCATCGACCGTCTTAATTTCTTCAATAGGCGGGGTCATTGTTCCGTAGCTCTGCAGTGCTTTTTCCTTATCAAGTATCCACTCGGCTTTTTTTGCAACCCAAAAACTTTCCTCCCGTTGAGCATCTGCAAGGTAGGTAATCCACAGACTGGCTGGCCAAGCAGTCGTTAACTGAGTTGAAACTGAATTGAGAGTATTTGTATTCGATATTGAACAAATTGATGATCCAAGGATATTGGTGAGTATATTGCTAATATCGTTAAAAGATTTTCTTGTAGCCTCAGCCTTATCAATAGCTTTATTAAAAAACAAATTTTTCTCTTCATTTTCAGTATCTACTACTCGTTTTGCTTCATTTCTATTAATTACTGCAAGAGCGGCTAGCTGTTTAGCACTACTCCAGCGAACACTAATATCGCAGATCTGTTTTTGATTCTTTGCATAATTAATCCGCTTCCTTGCTTCTACTTGCCATTGCTCAGGAAGCTGCTTCAAATCATCTTCTATTTGTTGAAAAGTATCCCAAACTACCATTGCTCTAATTTCAAGTAGAGCTGCTTTCTTCCAAAAAGCTTCCTCTTCTTCTGCAGTCCATTCTTGGGTAGTAGTTTTTTTAGCAATTTGATCTCTAAGAATAAGAGCCTCATTTGCAGCTTTTCTAGCACTGTTCCAAAGCCCATCAGCATAACACCTTATTTTTTGAAATTTTGCATTTTGCAACTTTGTCATCCATGAACTTTTTAAATTTTCAGGAACTAAATCGGCCCCTCGCTCATAAGCTTTTTCTAATTGCTTCCAAATCTTCTCTGCATGGAACTCCTTTAAAATCATTTCTATTAAAAGAGTATTTTCTGTTTCAGGAGAAGTATCCTTGCCTATCTTTTTCCTGGCAATATTACTCTCGCTATCGGCTTTCTCTGCTTTTGTATGAAGCGCTTGAATATCCTCATTAAGCGCCTTCCTCTCGGCTTCTTTTTCTTTTTTTGCAGCGATTTTTTCTTTGAGTGCTTTGGCTTGCTGTTGCTTTTTAATTTTTTTCTTGGAGCAGAGTTGCTTTACGCTCCCTATATTAATCTCTTCCTCATGCTCCCCTATGCTCTCTTCTTCGTTAGACTTCTTTCCAAACTCTACTGATGCTATAAATTGCGGCGTCGCGCCGGTGTTGGAGCGGATAGTTTCATCCCCATCTACTACGACTTGTGAAAGAA
>DATEBV010000304.1:0-3029 GCA_035287205.1 Chthoniobacterales bacterium | reverse complement strand
AGGGGATCGGGGAAGATGGTGTTCCCAGGACGTACGCCCAGGTAGCTCAGTGGTAGAGCACTTGCATGGTAAGCAAGCGGTCGTAGGTTCAATTCCTATCTTGGGCAGAAAGTAAGGAGGATCTTAACAACATGGCAAAAGAAGCTTTTCAGAGAACAAAACCGCACGTAAACATCGGTACCATTGGTCACGTGGACCATGGAAAAACAACTCTCACTGCAGCGATTACGAAAGTGTTAGCTGAAAAAGGAAGGGCGAAATTTCGCGATTACGCTTCTATCGACAATACACCTGAAGAGAAGGCTCGTGGGATTACAATTAACGCTTCTCATGTTGAGTACGAAACTGATAATCGTCACTACGCTCACGTGGACTGTCCAGGTCACGCCGACTATGTGAAGAACATGATTACGGGTGCTGCTCAGATGGACGGAGCGATCCTCGTTGTTGCAGCAACAGATGGCCCGATGCCGCAAACAAAAGAGCACATCCTCCTTGCAAGACAAGTGGGCGTTCCTGCAGTTGTCGTCTTCCTCAATAAAATGGATATGATCGGCAAAGGGGATGAAGAGCTTGTCGAATTGGTCGAAATGGAGCTTTCTGAGCTTCTTGAGGCAAAAGGATATAAAAATACCCCAATTATTCGCGGTTCTGCATTGAAGGCGCTTGAAGGTGATCCTGAGTATGTAAAGCAGATCGAAAAATTGATGCAAGTGGTAGATGAAGCGATTCCGACACCAGCTCGTGAAGTGGACAAACCTTTCTTGATGCCGATTGAAGACGTGTTTTCAATTTCTGGCCGTGGAACTGTAGTAACAGGTCGAGTGGAACGTGGTAAAATCCGTGTTAACGATAAGATCCAACTCGTTGGAATTAAAGAGACTCGAGATACAGTTGCAACGGGTCTTGAGATGTTTAACAAAACGTTGGATGAAGCGCTTGCTGGGGAAAACGTAGGAGTTCTCCTCCGAAGTATTGAGAAAGAGCAAGTAGAGCGTGGGATGGTTCTTTCAGCTCCTGGTACTTGCACTCCACACACAAAGTTCCAAGGGACTGTCTACGTGTTGAATAAAGAAGAAGGTGGACGTCATAAACCGTTCTTTACCGGTTATCGTCCTCAGTTCTACTTCCGAACAACGGATGTGACAGGTACTGTCGAACTCCCACAAGGTGTTGAGATGGTGATGCCAGGGGATAACGTGGAATTGACTGCAGAACTCATCCACCCAGTTGCGATGGAAGAGGGGATGCGCTTTGCGATTCGCGAAGGTGGCAGAACGATTGGTGCAGGTACTGTTTCTAAGATCATTGAGTAAGACTATATTTTTGCGCGCGGGTGTGTAGCTCAGCTGGTAGAGCAGCGATCTCCAAAGTCGCCGGTCGGGGGTTCAAATCCCTCCGCACTCGCTTAAAAGTAGGCTCAGTTTTGATAAGGCTGGAAACCTCTAAAACAAACATCTGAAAAATATGAGTAAACCAGATATGACAACCTCTCAAAAAATTGTTCAGATTTCTGCAGTTAGTAAAAAGAAGAAAGCTAAAACAGCTTATATTCAAGAGTTGAAAGAAGAGATGAAAAAAGTCTCTTGGACAACAAAAGAGGAATTGGTTCTTTGCACGAAAATAGTAATTGGAACAATTTTTACCCTTGGGTTGGGAATATATATTATTGACCTAGTCATTAGGAATGTTTTGCTTGGAATAACAAACATTACACATTTAATAACGAGTTAAGGATTTAGATGAAATCTTATTGGTATGTCATACAAGTATTTTCTGGGCAAGAAAACAAGGTGAAAAAAAGCCTTGAGGAAAACCGTGAAACGAAAGGAATGACCGAATTTATTACGGACGTCCTTGTTCCCTCAGAGAATGTAGCGGAAGTAAAGAAAGGTGAACAGAAAATCAGTGAAAAAAGACTTTGGCCTGGCTATGCACTTGTTAAAATGAACATGACAGATGAAGCTTGGCTCTATGTTAAAGAAACAAATGGAGTCATAGATTTTCTCGGTGGCGGGAAACCAATACCATTATCCGATGAAGAAGCAAATGAAATATTAAGAGATCTCCAAGAGCGCAAAGGGGAAGTTGTTCATAAGCACAAACTTTCGGTCGGCGATCAAGTAAAGATTATCGATGGAGTCTTTGTCAACTTTACTGGACCTATTTTGGAAGTAAACCACGAAAAAGGAAGATTGAGTGTTAATGTCTCAATTTTTGGAAGAGATACTCGTGTTGATGATTTAGAATTTTGGCAAGTTGAAGCAGCACCGGTTACTTAGAGCCTGTTTAAGATCTAAGCTTCTGTCGATTTTCAGGTTCGTTTGAGCCAATTTTCGATTTAAATTGCAGGGGTAATATCAACTGCGTATATGACCCCTGCAATTTAAATCGAAAATCGGCCAAAATAATCCCGAAAGTCGATAAACCCTTAGATCTCAAACAGGCTCTTAGGGGTCGTAAGGAAAGAAATTGGTCATTTAGACAGCGCGAAAGAATCCGAGGAAACCACGGGTGCTTTCGCTCAGTCTAAATAACCAATATCTTTCCTTGCAATCCCTTAAGAATAGAGGAAATATGGCTAAGAAAAAAGTAGAAAAAAAAATAAAGTTACAAATTCCGGCAGGTAAGGCAAATCCAGCGCCACCTATCGGCCCAGCTCTTGGCTCAGCAGGAGTAAACATCATGGCCTTCTGTAAAGAGTTTAATGCTAAGACTCAAGACAAGATAAGAGATGTATTACCTGTTGAAATTACTGTTTTTTCAGATAAAAGCTTCACTTTTATCACCAAAAAACCCCCAATAGCACGACTTATCTTAAAGGAATTAGGAATTGAGAAGGGTTCTGGTGTACCTAATCGAGATAAAGTAGGTAAAATGACAAAGTCTCAAGCAAAGAAAGTTGCTGATATCAAAAGACAAGATTTACGTGTGCGCACTGATGAAGCAGCGATACGAATTGTAGAGGGTACAGCGCGCTCTATGGGTGTAGACATAATAGAAGGCTAAAGAATGACACAACATAGTAA
>DATEBV010000303.1:0-20334 GCA_035287205.1 Chthoniobacterales bacterium | reverse complement strand
TCTTTCTTTTCAAGCCTGTTAAACGACGAAATTTTTCTTCATCAAGTTGTTCTATTTGGTTATATTTCATAGATATTCTTTCTAAAGGAACTTTACATATCATCTAATTTTAATAATGTCTAGTTTTGAAAGAAGTCTAATAATAGCCGTCCAGATGGTTGCGATATCATTCAATCGAGTCTCTTCGTCTTGAAAAATTTTAAATGCTTTTTTATCAGCAGCTTCTATAGCCCCAAGTCGCTCAAGCGAACGTTTGGTTTCATTAGTCCAACTATCGTCTTTGCACGGAACTTTGAATACTACGCTATTCGCTTCTTTGTTTTTCTTTTCTTCAGAATCTGTCACTCGACGAAGCCATGCTTCCATTGCTCCTGGAGTTCTTTTCCTAGCATCGGTTAAAGCATTTGTTTCTACTATTTGAACATAAGCTTCTCTAGCACTTAGTTCGAGCCTATTCACTTCTTTGTAGAGTCGTTGCGCTTCTGCTCTACTGTTAGGAGAAGTGCTGTTATCATACTGTTTCTTAGCAGCTTGTTGAGCTTGTTGAACTCCTTTGAAGCATTTTGCTATATCGGTTTCTCTTTTGGCAACGAGAGTTATTGAATATTGCGCTGCTTCTTTTTCTCTTTGCTCTTGGAGGAGAAAATCATTTTCATGTCTCTCAGTTTCATCGTACAGAGTACTTACTTCAATCCATAAATTATTAACTGCTTGATCTGCTTGTTGGAGGCTATTTCGCTGATCATCAGGGATAATGCCATAGTGATCATATACTAATTGAAGCCATTCTTCCTGGGCTTTAGTGACTATTGTTCTAGCTTTTTCAGCGTCCGCTTTAGCTGCTACTGCTGCATCATTTGCTCCCTGTTTCTTTTTTTCTGTAATACCAGGTTTAGCATCCATAAGAAGTTTCTCCTCAAGAAGTTTGTCGGATTTTTCTTCAGCATTGTTAGCTTCACGTTCTCGTGAGTCGGCTTCTGCTCTGGCTTTCCAACGAATAGTATTTAATGTCCACTGTTCTTGAAGCTTCTTAGCAATCTGTTCCTCTTTTGCTATCTTTTCCTGTTTTCGGACCTCTTGAAGAACCTGCCTATCTGCTTTCTCCCAAAACTCTAGAAGAAGAGAAGGATCTAATGAGGAATGAGGAAATACTCCTCCGTTAGCAATTCTTCTCGTTTCGGCTCCTTTCTCTGAATTCAAAATCATCTCTTTCCACTCTTTTTTAGCATCTTCAACTTTTTGATTCGCTTGCTCAAGGTCACTTTGAGTCTTTTTGTCAGCAGCCTTTTGATTTTGAACTACTTTTGTGGCTAACGCCATTGCATGTTCACTCTCTTTCACGCTACCAAGAACACTAACAGCTTTCGGCTTCCATATACCTGTACTACTATTAAGACTACTACCAAAATTACTTAAACTTCTAGTAACACGACTTGCTCTACTCATTACTTCGTCATTCCCAGTAGCCTCTTCAGTCTCGTCAGCTTGAGCCATTCTTAAAGCACGATCTTTTATTACTTGTTCAGCTGCTTCAATGATAAGTTGATCGACTTTTTTGCGAGCTTCCCAACGACATCTATTTTCAGGAGTTTTTTTAAGACTTTCAGCCATAATAGAGGCTTTAAGCTCTTCTTCATGGTTTACAAAATCTGTAGAAGTAATTTCTATAATATTTCTTGAATTGGGTTCTATCAAACTATCAGAGCTTATCGTCGATATAGAAATTGATTGTGTTCCTTTACGTGCCTTTTCTGCTGCTCGTTCACTTCGTAAAAGTTGTCGTCCCTTCTCTTCTAGTTCTTCGTTTAATATCTCAGGAGGCTCTATTTTCTCTGATATTTTTTCTTCAACACCTTGGTCAAAAGAAGGAAACGAAAAGTTGGGTATTTCTCCGGGAAGCTCCCAGGTTTCATAAATGCGTTGGTTCTGTTCTGACCAAATGGCTTCTCGAGCTTTGCGATTAACCATTTCTTTATTCCTTTTTATTTTTTGTAAAAGAATATTTTCTCTAGTCTGTTTACCATCTTTACTAGCCTCTTGAGTTCTCTGAGCTTTCAATCTTTGTATCTCCTTAACTTTAGCTTCCCAAAATTGCTGTTCCGCTTGAGCTTCTGCCAATAATGTATTAATTTCTTGTTCTTCAGCTGTTCTTAGAGAGGTTAGATCTATCTTCTTGAGTTTTTCTAAGACTGCTTGCGCGGCACGTATTGTTTCCCCCCAACCTATTTCTATAGCAATAGCTTCTTCCTCTGTAAGATGATCGGTATTTTTTATTGTCTCTTTTTTTTCCCTAGCCTGAACCCAAGCGATGTGAGCAGTCCAAGCAGAAGTTCTTACTGCAGCGATTTCATGAAGAAGTGTTATCTCTTCAAGTGCTTGGTTATTATTAACAATTACTAACTCAGCTCTTTCGCAGGCAATAACGGTTTCACTCCATGCAGTTTCAGTCATTTTGTAAGCCTTTAACTCTGTATCAAAGTTCCGCTTATAAGCATTAGCCTTAGCATTGATAGCGCTTAAATCGGCATTTAGTGCCTCATACCTTTTATCTGCAACAAGCTTTATAGCTATCTCAGAAGAAGTAGAAATAATATCTGATGTCCAAATCTTTTGTAATTCTTCTATAAAAGCACTTCTATTTTTAGCGTCATTCTTCACACGTTCTACAAACCCAGTACGCGCTGCAGCAGCTTTTTCTACCTTTTCTTGAGCTTGCCCTATATGAATAATATCTTCATCAGCTCGAGCTGCTTTTCTGGTAACAGCTTCATGGAATGCATCTACAGGATTTTGCACTTCTGAAGATGCTTCTTTATCAAAGATTTTCTCTTTTAAGACTTTTTCTACTTCTTCAGTTGACGCTGGGTCCATCATCAATGCAGGATCAAGAATTGAAGGAGCAACAAGATTCTCTTGATCTTCTATTTCTTCCTGATTAAAAAGAACGAATGGCAATCTATTATCTTCATTTAAAATAATATAAGATTGTAATTGATGCAAGGAATTCTCTGGAGTAATTGCCGCAAGCAGATGACTAGTGCTAAAACTTAATGAGATAGCTAATAGAAAGGAATTTGTTGTTTTAAAAGTCATTTGTTGTAAATTGGATGGAGGTCAAGGCCTTGAATCTTAATCAATGGAAATTTGTAGAGCCTTTGTAGTGTCGTTAAATTAAAGTAGATTCTCCTGCTTAGCCTAATCTTTAGTAGCCTCAACAGCTTGAAACAATCGATCTCCTTCTTCATTATTTCCATCGGCATAAGCCTGAGCTGCTTTAAAGTAGTCTAAAGCTAAAGCTTGTTCTTCTTCTGCTAATTGAAGGTCAAGTGTGGTTGTTTCTGGATTACCTTCGCTCTTTGCTTCAGTGGCTTCTTCCAACCGGAAGGCTGCCTCACTTAATAGATCAGCACTAGCCTCAACTGATTTGGCTGCTTTATCCCACACTACTCCTGCGACTTGATTTCCTAAGGCGTAGGCTTCTGCTGCTTTGCGATGATACTCAGCTGAGGCCTTCTCTTGTTCTGCAGATCGGAGGTAGAGGGCGGCACTTTCTGGGTTACCTTCGCTTTTTGCTTCAGTAGCTTCCTCCAATCGGCAGACTGCCTCTCGTAATCGATAACCACTCGCCTCAGCCGATTCGGCTGCTTGATCAAATGCTTCACTCTCGGCTTGATTTCCTGAAGCGTAGGCTTCTGCTGCTTTGCGATGATACTCGCCTGAGGCCTTCTCTTGTTCTACAAATTGGAAGTAGAGGGTGGCACTTTCTGGGTTGCCTTTGCTCTTTGTTTCAGTGGCTTGTCCCAATCGGTAGGCTTCATTCCATATTCGACCACTACTAGCCTCAACCGATCTGGCTGCTTGATCCCATGCTGCTCCTGCGACTTGATTTCCTGAGGTATAGGCTTCTGCTGCCTTGCTATGATACTCGGCTGAGACTTGCTCTTGTTCTGCAGATCGAAGATAGAGCATGCTTATTTCTGGGCTGCCTTTGCTCTTTGCCTCAGTGGCTTCCTCTAATCGCCTAGCTACCTCACGTAATTGATAAGCACTAGCCTCAGCCGATTTGGCTGCTTTTCCTGTAAGATCCAATAGATCTTGACTCGTCAATCGCGTTGCTTTGACTTCTTGTTGCTCAACACTCTTAGCAGCTTTAGTCTCTCTGAATGTATCTCGCTCTGAAACAGTCGGAAGCAATGTATTAATTTCTGGTCCTTCATCAGCCTCAGCTGCTTTTCTAACAACAGCGCTACGAAATGCATCAGCAGGCTTTTGCGTTTCTGAAGATGCTTCTTTACCAAGGACTTTCTCTTTTAAAATTTTTCCTGTTTCTTCAGCTGATGCTGGGTCCATCATTAATGTAGGATCAAGTGTTAAAGGGGCAACAAGATTCTCTTGATCTTCTATTTCTTCCTGTTTAAAAATGATGAATGGTAATTTATTGTCATCATTTTGAATAAGATATGCTTGTAACTTATGCAAGAAATTCTCTGGAGTAATTCTAGCATGCAGATGACTAGCGCTCAAACTTAATGAGATAGCCAATAGAAGGAAATTTGTTTTTTTAAAAGTCATTTGTTGTAAATTGGATGGGGGATCAGGGTCTCGAATCTTAACCAATGGAAATCGTCACTACCAACATCTCAAAAAAGAATTCACCACAAAAAGCACAAATATTACACAAAGAGCACTAAAAGAATTTGTTATAAAAATTATAAGTGCTAAAAGCAGAAATTTTTCTTTCAATTTTATCTGCCTCTTGTAATTCTCAAACCTTTAAAATTTTTTATAAAAAATTTTATTTTGTGTTCTTTGTGTGCTGCTTTAGCAGCTTTGTGATCTTTGTGGTGAATTTCTTCCTCCTTGAACTACGTTGATAGTTATAAAATGTGAGAAAATAAAAATCCTATTTCGCTTTGGTATACTTTTGCGAGGAAGCGAAAAAGCCAACTAACAATTCGATCTACTGGTTGAATTGTTATAACGCATCCAATTCTGCCGCATCGTCATCCCTCTGTTGTGCATCACTTTTTACAAATTCTATAAAACGAGCACGTGTTATTGCTGCTGTTTCTATTTTCCCTTGAACCTGTTCCATAAGAGTAATATCCTGGCCTGCTCGATCTGCTTTGCTCACAACTGCTTTCTGAAATAAGTCAACAGATTTTGAGCCTTGATCTGCTAGCTGATTATTTTGGCTAGTCGCACTATTATTGCTACTAGAAGATGAGGAAGTGGAAGAGCTGGTGAGCACCGGCGGGAGTACTGGTGCGATTTGAGGTTGTGTAGCTGAAAGTGTACATGAGTATAGATTCTTAAAAGAAGGAGCTGTTGCTGCATCCAATGCGTCGGAAGCAGCTTTCTCTTCTCCTAGTGCCTCTTTAATATCATCGGCAGCTCCATCACTCTGAGCGGTATCTCTCACTTCAATAGCAAAAAGGGTAGCCTCAGCTGTTGCCACTCTTGCACTAGCAAGTTCTTCTGAAAGCTTCCTCACCTCATAATCATGGTGGGCTTTTTTATAAGCGTCTTCTCCATGCACATGGGGTTGGGTTAAATCTAATTTTCCCTTAGCTTCCAGCGTCTCTACTCTAGCTTTCTCTAATATTCTTTGAAGCTTTGCTATATCTCTCTTTGCCTTTTTCTCTACGGCATCCCACTCTTTAGCTGCTTGAGACATTCCTTCAGCAGTTCGTCGTTCAGCAAGTGACATCGTTGCAACCCTGGCCAGACAACTCATATAAATATTATCACAGATCTCATCTTCAAGAAATTGACTCGTTACTGTACCTTCATTTTCTATTCGTACAGCTTCTTTCTCTGGTATAACCGCTGTTGCTGAACTGATTTCAATAGGATGACACCTTGCAATAGTAACACTTACAGATGTGTTAGAAAGTGGAGTTTTTTTCTCAAGAAGTCCTAATTCTTTATCCAGTGCTTCTACTTCTTTTTTAATATCCATTGCCAAAAGGGTGGTTATATTGAATAAGACGAGCGAACTAAGCAAAAATGTGCAGGAGAGTTTTATCATTGAAGTGGTGTAAATATTTGGCCAATCAGCCGAACATCTAGTTGGTAGTTTTGTGGTTCGTAGTTCGTAGGCCTGTTACTAGGGGCCGCATATCGCTGCGCATATACCTCCACCGAATCCACCATAAAATGTCGCTGCACAACCAGATACAAAACATCTTCTAGCAATTGTATTCAGAGGTTTGGCACCATCATCTTTATCAAGATAGTCAACAAAGTATCCATAATCTACACAACAACAGCACTCAATTCCTTTTCCCACACAGAGAAATGGTAGTGTACAAGGTAGATAGTTTTTAATAAAGTGAGATCCACCTCTACCAGTTCCAAGGATCCAATTCCGAGAAGAATAAGTGCTTCCTGTTACATTATTAAGAAAATCAACGTACTCTCCAAGATATTCTGCGTCTTTATTTTTATCAATTAGCATTATACTACCATCAAGACACCCTATTATAGAACAACATACTGGAAAAGTAGCAATTGTAGCAACCTTACAAGCTCGGCCTAGATACCCAGGGGTTGATGCTATTTCTATAGCCTTGGCTTTCCAACTTCCATCTCCATGTTTTATAATTTCATGAGCTTGTTCTATCGAAGCAATCATTTTACTGTGAAGCAGTTCTTTAGCTGCTTGAGCTCTCACAGATTCTGCAATATTGATTTCTCGAGCTTTTGAATCATCCGCTGCTTCACATTGTATTTCTCTATTAGTTGCGGCAATAAATTCTGCTCGATCTGCAGCACGATGCGCTGCAATATGATTAGGATTTTCAGCTACTTCTTTTATTTTCATCATAGCAACATAGTCACTTGTACGAACTCTTTGAGCCCAAATAGAATCAAGATTATCAAGGTTTTCTTCTTTTAGCTTCTTATAATCTTCCTTTGCTTTCCTCACATATTTAGCTCTAGCCTTTTCTTCTCTATCACATGCATCTTTAAAATAATTTTTAACCTTCTCTAAAGGAAAATCTTCGGAAGTTGCAATATCTTGATCAAGATCCTTAAGAACTACTTGAGCATAAGCATTTTTAAAAACAACATCTGCATGAGCATCTCTAAAAGCTTCATCAACACTTTCCCACTTACCATCAGCCTTACTAAAAATACTTATCTTGTTTTCTTCCTCTTGAGCTATTATGACTTCGTCCCCCTGTTCTAAGGCTATCTCTTCTCGACTATCCCCTGACAATATGAATGGATAAGTTTCTGCATTATTGTTATCTCTCTCTATTTTTTCTGAATGAGGTGGATGAGGTAATACAAATGCTATGCTACTTGCTTTAACAGAAGAAGCTGTACTAGCAGCACGTTCATTATTCATTGGATTAAGCACATGCTCTTCAAAATGAGCTTCTTCAGCCTCTTCCTCAGCAGCACGTGTCGATGCTGCAGCATAATCATCTCCTGTGCTTGTAATCATTGACACTGATAAGAACTTACTTGGTCCACCACCACAGAGGTGAGGTGATTCTAAGTTGTTTTCATTTTGGGCGTTCAGCATATTCTCACAAAAAAATGAGGTTAATAAACTTAAGGAAATAATAAGAGTAACTATTCGGCCAACGGGTCGAATAGAGGCTATAGGCTGTAGGCTGTAGGCTATAGGTTGATTAATATGCTGACTAAGATTTGAGAGATCGCATTGATGATACGTTGAAGCACCTTCTACAGAAAGGTTAATCGAATGTTTACTAATAAGATGGTGTAAGGATTTTTGTTTTTTCATATTTTGTAAATTTTTTTGTGTTCTTTTGAGTCGCTCGCACTTGCTCGGATCGCCCCAGAGGGGCTTTATTCGAGCAAAATTGCTCTCGTAGTCTATCCTACGCCCTCTCGAACAGTGGTATTGTGGTTATTTTCTTCTTCTTTCAATTAAAGTTTACTGTGAATTATTAATGGGCCTATTATATATCAACGTCATTTTATTTCTTCGAAAGAAAGCGTCGTTGGTAGCAGCATTAATAGAACCTTCGTCTCCCTGCCTCTCGCATTGCTGCCTGTTCCTCTCTCTGTTTTTCTCGATAGGCTATAAGCTTCTGACACTCCTCTAATTTACTCTCTGCTTCTTGAATAGGAATATCCCATTCTGCTTTCTTCCCTTCAGGGGCTTGCTTACAAAAATCACTATACATTTGTATAACTTTTTTCCAAGCTGCTTCTGCCTGGTAGGCGTAATGTTCTTTGCTATAAGAAAACCACGACTTGTTAATGCTCAAATAAGGAACCACTGCTTCACACCAACAAGCAGTAGCAACAGCATGATTTCTATTGTCTTCTATAAGTTCAAGAGACCTATTCCAGGCAGTTTTTAATCTTTCTGGAGCTTTGTTTTTTTTCTCCCTATAGGCTTCTACAGCACGATTCCAAGCCAAGCCTGCTTCAATTTTCTTTTGTCGTGCAACTTCAACATCTTGTCGTGACTGCGTTTGAACCCATTTTTTAGCAGCTTCTGTAGCAACAGTATCTAAATTAACTGCATCATCCCAATATTTTGCAATCGTAGCATAATTCCCAGAATCAACTACTTCTTCCAATAAAGCATTCCAACCTGCTTGAAAGCGCTCTAGTGATTGGTCTCTATAAGTACGGTATGTTCCGATAACTTGATTCCAAGCCTCTTTTGCCTGTTTCTCTTTTTGTCTTTGCTCTTGCTCCTGTTCTAGTCTCATTCCTTCAGAAATTCCTGCAATTTCAGAAAGCTTGTTTTTAATACCACTAGCATTACCAGAAGCCATTAAGGCATTATCCCAAGAAAAATTAGCTGCTGAAAGATTTTTGTTATTAATAGTCTCTTCTATCATTGTATTCCACTCGTTTTTAAAACGATCTGTAGCTTTATTCTGAAGCATATTCAATTCTTCTTCTGTTTTCCGCCAAGCCTGTATGGCTTGCTCTCTTTTTTGTTTCATCGTATTCCATTGTCCTTTTTTTTCGCTTAATGATAAATTATTATGGCAAGCTTGTAACCTTGCAGCAATCGCTTCGCTATCTGCTATTGTTGCCCTATACCAAAAATTTAATACCCTCCAGTAGTTTTGTTTATTCAGTGCATTTGTAAATTCTACAGCGTAAGTATGTTTTATATCTTCTGAAGCTTGACTATACCATGTGTGGTACGCAACGAATGTTTGCGCCCATATTCCTTCAGCTTCTGCTCTTTTTTGTTCAGCTTCTTGCCAAAGTTGTACTTTATTAAGAGCAAAAATGGCTTTCTCTGGACCTGTTATATCAACGGACATTGCTACTTCTGCCTGATTCTTAGCAGCCATTGCAATACCTTCTTGCTTTTGAGCTTCTGCTTGAAGGGTTCTCGCATTTAAAAGATTCTTCCATTGGGATTCCTTTTTCTGAGCATTAAGATAATCATCCATTACTTCCTTGTTGTCCAGATCATGTTCTTCTGCTTGCTTAAGTAAAACTTCATAAACCTGCACCGCTTTTTCCCAAGCATCTTGAGCTGCGCTATAAGCTTGAATTTCTTTGCTAAAACCTAAATCCGTAGTAGTAGTTTTTTTACAATTTATCGCACTTATTTCTATTGCTCTCGCTTTGTCCCTTGTACTATTTGCAACTCTTTGATCCTCTTTAAAAGCCTTGAGTGCCGATGCATTATCTACCTTTGGAGCATTCTTTCTAGCACTATTTAACGCTGTTTCCGCTGTTTCAACACAAAGCTTCTGAATAAGAACAACATTCTTTGCTGCTTCAAAATCGGCAATAGCTTGAATTTCAATTTCTTTTTTAGTTTTAAGTTCAGCTTCAGCAATAGCACGCTGAGACGTAGTTCTATATTTAATAGCATTCAGGACTGCATCTGTCATCCCTACTCTTACCTCTGCAAGTAGTTCAGCACATCCTTTTGCTTTACAATCAGCGTCAGCATAAGCAAAACAAGCTTGTCTATAAGCTAAATTAGCAGAAGCCTCTGCTTGTTTGGTCTTATTCATTAACTGCCCTTTAACTTTTGTGGCCTCTTCGACGTTTTTTTGAGTCTCTTCTTTATATACTCTAGCCTCTAGAGTTTCTCTTCTTGCTTCTTCCAGCTTACGTTGAGCTCTTCCTTGAGAAACTTCTGCTGCTGCCATAGCCTCAGCCCATTCTCTAGCTTCCAGAGGGTCATTCTCTATAGCTACACCACTGCTATTAGAGGTTAACTTTGCTACCTCCGCGAGACATTCCGTATAAATATTGTTTATTATCTCGTCTCTAAGATATTTATTAACAGAAAGAACTTCTTCAGATTCTAAATTATTATTATTATCTTGCCCCTCAAAAGATTCTTCAGAAATTTTTTCAGAAGTTTTACTCATTTTAGCAGCTACTGCAACTTGAGATTTAGAAGAAATCGAAGAAACAGAGGTTACTTTTTCCTCCGTTCTTCCAGCGTCTAGACCTACACCTGTAGCTCGATAATCTTGACTTGTAACTTCCGTGGAAGGCACTCTTTTTCCAGACAAACCTAAAGAATTTGCTATTCCTTTTCTAAAACTCTTGGCACTCACCATCATCATGTGAGGCTGGCATCCACTAATATTGGAGTACTGCGGCAAGCTCAAATCTAAAGCATCTGGCATTATCTCAATATTCTGCGCAAGTAGAAGAGCTGAACTTGCTGTGGCAGCAATCAGAAAAGAAGGAAGAATTTTTTTCATAAAGATAAGGTTTTTAAAGATTATATTTTTATATACTCATTACGGATGAAAATTAGTTTTTTACGCTGAAATTGTCGCCTCTAGCAAGGCGGAAGAGTGAGACGCATATGTAACATATGCAAGCTCTGACAACGAAGCGAGGGGCAACAAGAGCAAGTAAAAATTCCTAATTTTCATTCGCGATGAGTATAGATTCACAAATTACTTAAAAGTCAAGCCTTCCTTTTTAGTCTTTTTGAAAAGAGATGCAAGGAAGAATTTTTGAAAAAAATAGTAATACCTAGAGCTCCGAAAGTGACCCAGTTTTAAAAATGGATTTTTATTTTTGCTTGGCAGCTGGCTTAGCTACAGACATGTCACGAGTAACGAGTTTAGGGGATAAAATACAGAAGTCTTAGAAAACTTTCCCTAAACCCCTAAACATTTAAGTCGTTAAACACTGCCAATGTCTTCATAGATGTTGGCAGTTACGAGTATTTATATTTTCCATTTTTTAACATAAAACCCTCTCCAATAAAGAATCTGATGATTCAGGACGGGCTCTACCTAAATTGTATTTCCGCCTTTTAATTCTTTTACATTTTCAGCTCTTGATCAATTATCCAACTTCTGCTACAGTCTTTTCATTCACTGCTTTCCATGCGGGTATAGCATAGTGGTAATGTTCCAGCCTTCCAAGCTGGCCAGGAGGGTTCGATTCCCTCTACCCGCTCCAAAAACCGCTACGCGGTTTGTTTAAGTTGAGAGTTTAAGTTTGTGCTCATCCAGTCCCCACTGCACGGCGACTGAAGTTAAATAAAAGGTTTTTTTCATCACCTTTCCTTGAAAGGTCGTAACCAATATGTACCTTCCTCAGTTGATATTTAGGATTCCCGACTCGTTATTTTTGACGCTAGCTGCGTTGTCCTGTTACATCTTGTATCTGAAATAGAATACCGCCAGAAAAGATCTTCAAACTCCCTCCTTGCTATCAACTGTTCAAGTTTTCAGTTGCGAAGACATTTGACAAATTAAACTGTCACCTTTACTTCAGTCGCCGCGCAGCGGGGACTGGATGAATGTCTTAAACTAACTGCTTTGTTACTTAAGTCGTAAAGCAGTTTGATACCACTCCACAAACTTTGGAATGCCCGCTTCAATGGGGGTCCGAGGATGGTATCCTAAAAGCGTACGGGCTTTAGTAATGTCAGCACAGGTGAGGGGCATGTCTCCTTTCTGTTCAGGAAGGTACTTGATGATAGCAGAACGACCAACTGCTTTTTCAATCGAGCTAATAAGCTCCGTGAGTGTAATTGTAGCACTCTCTCCTAAATTAAAAATATCAAAAGGCGCTCCCTCATAATTCATCGCCCCCATGATGCCTTGAACAATATCATCAATATAGGTGTAGTCACGCCGTGTTGAACCATCCCCAAACTGTTCAATAGGCCGTCCATGAGTGATTGCATCCGTGAAACGATGAATAGCAAGATCAGGACGTTGCGAAGGTCCATAGACTGTAAAAAATCGAAGGCAAATTGCACGCATCCCATAGAGATACGAAAAATTACCACAAAGCTGTTCTCCAGAAAGTTTCGTTGCTGCGTAAGGACTTAATGTCTGCAATAAAGGAAGATCTTCGTGAAAAGGAACTTTCTTGGCTAACCCATAAACCGAAGAACTCGAAGCAAAGAGGAAACGTCCACAACCAACTTTTCGTGCCGCTTCTAGGAGATGAAAGGTTCCATTGATATTAGTCTCGATATAGAGCTTTGGATCCAAAATCGAAGGACGCACGCCCGCACGCGCTGCAAGATGAATAATCGCTTCAGGACGTACTCGATCTACTAAGTTTTGAGTAGCCTCTTCATGGCGAAGATCAACCTCCGCAATTTCGATATCGTTCTCAATCGCCTTAAGATTATTTCGCTTGATAGCCGGATCATAGAAACTGTCAAAATTATCCAGGACAGTAACGGAATGACCTTTCTGTAAAAGAGCTCGAGAAACATGAGACCCAATAAATCCAGCCCCTCCTGTAACAATAACTTTCATGTAACTGAAGCTAGCTTAGAACAAATGACCAGAAAAGAAAAATAGCCACAAAAAAACACACAATCGCTCAGATCCCCTTTTCCATTCGAAAGAAGCTCTGAACGATAGGCTAGATAGAAAATAGAAGAGGTCACAAAGTGACCAAAAATTAACTTAAACTTAAACTTAAAACTTAAAACTTAAAGTACCCGTTCCTTCCTCCTTCGTAGGAAGGAGGGGAACGATTACTTTACCCCATTCCCTTCCCCAAGCACAATCACCAAAGGATGATGTTCTGCAGCTTCTTTGGCATCAACTCCTGCGTAGGACATGATGGTTAAAAGATCACCAATTTTGCCAAGAAGCGCTGTAGCGCCATTAAGTTCAATCGCGCCTGATCCACGCTCCCCGTAGATCACATAAGTTTCGAAACGCTCTCCATTGCCCATATTGCCAACGAGAATGCGCTCGTAGGGTAATAGGCCCACGCGTTCTGCAAGATCAGCTGCAATGGTAAGACTTCCTTCGTAGTCAACAGAGGCACCAGTTACCGAAGCACGATGTATCTTGGATTTGAGAAGAGAAAGGAGCATAAAATATTCAGGTTAAAAAAGAGAAGGAGAATAGCCACAAAAGAACACAAAGAAACACAAAGAACAAGAACCCAAAATAAAGAATTTTTACTATTGTGAAAAATAAGATTTATAGAAATTGAAATTCTACTTCAACCTAAAAACGTAAATAGAAAGCACCAATAGCAGAAAAACAGCTTCGCCAAACTAATCAATCAAGTTCACCTCTAAGTTTCTTTTTTTTGTGTTTTTTATGTTCTTTTGTGGCTATTCTTTTTCCATATCTTCTATTTTCTCTTTCCCAATTACCAACAATACGTTGATACGGTCCATGAGTATTTTCTCTCAATCTTTCGACGATGCAGCCCTTTCTTCGACAACAGAATTGTCATGGTATTGTCTTCGCTCGAAGCCACGCCAAGAATCCATTGCCTCTCACTTATTACGCACCAATCTTGGGCTTGAAGTTTTCTCTCCTCGGATTCGTTTTAAGCGCGCTCGTGCTACCGGTATTGCCTGGGTCAATGAAGCCCTCTTTCCAGGATATCTTTTTGCTCAATTTAATTATTTAAAGCGCTATCGGCAGATTGCATCAATACGTGGAATCATGACGATTGTTGCTTTTGGAGGGCGCCCCACTACGGTGAGTGATACCATGATTGCTGATTTACGCCTCCATGTTTCCGATCAAGAAATCCTTGAAATCACTAATATGATTACTGCAGGAGATGAGGTCAACATTGTTGCCGGCCCTTTTTGTGGTATTCAAGCTTTAGTCACCCGATTGCTTCCAGGCAGAGAACGTGTCGCCATTCTACTTCAACTTTTGGGTGAAGAACGCGAAGTCGAAGTCTCCACGAACGTCTTGCTCCCAAAACAATCACATCCATTAATTTCATGAAACTTCTTGTAATCGGTTCGGGCGGCCGTGAACACGCGCTCCTTTGGAAACTCAAACAGAGCCCACGGGTAAAAGAACTCTATGCAGCTCCCGGGAATGCGGGAACCGAGGAATTTGCCACTAATGTTCCTCTAGCCGCTGATGACATTCCGGGTCTCCTCCAATTTGCTCAGGAGAAAAAAATTGACCTAACTATTGTTGGGCCTGATGATCCCCTTGCAGCAGGAATTGTCGATGCCTTTCAAGTCGCTAAGTTAAAAATCTTCGGCCCAACGGCTGCTGCCGCACGCCTTGAATGGTCAAAGTCATTTGCCAAAGAATTCATGCTCCGTTATGGCATTCCAACCGCTGCCTCTGAAAAATTTACCGAGAGCGTTGCTGCTCATGCCTACGCAGCAAAAGCCACCTATCCTCTCGTAATTAAAGCCGATGGCCTTGCCCTTGGCAAAGGAGTGGTTATTGCAGAAACTCCAGCAGAAGCGGCTGAAACCATTGAGCGTTTCATGGTCTTAAAAATCTTTGGTGCGGCAGGAAGCACTATTATTATTGAAGAATTTCTCAAAGGTCCCGAATGCTCTCTCCATGCATTGGTAGATGGGAAAAATTATCTTCTCTTTCCCGATGCTCGTGATCACAAACGAATATTTGATAACGACCAAGGTCCCAATACTGGTGGTATGGGAACTATCTCTCCTTCGGGTGTTCTCTCCTCGGAAACAATACCACATCTACAATCTGAAATCCTTGATCCGTTCCTCCGTGGACTCGCTGAGGAAAATCTCCTCTTTCAAGGAATGCTCTTTCCAGGACTCATGATGACTCCGAATGGACCAAAGATTCTAGAGTTCAACTGCCGTTTTGGCGATCCCGAAACGCAAGTGCTTATGCGCCGCCTTCAAAGCGATCTCCTCGACCTTATAGAAGCAACTATTGATGGAACCCTTGCTCAACATCAGCCTGTCTGGGATCACCGCCATGCCATCTGTGTTATTCTGGCCTCCGGTGGTTATCCAGGACCTATTGAAAAAGGTAAATCAATCCATGGACTCTCTGATGCTGTTTCAAGCGATCCTGACATAGTGATCTTTCACGCCGGCACCAAAAAAGAACCGCATTCCATCGTAACGAATGGAGGACGTGTTCTCGGTATTACTGCCCTTGGAGAAACTCTCGAGGAGGCACGTCAAAAAGCCTATGCCGCAGCCGATCTCATTACCTTCGAAGGAAAACAATTCCGAACGGATATTGGTATCATTCGGCCAACAGGCCGAAGATAAGTTTAAGTTAAGAGTTTAAGTTTAAGTTGATTTTTGCTCACTTCGTGACCTCGACTTCCATCTTCCATCTTCCATCTTCTATCTCCTAACGCAGTAACGGTATCTCCATTCTCCAGCCTTTAGTCTTTAGTCCTCGCCTTCGGCGATCTGAACGGTACACCATGAATAATCCCATCACCTCACGTCCCTTCTCTATATCAGGATTAAGTTCGCGCTCGTTTACACGTCTTCCAAAAAAACCAACTCAAGGAGAATTTGCTGATCATACGGTCACAACACCTCCAACAGATTTACAAAATCATTCGAATTTCCTGAATGGATTTAACCATACTTCTCCTCCTGTCATACTCTTCAAATCCAAAAAAACCTCTTTGGAGCATCTTTCTCACGCAGAGATTATTTTACACTTTCAGAACATCCTAAATGATACAAAGCAGGTTGAAACCCATTTAGAAAACCTATTAGGGGCGCTTGGAAATACTAAGCAAACAGATCATTTTAAGAAGCTCACCAAAGAGGACCATCAAAAGATTGAGGCCCACGAAATCAGTGTAAGAACAGAATGGACCAACATCATTACAATACGCACAGCATGTGAAACGCTGTTAAATTCTCCTCCTCATACTGAAGAAGAGATCACTAAATCTTCGCACCAAATTGAAAGCTTCCATCAAAAACTAGCCATTGCTACGACAACGTGTAATGCCCTTGTAACTCTTCTTGTCGGTTACGGATTCCCATTTCATGCCTATCAACAACAGCAACAAATTCAACAGCAGCAGGAACAACAAGAAGAAATAGTAGCAGAAGAACAAGCCTCTAATGTAACACTGTCTCAACAAAGAATAGCACGAGAAGAAATTGTCCTAGATGAAAAAGAAGCTCTTGAAAAAACAATCCACAATCTCCGTCCTACAAACAAACCATCTCTAGACTCAATCACTGGTACTCAACATCTGAAAAAAGAAGAAACCATCCATAAACAAGAACTACAAACGGTAATCTTCGGCCAACAGGCCGAAGATAAGTTTAAGTTAAGAGTTTAAGTTTAAGTTAATTTTTGGTCACTTCGTGACCTCGACTTCCATCTTCTATCTTCTATCTTCTATCTTCTATCTTCTATCTCCCAACTATCAACGATACGTTGGTAGTTACGCTCCAGCCTATAGCCTACAGCCTACAGCCTTTTTTTTCACAGCGTCACTCCAAACCGCTCTCCTTGCTTTGCAGCAAGAGAAAAAGCAGCCATTAATTCGGCGGTTTCTTGAAGATCGGAGTATTGAATCATCTCCACAGGCGAGTGCATGTAACGATTGGGAACACCAATAGCCACCGTTGGAATTCCTCCTTTTTGGCAGAAAATGGCATCGGCATCGGTTCCTGTCCAGCGAGGGTTAGTTTCGACCTGAAGGGAAATTTTTGCTTTTTTAGCAACTTCTTGAAGTCGCTTATTGACCACAGGATGGTTACTGCTTCCAATACTGAGAACAGGACCTTTACCAAGCTCCACACTCCCGTGTTTAGGCTTAGAACAATTAGGAATATCTGTAGCATGCGTTACATCCACAACTAAGGCTACCTCGGGATGAATACTATAGCCTGCCATGGAGGCTCCGTAGAGTCCATTCTCTTCTTGAATCGTAGAAAGCGCAACCACACAGGCTTTGAGCTTACTACGATCTTTAGCTACTAGGCGCAATCCTTCCGCTGCGGCCCAGGCACCAATCCTATTATCACATCCACGTGCGGCAAAACGCCCTCCAGCGAGCTCTTGAAAACCGGCGGCATAGGTCACAGAATCACCTAGATTTACCAATTTTTCTGCCTGTTTTCGAGAAGAGACTCCAATGTCGATATACATCTCATGAAGGTGAGGTACTTTTTTCCTATCATCCGGTTCCTGCAAATGAATCGCCAACAGACCCGTTACCCCTGGAACAGGTCCCTTGGAACCATGAACAAGTACCCGTTGACCACGAACTAATGAAAGATCGATTCCTCCAATCCCTTTGAAGAAAAGATATCCTTCGTCAGAAATATGAGAAACCATAAAGCCGATTTCATCAATGTGCCCGGCTAAAAGAATCTTGGGTGACCCTTGAGGGTTAATAGTGGCAAAAGCATTTCCATAAGCATCGACTTCAACCGAGTCAGCAAAGGTTTTCACATACTCAACCCACAACCGCTGCCCCCGGGTTTCAAAACCAGAAGGAGAAGGGGTTTCAAGGAGATTTTTAAGAAATTCGTGAGATTCAGGTTTCATAGCAGGAAGAAATTAACCACAAAAGAACACAAAAGAACACAAAAAAAAGAGCTACTCCAGTGAACTTTACTGACTAATATATTTGGTTGGTTTGACTTACACAGTCGCAACTATTCGGCGAACAGGCCAAATAGAGGCTATAGGCTGTAGGCTATAGGCTGTCTTCGAAGGGGCGGCATCTGAACCAAATTATCCGATTGCAAAGTAGTAGTATTTCAGAGAAACTTCAGTTCAGTTTTAGCTCACCAAAACTTTATTTCAAATCCTTTCCTCCAAAGGAGGGAAGGATCTGAACGCCTACCCTTATGAAAGCACTTGTCACCATTATGCCAAAACCTTCGGTTCTTGATCCCGCTGGCGTTGCTGCCGCTCGAGCAATTGAACATTTAGGACACTCCAAGGTTCACTCTGTACGCATTGGAAAATCAATTGAACTTGATATCGAAGGAGCTACTGAAGAACAGTTACATACAATCTGTCACGATCTCCTTTCTAATCCAGTGATTGAAGATTATCGTTTACAGCTTTTATAGCTTACCTAATAAAAAAGTAATTAACAGGGATGGAAGGAATGGAAGGGATAACAAAAAATAGTGATTATTAAAGACCTAATCATTAATTAATTTTATTCACTCCATTTTTAATTCAAGCCTCTGTTATCCCTTCCATTCCTTCCATCCCTGTTAATATTCTTTGTATTTTAAATCTTATGCGCGCTGCTGTTATTCAATTTCCTGGCTCCAATTGTGATTCTGATGCTTTGCATGCCCTTCGTTCTTTTCCAGAAATTCAAGCGGAAATGGTCTGGCACGGCACGTCATCCCTTGATGGTTTTGATTTGATCGTTTTGCCAGGAGGATTCTCCTATGGCGATTATCTTCGCTGTGGTGCTATTGCTTGTTTTTCTCCTATCATGGCAGCACTGGCTAAAGCCGCTACCGAAGGAAAACTGATTCTTGGCATCTGCAACGGCTTTCAGATTCTTTGCGAAGCAGGTCTCCTTCCAGGAACACTTATTCGAAACCGCAATCTCCTCTTTCGCTGCGAAGAAAGAATTCTCCGTGTTGAAACCACCGATTCTCCCTTCACTAATGCCTGTTCGAAAGGAGCACTTTTACGACTGCCTATTGCTCATGGAGAGGGATGCTACTTTGCTGAAGAATCAACTCTTCAAGAGCTTAATAAAAATCATCAAATCCTCATTCGTTATGCTGATAAGCAAGGAGAAACCACTAAAATTGCTAACCCAAATGGTTCTCTAGAAAACATTGCAGGCATTTGCAATCGTGAACGTAATATCTTTGGCTTGATGCCTCATCCTGAACGCGCTTGTGATGCTCTCCTTGGCAGTACTGATGGTCGCATTCTTTTTCAAGGAATCATAAATCAGGTGACAGGTGGTAGGTAAAAATCATAATAATATCCACCTTATAATTAGTGCTAATTTTACAATAGCTAACGTTTCTCAAACAGGAAGAAATTCACCACAAAGAACGCAAAGGATTACACAAAGAACACAAAAAAAGAAAAAAGAATTTTTATAAAAATTCTTTAACATGTTAAAAACTAAGGAAGATTAACAATCGTAAAACATAACTCATTAACCATAACTACCATAGAAATTTTTACATTCTCTCTTTAAAGCTGGGTTTGCATTCATAATTCCCCACTTTAAAATTTTTTATAAAAAATTTTATCTATGTGTTCCTTGTGTATCTATGTGTTCCTTGTGGTGAATTTCTGCCAATTACGACAACGTTTTTATTTATGTTCACCGTTAAAAATAACTTTTGGATGGAATAATTTTTGCACTATACCAAACCTTCACTTTATAAAAATTTTCACAACCTCAGCTTCTGCCCCTATCTTCCATCTCCTATGATTACTCCCGCTCTTGTCGCCCAGCATGGACTTACTCCTGAAGAATATCAACGCATTCTCTCGATTCTTGGCCGTGAACCGAGTCTGGAAGAACTTGGTGTCTTTTCAGTCATGTGGAGTGAGCATTGCTCTTACAAAAATTCTCGTCCTGAACTCCGAAAGTTCCCAACGGAAGGACCGAGCGTTCTTGTCAAAGCGGGAGAAGAAAATGCTGGTGTTATCGATATTGGAGATGGATGGGCTGTTGCTTTCAAAATAGAAAGTCATAATCATCCTAGTGCAGTAGAACCTTTCCAAGGAGCGGCAACAGGTGTTGGCGGAATTATTCGTGATATTTTTACGATGGGAGCACGTCCCGTCTTTCTTCTTGATTCCCTCCGCTTTGGTTCAATTGAAGGAGACTCTCATCAATCACGTACCAATCGCCATCTCTTTGCTGGTGTTGTTGCTGGAATTTCTCATTATGGTAACTGCATTGGAATTCCCACCATCGGAGGCGAGATCTATTTTGATAAGAGTTATGATGGAAACCCTCTTGTTAATGTCTTTTGTCTAGGGATTCTCCGCCATGAGCAGATAGCTCGTGGCGCGGCAAAGGGTGTTGGTAATCCTGTCTTCTATGTCGGCGCTGAAACAGGCCGTGATGGATTAGCCGGAGCTGCTTTTGCTTCACGTGAGCTTACAGAAGAGTCAAAAGCTGATCGACCTGCTGTTCAAGTGGGCGATCCTTTCCGTGAAA
>DATEBV010000302.1:0-2973 GCA_035287205.1 Chthoniobacterales bacterium | reverse complement strand
GAACAGCATCCTTCCACTCCCTACCTGTTTTACCATCCACACCACGAGGACCTGCAGTGCAAGCCGTCGCTCTCTTTGTTAAGCAGCGAGCTGCCTCCAAAGCTCCCCAACAGTCAGCCACGACACTCTCAGCTCTATAGGTAGCAATTGGGGCGATGTTATTACAATAGCCCTCATTACAAATAATATTTGGCTGATGTAAAGCACAAGGATGTATTCGAAGGTGTGTTTTTAGAGATCGTTCAGCCTCTTCAGCAACATTAATCCAGTTAACAGCCAAATAAATCCAACTAGCAGCAGCACGAGAAAGCTTTGAATCATGGGTTGTGCTGTAAGCAGTGTAAGCTTGTTTAACCTTTTCTATATATTCGTTCACCTGTTGATTTTTGATAATAGGACGGGCCAGGTAATTCTCTACAAATATCCTAAATGCCATTTCTCTGTTAGTAACTATTCGGCCAACAGGTTGAATAGAGGCTGTAGGTGCCGCTGCTGCGGCAGGAGATGGAAGATGGGAGATGGAAGATGGAAGTAAAGAGTCATTGCTCCAGGCACAATTGGAAACACTCTGATGATTCGTTGGAACACATTCTACAGATGGGTTAATCGAATGTTTACCATTGCTCGAAGGGATAGCACTCACAACCTCACTTCTTCCTACGCCTGCGCCTTCTTCAACTGCTGCTCTCTCTGCAGTGATAGTTTTTTTCCCAAAAATCCCTAAAGCTTCTCCTATAGTTTTTGTTCCCTCTTCAACCGAAGAATTCATCATCAATTTGGGCGCAACGCCCAAATAGGAGATAGAAGATGGAAGATTGGAGATTGGGACAGAATTGTTTACTAAGAGCGATGATTGGTTATCAACATCCTTATACTCAATTCCATTTATTACACTGCCTTCGATTTCCTGGAAACTGCAGCCTTGAGCCTCAACTTCCATCTGCCATCTGCTATCTTCCATCTCCTGCCGCTGCAGCGGCATCTCCAGCCTATAGCCTTCAGCCTTTAGCCTATCTTCATCCTGCGCAAGAAGAAGACTACCTCCATTAAGTAATAGTACCGAACTAAGTAAAAATTTAGTAAATGATTTCATCAGAAGAAAAAGTTGCTTTGAATTTGGACTAAAAATCAACTCAGATGGTAATTCTAACCTCTTCTTTTGCAAATAAAAACTCCTAATTTTCATTCGTAATAAGTATATACAAGGCAACAATAGTAATGAAGATTCTATGCATCTACTTTTTCTTGAATCAGCCTGAGCCTCTTAATTTCCATTGTTTTATTAACTCAAAAAATAAGTGTCAACTCATCACAGAACTGGCACTAAAATACCGAAATACCGGGACTTTTATCAATCTTTTTAAAAAAAATTTTAAATCCAATATCTTACGCCATTTTATCCATTTCTATTCACGTTTTTAGCGTCATGTTATTAGCATAGACCAAAAGGTGGTTTGAACTTCATCTTGTTTTTCTTTGTGTGGTCATCAGATCTCAAGATTGGTTTAAAGTGATCTAATTTAATTGGAAAATCCCATTCATTACCCATAACCACATTGGCTGCTAATCGACCGATTTCATCAGAGCCTCGTGCTCCGTGGCCATTACCTCCAGCAACTATATTTAGGCTATTGTCTTCATTAATTTGTCCGATATAGGGGTGGTGAGTAGGTGTTTTCTCAATGATGCAACATGCTTCACGAATTGATTTAGGTTTGAGATCAGGTAAGAGTATTTGTTGCATCTTGGCTAAAAATGCATGTTGTTGTTTTGTAATTTCTTGATTGATATACCATTGCCTCATTTGTTCAAGTGTATTAAGCTCCTTAACAATAGGTTGCATTCCTGGACCAATGCGAACGTACCATTTGTCATCTGGATATTTAATAGGAGGTAGTAAGTAAATCGACATGTTATTGTTGCCAGTGTCTTCTGGGTCAACAGTAATAATGGTGGGCATTTTATGAAGTCGATTAACATCATCCTGTCCAACCTCAAAAAGTAAATTTGGTTCTGTAAAGGTATGTAACTCTAGTTTACAGTGGTCAGGTAAAATTTTGTTGTGATTGATAAATGATCCGGCAGCTATTAATACTTTCTTCGTATAAAGTTTTCCTTTTTTTCCGTTCTTTCGGATATCTAATTGCCATAAGTTAGATAATTTATTCTTTTCAAGATGGGTAACACTCCCTCTTATAAGTACGCCTCCGCTACGCTCAAAAAGACTGAGTTGTGCTTTTACCAATTCACGTGGGTTTAAGTAGCCGGCCATCTGATCCTCAAATAAACCTTCTATTCCGCTCACAATAGGCGGAACACTGAGATACGGCCATTGATCTTTAATTGATTCGCTGTTCATTCTTTCAACGGGAATCGACGAGGCTTTACACTGTTTTATGATCAACTCTGTTCAGCTGAAAATGGATTTTGCCATTAGGACTAAAGAGCCGCTTTCGTAAAAGAAAGGAATTCCAGACGCTGTTTCAATACCGCAAAATCGGTTAATAGATCTTGAGTCAGTTGAAGCCCATACTTCGTCCCAGCCAAGTCGTCGCGTTATTCTTGCTTGATCGTAATATGCTCCAAAGCTTAATTGGGAAGATGCAACCAACTTATTTAGAGGTTCTTCAGGGCCGATTAGGGCCACATTCGCTTGGTTTGTGCTTAAGTATTTGGCAGCAGAAGAGCCAAACATGCCAGCTCCAATGATTGTGATGTCGAAGCATGGGTGGGTCATATTGTTGTCCTAAGTGGGACTCTCAGCACGATTCAAATAAAATATTTTATTTTCCCAAAAATAGCATCAGCGATGTTATGCTCAGCATAAACTTGCTTGAATTTTATCACAAAAGCCTTCCAGTCCTGGTCACTTTTTTTGATTTTGTGTTTAAAAGGAAATTTTCATTTCAAACTAAAACGATGCCATCATCCCATAAAGAAATCCTTTAAGGTATTCCGTTTCAGGAAGTCCCA
>DATEBV010000301.1:0-3378 GCA_035287205.1 Chthoniobacterales bacterium | reverse complement strand
CGGCATTTTGATGTACTTCAACTTGTTTATGGTATAAAGAGCTTATTTCTTGAAACCTATTTTTTCCCGCTTCTTGGGCTTTTTTGAGTGCTTCTATTGCTAAATCTAAGCACTTAATACTAGGTTGAGTAAAGTTTATGGCTTCCTCAAAATTCTTAGCTGCTGTTTTATTTCCTTCAATGGTTGCTATTGCTGCATTGTGATAGTATTCAGCAGCATTCTGATAAGCCTTAACTTGTTCTCGATATAAAGATTCAACATCTTGATTCCCATTTTGTTCCGCTTTTTTGGCTTTTTTGAGTGCTTCTATTGCTAAATCTAAGCACTTAATACTAGGTTGAGTAAAATTTATAGCTTCCTCAAAATGCTTAGCTGCTGTTTCATTTCCTTCAGTGGTTGCTATTGCTGCCTTTTGATAACATTCTGTAGCATTCTGATAAGCCTTAACTTGTTTCCGATATAAAGATTCAACATCTTGATTTCCATTTTGTTTCGCTTCTTGGGTTTTCTTAAGTGCTTCTATTGCTAATTTTAAAACCTCACCTGTTGGTTTAGCAAAGCTTCCAGCTTTCTCAAAATACTTAGCTGCTGTTTCATTTCCTTTGGTGCTTGCTTCTGCTGCATTGTAATAGTATTCAGCAGCATTCTGATAAATCTTAACTTGTTCTCGATATAAAGATTCAACATCTTGATTTCCCTCTTTCTCTGCTTCTTTGGCTTTCTTGATTGTTTCTATTCTTAGCTCTAAAATCTCAATATTAGGTTTAGTAAATTTTACAGCTTCTTCAAAATTCTTTGATTTTGTTTTATTTCCTTCAGTGGTTGCTATTGCTGCCTTTTTGTAATATTCGACTGCACCTTGATAAACGTCAACTTGCTTATGACATAAAAAGCTTTCTTCTTTCTTCTCATTTTTCTCCGCTTCTTGAGCTTTCTTGAGTGTTTCTATTGCTAACTCTAATACCTCAATACTAGGCTCAGTAAAGTTTCCAGCTTCCTCAAAATAATTTGCTTCTGTTTCGTTTCTAGAGGCATGGAGTTCTCCTGCCTCTCGGTAATATTCCGCAGCACTTTGATAAATTTCAATTTGCTGTTGATATAAAGAGGATGCTCTTTGATTCTGATTGTTTTCTGCCTCTTGAACTTTATCTAATATTTTTACCGCTAATATTGTTTGATCATTACTTATTCTAGCACACTCTCGAGTATAATCCAAAAAACGAAAATCGGCCGCTAAATAATAAGAATCTCTGCCATCATTAGTACTCTTTTTCTTCCTTGCCTGTTCACACAAATCACTAAGATGTTGATACAGATTATCAAGAAGTTGATGTTGCTGTATAAGTTTATGAAAAAGTGGAACTATCGATTGATGTTCCATCTGCTCTGCATTGACAGCTTGCTCAAAAATAGTGATCGTTCTTTTTAAACAATTAATTCTAGATTCAGCATCACTAATACTGCTATTAAAAGCATTAGCAGCATCTCTACGATGAAGTATCAATTGTTCTGCTGATTCTTGTTTATATTGAGCTGCCAATTGGTATTGTTCAGCCAATTTTTGATAAAGAGAAGCTTCATCTTCAGAGATATTATTTTTAAAACACAATGTTTTTTCAATAACTTCTGAAGCTAATTTTAAATAATCAGCGCTAGACTTAGCATCACTTCCTGCATTATTAAAAAATTCTGCATTGGTTTTTTCTCCTGTAATACAAGCTTCAATAGCCTTGCTGTAATACTCTGATGCTTTTATACTTTGTTGCACGGCCTCTTTTAAAATTTGGGCAATGGTAGATTGTTCGTTAACTTCTGCTTCGATTGCTTTTTCTTTTTGTTCAATAGCGTTCAATAAGTTTAAATGGACATTGTTCCAACCTTCACTCTCGTCCGCTTTTCCTGCCGTTTGTGCTTTAGCTGATTTTTGCAGAGCATCTTCTGCTTGTTTTTTCCATTTTATTATTTGATCCTCCGCTGCTTTCTTTTTGGCTGCTTTTCTTTCTTCAATCTTTTTAAGGTCAATACTTTGATCCTTTTCTTGAGCCCAGGTAACAGCTTTATTAGTCCAAGAAGCATCATCGTTTTTGACTGTTTCAAGGCTTTGATTCCATAATGCCTGAAGCTGTGCAGAAGGAGCCTGCTGACTTCCTCTAAGCAACGCTTGTTCTGTTTGAGCGTAGGCTACTGCTGTCTCTTGAGCTTTTGTAATAGCTTCTTCCCAAAGTGGCACAGCTCCAAGCTCCTTGGTCGCCTTCTCATAAGCTTCCTGTGCAATCGCTGCTTTCTTTGTTGGTTCCTTTAGAAGACGTGTTATTTCAACGTGAAGGTTTGCTATTTGTTCCTGTTCTGCCTTAAGAAGCGCCTCCTCAAGAGCTTTCATTTTTTTTTCTTTTTCAACCTTGCTTGTTTCGAGTTTTGCAGCACAGGTTGCTTCCCCCCCTTTAGCTACTTCAAGCTCTTTATTCCAAGCAATCTTTGAGGCATTCGAAGCATTAGCTATTTTATTGATATTATTTTCATAAAATTCAACGGCTTGGGCATAGGCTCTTTCTGCTTTTTCTATCTGAATTAAGGCATCATCCCATACTAAGTTTATTCCCTCACCTACTCCACGTTGTGCCTTTTGATAAGTTGCATCTGCTTGCTTCTCCAATTCTTGAGCGTGGGCTAACGAGGCTTTTGCATCTTCTATAATAGGTCCTCCTGCATCTTTAAAAAAATTGCTCTCTCTTTTTTTTTCAAGAATATTTTTTCTATTATCAACACATTTATTATAATAACTCTCTGCTTCATTTTGTTCTGCAATGAACTCTTTCTTAAATTCTTTGAGTTCTTTAAGAACTTTAGGTATATTTTTTGTATATATACTTTCAACCTCTTTCATAATTTCTACAAGCTGTTTAGCAGGTTCTAATACTTCTCCCCATGCTTTAATATTTTCTTCTGTTCCTTTGCGAAACCGCTCTGCTTGCATTGTCGACTCAAGAACTTTGACTTCAAGTTGATTAGCTTCACGCCATAAGGACTTAGCATTCCATCGTATGACTTGATTTTCTGCCTGATTCATAAGGACAACCCAATAAGTATTCCCTTGCATGATATTAGATTTCTCATGAGCTTGAAAACAAGCAACAACTTTCTCCCATGCTTGTGCTGTTGTTTTGGAAGATGCTAAAGCATCGTTCCATGCAGCTTCTCGTGTCTCTTGAGAAACATTAAGAGAAATTTCTTTGGCCTGTCTCAAAGCATCATTAGCTAGTGTTTCGTCTTGTTCTGCATTTTGAATAAATTGGCATATTTCGTTTTTGATGGTTTCATTTTTTACTTTTTCTTGATTCCATTCTTGCACCTGATTGACCCAAGATGCATGTACCTTTT
>DATEBV010000300.1:0-9577 GCA_035287205.1 Chthoniobacterales bacterium | reverse complement strand
GTACCTCATATCACCTAAACGTTCGGATTAAATTGGGCGAAAAAAGGGGTCAGCTACCTCATATGAGCACCGTAGGTGATCATGTGTGGGACTGACCCACTTTTTGGCGAATGCGAAATTATCGTTGGTATGAGGTACTAGCTACGAAGAGCAGTTTAGAATCACTATTGACAATCAAATTCCACCACCAAATTTCTTCTTTTTGTGTTTTTTGTGTTCTTTTGTGGCTATTCTCAAAATTGAAAATAAATAAAGTTCACCGTGCCGCTATGCATAAAGAGTAATCCAATCAGCAGAGCGCCTGCAATAACACCATAGAGAGCCAGTGTTGAATGAAGACTCCATCGCGTTCTTAATCCCTCACTTCCATTGAAAGCCATATCAAAGAGCAGAGGTAACGAAGCTAACAACCAAGGAAACGAACCTGCTTGAACAAGCTGAGCTAGTGTCATTGTACCAAGAGTTCCAAGTTTTTGGAAAATAAGTATCGTATCGTGCAGCGTTGCGGCACGAAAAGGGATCCAGCAGAGAAAAATAGTTCCTTGGGTTAGCAACCAAAATAGAATAGGGGAAGGACTACAAATCTTAATAAGAGTTTTCTTGTTAAGACTTGTAGTCTGCTCCCTATTCCTAACCCAAACATGATTCAAACAGAGAGCCAACCCATGCACACCTCCCCAAAGAAGAAAATTCCAACTAGCGCCATGCCATAGCCCACCTAAGAACATGGTGATAATAATATTGAGATACTGCCGAGCATGAGAACACCGATTCCCTCCTAATGGAATATAAACATAATCGCGTAACCATGTAGAAAGAGAGATATGCCATCGTCGCCAAAACTCAATAAGCGAAGTTGCTCGGTAAGGAAAATTAAAATTATCAGGCAACGTATAGCCAAGCAAGTTAGCTACTCCAATAGCCATCAAGGAATAACCTGCAAAGTCAAAATAGATCTGACCATAAAATCCTAAACATCCGCCAAAAATCGTTAACGGAGACTGATCCTTCAATGTCTTAAAAATGACATCCACTGGTGCTGCCAAGTTATCAGCAAAAACTGCCTTATAAAGAAATCCGAGAGCAAACTTACGACATCCCTCCACAAATTGTGCTGAATCAAAAATACGTTTCCTTACCAACTGAGGAAGAAACGTTGGCGCATGAATAATAGGACCTGCTACAAGATGAGGAAAAAAGGAAAGGTAAACTCCTAACCTCACAAGGGAATTCTCTGCAGGAAGCTTCCCTCGATAAACACTCACCACATAACTAATTGCCTGAAAAATATAGAAACTGATTCCTGCAGGAAGAAGAATTTTCAGCGTACTCCATCCCACATGGCCTCCCAAATGCTCAATCATTCCTCGAAGTGATTCTAAGAAAAAGTTGGTGTACTTAAAATAACCAAGCAACCCCAAAAGCAGAGTACATGCACCCATCATGAAGTACTTTCCCCGCTGCGATCTAGTTCCAACACGCTGCACTAGAAGGGCTCCCATATAAGAAATCAGAATGGCGGCAAAAAGAAGACTCGTAAATTTCCAATTCCACCACCCATAGAAAAAGAAATTAGCAGCAAGTAAAAAAGGTTGTCGCCAGCGATCTGAAGGAAAACTCCAATAGATCGCAAGAACAGCAATCAAAAAAATTAAAAATGGAATCGTTGTAAAAATCACTTAGAGAAAAAATTAACCACAAAAAACTCGAAAAAGAAGAAAGAGATTAACCACAAAAGAACACAAAAGAACACAAAAAAAAGAAACCTTCCGATGAACCTTGCTGATTAATATATTTGTTTGGTTTGACTTACACAGTCTATGTTTACTGAACTGATAGTTGAACCTAAAAACGGGAATAGAAATGGATAAAATGGCGTAAGGTATTGAATTTAAAAATGTTTTTTAAAAGGTCGCGGCATACCTTTAGGTACGTAAGACATTTGAAAAAGCATTTTGAAACCAAGAGATTATGTCAGTTTGCCATTCTCTATTCACGTTTTTAGGTTGAACAATTGGTCGTAAGAAGAAGGGGTGAAAAACTTTTCTAGCGCTCCCAATTTTTCTATAGATTTTCTTCTTTTGTGTCCTTTTGTGTTCTTTTGTGGTTAATTTCTTCTCTTTTCTGCCCCCTTCTTTCTTTCATTCCTTTGTGGTTAATTTCTTTTTTTGTAAAAACACCTCGAACTAACCCCAATGACGAAGGGCGGAGCACAACTCGCGGCGATTGTAGAAATGCTTCTTTTAAATAAAACCAAGCAGCCGATCGATCATTTCTAACTGCAGCATAAGCCAATAAGAGATATTGCTCTGCTAACGCCTGAGAGCGTTCCTTCCTTAACACAGACTCTTTCGTGTCAAGCAAACCATAAAAAGAAGAAAAAATCTGCTCCCTTTCCTCTAAAACACGATGCCAGGCCTTAATGGTCTTAGACTCTGGTTGTCGATGCTGAATTGCTAACTCCTTGCCAAGATAATGAAACGGATAGTGTTCTGATATCCGCCACCAATACTCATAATCCATAGCATAATGAAGATCCTCTCGTAAAAAACCGACCTTCTCCATCACAGAACGCCGAAAGAAAATCGCCGGCTGATGAAGTTTAACCTTACGATTCCACCAACGTACTAAGTCATTACGATTTTCCCAACCGGCAACAAGACGTTCTGGAAATCGACCATCATACGAAATCTGACGCACATCACCAAAAACAACATCCACTGAGGGATCGGAAAAAGTCTCACGCAAAAGTTCAAAAGTCTCTGGCAGATAAGCATCATCACTATTGAGCCAGCAAATAATCTCCCCTTGAGCTAAACGCAATCCTTTATTGACCGCCTCTGATTGCCCCCGATCAACCTCAATAATAACCTTAACCTGATGCTCCTTAGCATAATCTGCTAAAATTGCTCCAGTCTCATCCGTAGAGCAGTTATCAACAATAATATGCTCATAATCAGAATCTTTCTGATTTTTTATAGAATCAATACACGATGAGAGATACCTCCCTTGATTCCAGGAAGGAGTAATAACACTGAAATAAGGACTGTTACTCATACTCTTCTTCAGATCATTTTACTACTAATGACATCAAATAATGAAAAGTGCGGATCAAATTGGGCTTAAAAAGGGGTCAGTACCAGCTAATTCATTGACGAAGTAATGAATTACGGGACTGACTCCCTTTTTGGTGGAATGCTAAATTATCACTGATATGTAATCGTTCAGATCCCCCCTACGGAGGAAGGATCTTTATGATTATAGGCTAAGACTAAAGGTCAGAAAATTGAATTTGAAGATCGATTTATAAATTTATCTATAATTAAAGGACTTGGGTTCAAAAAATTGTTTCTTTCTTCAGGTAATTTAGCCTTCAGTCTTTAGCCTAGTTCAGAACACACCTCCGAGGGGGGAACTGAATGCTTACGCTGATATAAAGCATTAGAGAAATTTACATATTCAGGTAACTCCAAAACAAATAGTTACATTGGTTAACCCTAATCTCCATCCGATTCAAATAATCTTCAGCTCAGTTTGAACTTACACTCAGCCTATAGGTTTTTGTATTTTTTCCTTGATTTGAGATTTGCTAACCTCAATTCGAAGGGAGACCTGAGTACCTAAAATAACTCTTTTACTGATAATTTCTTGAAGATGTTTATTCAAGTCAAAAAACTCAGAGCCTGACCCCAATTTTCCGATCGAGCAACCTCCAGGACGTAACTATTCGGCTAACAGCCCTAATAGTTAGTTTAAGTTATAAGTTTAAGTTTAAGTTAATTATTGGTCACTTCGTGACAAGGTGAGAAGCAGCCATTACCAGCTGTCATGCTTTATGAGCCAACGACACTCTTCAGAAAAACCAATCTCTTAAAATTGTAGTACTAAAACTTTTTCGACTCCATTTAACTATTTGATTATCAAGACTCCATTTTCTTCAATTGTCAAAGACGAGTTTGAATTAACTTATTATTTAAACACTCTCCCCATTCCAAAAATTTCATGCCATAGCACCAAATTCTACAATTTCAGGGACCGCCCCCTTTCCCTACCCCTTTCCACGAGAATGACGCTTAAGGTGTATAGGTTGTTTTTCTGAATTCACCCATTCTATTTTTTTGATGACCGTTAATCATATAGCGTTAACTTAGTAAATTACGCCTCAGAACTCTTTACCCGTTACTCGTTACTCTTTACCTTTCTGGTCGGTTCTTTTGTGGTTAATTTTCTTCCTAAAATCGAATGTAGGGGTCTCTAACTTAATGAGTATGACGCCCTATATGTACTCCTCTTTTATCAACTTCTTTTTCAATCGCTTCTGCCTGTTTTTCTAAACGCTTATAATCATTTTCACGCCCTTCAATCTTAGCTAGTACCGCCTCTTTATACTGATCAGCTGCTTTTTGATAGACCTCTGCTTTTTCTCGACAAGCGGCTCTTCTCTCTATATTTCCATTTTTCTGAGCTTCATTTGCTTCAATTTGGCAGTCAACTTTCCTAAGTCTAGCAGCAGCTTCTTTCCATATGCAATGATAAGTCATTTCTAACATTTCTTTGAAGCGCTCATAATCATCCTCACGCCTTGCAACTTTAGCTGCTATCTCCTTACACAAATTAATCAATCTTTGATAAGTCGCTGCTACTTCTCGATAAGTCACTGCAAGCTCTACCCCTCCTGATTCCTGTGCTTCACTTGCTTTAACCTCATAGTCGGCTTTGTGAGATCTAGTAGAAGCTTCATACCCAGTTGCACTTGCCACTTCTTTCCAATACTTATAATCATTCTCACACCCTTCAATCTTAGCTCGTACTGCCTTTTTACACTGATCAGCCACTCTTTGATTGGCTTCTGCTGCTTCTTGACAACTGGTTACAAGCTCTATCTTTCCAGCTTCCTTCGCTTCAATTGCTTGAGTTTGATATCGGTCTTCGCTATTTCTATAACAAACCTCTTCCTGAGTTGCCTTTACTGCTTCCTTCCAATGCTGATAATCATTCTCACGTCCTGTAGCCTTAGCTAATGCTGACTCCTTATAATAATTAGCCCTTCTTTGATTGGCCTCTGCTATTTCTCGATAAATGACTGCAATCTCTATTCTTCCAGCTTTCTGCGCTTCCTCTGCTCGAGCCATTTCAGAGGGTTTAGCAGCTCTAAAAGAAGCTTCGTTACTACTATCCAGCGCCGCTTCCTCCAAACGTTTATAATCATTTTCACGTCCTGCTGCCTTAGCTAATACAGCCTCCTTATAATAATCAGCCTCTCTCTGATAGGCCTCTGCTACTTCTCGATAAGCAGCTACAAATTCAATCTTTCCAGCTTCCTCAGCTTCACTTGCCTTAGCCACATAGTCAGCTTTCTTAATGATAGCATCAGCTTCTTCGTGCCCTCTACTATTCCACACCACTTCACTCCAATGCTTATAATCATTTTCACGTCCTGCAGCCTTAGCTAATGCTGCCTCCTTCCAATAATTAGCCTCTCTCTGATGGACCTCTGCTACTTCTCGATAAGCGGCTACAAATTCAATCTTTCCAGCTTCCTGAGCTTCATGTGCCTTAACTTGATAGACGGCTTTTTTACCAAGCATCCTGCCTAAATTCCTCCAGCAATTAATCTCATCATCGCTCAAGCCTACGAAACCCAAACGATTAGTTTTATCCTTTTTTCCTTGAGCATGCTTTTCAGAAGCCTGTTTTTTGGCATCTGCCACTCTTTGATAGACCTCTACTATTTCTCGATAAGTGGCTTCAAGCTCCATCCTTCCTGCTTTCTGCGCTTCAGATACCTTAGCCACATAGTCGGCTTTCCTAATTCTATCATCCATTTCATACGCAACGGACCTAACGCCATTTCCTTTTGCCACTTCACTCAAACGCTGATAATCATTCTCACGTCCTGCAGCTATAGCTAATATTGATTGCTTATAATAATCAGCCTTTCTTTGATAGGCCTCTACTACTTCTCGATAAGCAACTGCAAGTTCGATCTTTCCAGCTTTCTGCGCTTCACATGCCTTAGCCTCATAGTCGGCTTTCTCCATTCTATCATGAACTTCCCACTTGGTCGTATCAGAATCTACCGCTGCACACAAACGCCTAAAATCATTCTCACGTCCTGTAGCCTTAGCTAATATTGCCTCCTTCCAATAATCAGCCTTTCTTTGATAGATCTCTACTACTTCTCGATAAGCAGCTGCAAGCTCTATCGTTCCAGCTTCTTGAGCTTCACTTGCTTTAATTTGATAATCGATTTTCTCCGCTCTCAAATGAGCTTCTCCAGCTTCTCCTCTTTGATAAGCCTCTGCTACTTCTCGATAACTAGCTGCAAGCTCCATCTTTCCAGCTTCCTTCGCCTTCCATGCTTGAGCCTCATAGTTGGCTTTGCTCTGTCTACAACTAGCTTTTCCTTCGGCAACTCTTGCTGCTTCACGCAAACGCTGATCTTCATCTTTACGTCCAGCAACTTTAGCTAATGCTGCCTTCTTATACTGATCAGCCACTCTTTGATAGGCCTCTGCTGCTTCTTGATAACTGGCGACAAGCTCTATCTTTCCAGCTTCCTTCGCCTCCCATGCCTGAACCTCGCAGTTAGCTTTTTGAACTCTATTAGAAACTTCACCATAACTGACATTGTCCGAACCAACTTCGCTTGCAGCTCCCTTCAAACGTTTATAATCATCTTCTCGCCCAGCAACTTTAGCTACTGCTGCCTGCTTATATTGATCAGCCGCTCTTTGAAAAGTCTCTGCTACCTCTCGATAAGCAGCTGCAACCTCTACCTTTCCAGTTTTCTGCATTTCATTTGCTTTAGCCTCGTAGTCAGCTTTTTTAACTCTAGCATTAGCTTCTGCTCGAGTTACACTAGCGGCTTCTTCTAAACATATTGCTTCCTTCAAACGTTTCTCATCATGTTCACCTCCTGCAACCTTAGCTAACACTGCTTCCCCATACAGATCAGCTGCTCTTTGATAAATCTCTGCTACTTCTCGATAACTTACGATAAGCTCTATTTTTCCAACTTCCTCAGCTTCACCTACTTTAGCCTGGTATTTAGCTTTTGATAGAAGGGATTCTGCTTGATGCCCCCAACTACCTCCCTCCCAGCATTTGTTAGCAACATATCTTTCAACAGCTTGTTTTTGTGCTTCCACTGCTCTTTGCAAGGTTTCTCCAGCTTCTCGATAAGCCGCAGCAAGCACACTCTGCCCAGCTTCTTGCGCTTCATTTGCTTTAGCTTGATAATCGGTTTTCTCCGCTCTCATAGAAGCCTCTTTCTCAATCGCACTTGCCACTCTCTGCAGAACATTATATGAATCATTATATTTTTGACCTCTTGCAGCCTTAGCTAATACGGCCTTCTTATATTGATCTGCCGCTCTTTGATAGCTTTCTGCTGCTTCATGATAACCTATTGCAAGCTCAATCTTCCCAGCAACATGAGCTTCACCTGCTTTAACCTGGCAGTCAGCCTTAGACAAAAGAGATTTCTTTTGCAAAGACCAACTATCCTGCTCATCTGTTTTCTTAGCAGAATGTCTTTCAGCAGCTAGTTTCTCTGCATCTGCTGCTTTTTGATAGGTTTCTGCTGCTTCTCGGTAAACTGCAGCAAGTATTTTTTTCCCAGCTTCCTCTGCTTCGATTGCTTGAACCTCATAAGCAATGCTCTTTTCAAATAAGCCAATAGCTTCTTTCCAACAAGATAAACAATCTCCTATTGCTGTACTTGCTTTTGAACGTGCTTCTTGAAGTTTTTTTGAAGTTTCTATTTGATGAATTTGCTTTTCTTTTCTCTCCTGTTCCTGCTTCTCTTTCAATACCTTTTCAGCAGCAGCCTTCTCTTCAGTCTGTTTCCTAACGCTCTCTTGCTCGATTCTATCGACTTCTGCTTTCCTTTCGCTCTCTATTCTCGCCTGCTCTGCAATCCTTACTACTTCCCGCTCTTGGGCTGCTTTTGCCTCAGCTATTTGCGTTTGTTCTAAGGTTTTCTCTGACTCTCCTTGTTTTAAAGCTTCTTGTTTCTGCTTGCATTCTTCCACCTCATTTATCCAATGGTTTTTTTTCCTCTCCGCCTTAGTCAGCTCAATTTTATATTTGGAACACTTTGTCTTGAGCATCCCTCCCTCGTAATGCTCTGCGGCTTGTTCTGAATACATCTGATAAAACTCAACAAGATGAGTGTAAGCTCCCTCTGCGATTTCAGCCCCTTCGATCGCCTTATTCCATAATTTTTCAGAGTTTCCTTCTTTCTCAGCTTTTTCTCTGGCCGTTTCTGCTGCTTCTGCCACTTCTTCGACTTGGGCTTTAGCCTCTCTTATTGTCTCCGTAAATTCAGTTTCAAAGGCTGCTGCAGCTTTCTCTTTTTTAGCCGATACCTCCTCTTGCCTCTCCTGAGCACTTCTCTCGGGCGATACATTCAGGGGACTGAAATGTTGATTATAAGGATAAGATTGATGATCAGGATAAATAGGAAATGCTTCTACGGCGATTGCTTCTGCCATGGGAATGGATGCACTTGCAATATTTTGCTCTACGGCATGAACCCTAGCCTCTTCAAGTGCCTGCAATGCCAGTCTCTCTTCTTCTATTGCATCCATCAGATCATTTTTAGCACCGCTATTCTGAGCAGTGTCTTGTACTCGGATGGCAAAAAGTGTCGCTTCAGCGGTGGCAACTCTTGCCTCTGCCAGTTGTTCAGCACATTCTTTGACTTTAAAATCGGCACTCGCTTTAGAAACATAATCCCTTCCATGAAAGGACGCATCCGCTGACTCCATTTCTTTATACGCTACGGTTCTTTCTTTTGTAGCTTTTGTTAATTCCTTCTTTCTCTTGTCGACATCCCTTTGTGCCTTCTGCTCCGCAGCAGCCCACTCCTTGGCCTCTTGAGCAATACCTTCCGCACTCGCACGCGCAGAAAGTGACATCGTAGTTACCTTTGCTAAACACCCCAAATAGATATTATCGCAAATCTCCTGTTCAAGAAATTGAGCCGCAGAATTTTCTTCACCCGTTTCGTCAGCGACCACTGCTGCTGTTGTTTCAACAGCTCTTTGACTAACTATTGATGCACTCGCCACACTGGACGAACTACTCCCAACAGGAGATGCTACAGCAGTTACAACAACAGATGTTTTACCCGAAGTTACTCGCTTTCCAAAAACCCCTAATTCCTCACCTAAGGCTTCCGCTCCTTTCCCAATATCCATCGCCAGAAGACTGGTTGCATTGAATATAACAAGCGAGCTAAGTAAAAATTTGGTGGAGGATTTCATCATTGAAATGGATTGCTTGGAACTGGTTTTCTAAATCGAAGAGGTGAGATTACTAAAAAAATATTCTTCTTCCAAGTGAAAAAGAGAGCGACTGTAAAAGAAAAAAACTTGGTAATAAAAGCTTAGTTCCCGAGTCTGACAGTTTTTTCTTTTCTTCTTGCTGGCTAGTACCTCATATCACCTAAACGTTCGGATTAAATTGGGCGAAAAAAGGGGTCAGCTACCTCATATGAGCACCGTAGGTGATCATGTGTGGGACTGACCCACTTTTTGGCGAATGCGAAATTATCGTTGGTATGAGGTAC
>DATEBV010000299.1:0-2476 GCA_035287205.1 Chthoniobacterales bacterium | reverse complement strand
AACCTAAAAACGTGAATAGAGAATGGCAAACTGACATAATCTCTTGGTTTCAAAATGCTTTTTCAAATGTCTTACGTACCTAAAGGTATGCCGCGACCTTTTAAAAAACATTTTTAAATCCAATATCTTACGCCATTTTATTCATTTCTATTCCCGTTTTTAGGTTAAATTTTAACCAGCTTATCGATTAACCTTCAGTCTTTATCCTCTATTCGGCCTGTTGGCTGAATAATTATGTACTGCATGATTTTACGACAACCTATTCTTCAAGAGCTCAAAGAACGCTTAACGCATTTTCCAATTGTGGCGATTCTTGGACCACGACAGGTTGGTAAGACAACCTTGGCAAAAGAGCTGGCCAAAAAATGGAAGAAAGGTCCTGTGACTCATTTCGATTTAGAAGATCCTGATGATCTCGCTCGCCTTGCAGATCCAGCTTTTGTCTTAAAATCTCTTACAGGGTTAGTTGTGCTCGATGAGATTCAAATACGTCCTGATTTTTTTCCGCTACTCAGAGTCCTAGCGGATCGTAAACCATTACCCGCACGTTTCCTCATTCTGGGAAGTGCTGCTCCTGAATTGCTCAAGAACTCTTCAGAGAGTTTAGCAGGAAGAGTTTCTTTTTTTGAACTTCATGGATTATCTCTTATAGAATTAAGTCGTTCAAGTAAAAAGCCAGATAGTACTTGTTTGAGTGATCGTTGGATTAGGGGGGGGTTTCCTGGTTCTTTGCTCGCTAGGAATTTATTACTGAGTCAAGAATGGAGAACTTCTTTTATTAGGACTTATCTTGAACGCGATCTTCCTCAATTAGGAATTACTCTTCCTTCAATAACATTACGACGATTTTGGACAATGCTGGCGCACTACCATGGGCAAACATGGAATGGAAGTGAGTTAGGCAGATCCTTAGGCGTTACCGACAAGACGGTGTCGCGTTATTTAGATATTCTTGAGGGAACATTTATGACGTTTCGATTGCTCCCTTGGAGTTGCAATGTTAAAAAAAGAGAAGTAAAAGCTCCAAAAATCTATCTTACTGATAGTGGAATTTTCCATAGCCTTTTGAGTATTGGTGATCAACATGAGTTGTTAGCGCATCCTAAGTGTGGTGCTTCTTGGGAAGGTTTTATGATCCAGGAAGTGATTCACTATTTAAATGCTTTGCCGAGAGAAATATTTTTTTGGAAGTTGCATTCCGGTGCCGAATTGGATCTTTTGGTAATAAAGAACGGACGCAAGCTTGGGTTTGAGTTTAAACTAACTAACTCACCATCAGTAACAGCTTCTATGAAAATAGCACTTGAAACACTTCAATTAGATCATCTCTATGTGATTTGCTATGGAGTAGGTGAACCTTGGCCTCTTGCCGAAAAAATTTCTGCAGTACCAGCCATGAGCTTGGCAAAAAACAAGATTTAGCCTGTAACCTGTAACCTGCAACCTGTAGCCTATCATCATGTACACCGGCATCACCAAAGGACTTTTTCAAGTTATTCACGTTGATAAGAAGCCTTTCTTAATAACTTATACAGTAGATCTTAATGAGAATTTAGTCCATCAGTTGGGCGTCGGTGATAGTGTTTCTGTCGATGGGGTATGTCAGACAGTTGTTGCTAGAGAAGGTCATAAAGTGACTTTTCAAGCAGGGAAGGAGACTTTACTCAAAACAACATTATGCGATCTTTTTGAAGGGAGAATGGTGAGTATTGAACGAAGCTTTCGTTTTGGGGATGAGAATGGAGGTCATGAATTAGCAGGGCATATTTTTGAAACAGGAACTGTAGTTGGAGAAAAAAGTTCTGGAGATAAGAGAGACCTTTCCAATTTAAATTTAACCATTCAATGTACGCCTCACTGTCTCAAGTATATTTTTGAAAAAGGTTTTATCGGCGTAGATGGTTCTAGCCTTACCGTTGGTCAGGTAGATCGGGAGCAATCTACATTTGAAGTTCACCTGATTCCGGAGACGTTAAGACTTACCAATTTTGGTAATAAGCAGTTAGGAGATCGCGTTAATATTGAGATCGATGCCAAAAATGTTGTTATTATAGAAAGCCTAGAACGTCTTATTGCTCCTCTGGAGCGAAGGATCAAATCATTGGAAGACGCAATTCATGAAAAGAAATAGAATTTCGAAAGAACGCTAGAAACCTGTTTTTACACTCGCTGAGGCTGATGAAGAACAAGGAGTGACGGCACGCCTAGCTACAGACATGTAACGAGTAACGAGTAAAGGGTGACGAGTGTATTTTCTTGCCTGCGGCAATTGATTGAAAAAATTGCTCACTATAACCAATTAATTTTCGACAAAATGGTGTTTTTGAGTATTTATATTTTTCATTTTTGAGCTCTGAAGCATTTTCAATAAAGGATCCGGTGGTTCAGGCTCTAGATAAGCAAAATAACTTTCGATCAAAATGGTTTTGGCTTGTCACCCACACCTGATTTTTAGACTTCCTCGGTGTTTCAGGAG
>DATEBV010000298.1:0-2860 GCA_035287205.1 Chthoniobacterales bacterium | reverse complement strand
TATTGCTGAGGCTTCGCGGTAGGCTGCTGCAAGCGTTGTTTTGCCAGCTTCTTGCGCTTCAGCTGCTTTAGCTTGATAGTCTGCTTTTGATTGGAGAGACTCGCCTTCATTACCCCAACTAATACCCTCACTCTGTTTTCCTGCGGCTTTGGTTTGGGCAGAGAGTTTCTGCTGATCTGCGGATCTTTGAGAAGTTGCTGCAGCTTCGCGGTAGGCTACTACAAGCGTTGGCTTGGCGGATTCTTGGGCTTCAGCTGCTTTGGCACTGTAATCTGCTTTTGATTGGAGGGAGGTGCCTTCATTCTCCCAACTAATACCTTCACTCTCGCGTCCTGCGGCACAGGTTTGGGCTGCTAGTTTATGCTGATCTGCGGCGCGTTGGGAGATTGCGGCAGCTTCGCGGTAGGCTGCAGCAAGCGTTATTTTTCCGGCTTCTTGGGCCTCAATTGCTTTTACTTGGTAGTCTGCTTTTAATTGGAGGGAGTCTCCTTCCCTACCCCAACTATCACCCTCACTCTCTTTTCCTGCGGCATGGGTTTGGGCTGATTGTTTATACTGATCCGCGGCTCGCTCTGATGTTGTGGCGGCTTCGCGGTAGGCTGTTGCGAGCGTTGTTTTCCCGGCTTCTTGGGCCTCAATCGCTTTAGCTTGGTAGTTTGCTTTTAATTGGAGGTTGCCGCCTCCATTCTGCCAACTAATACCTTCACTTTCTTTTCCTGCAGCAAAGGTATTGGCTGATAGTTCCCATTGATCTGCAGCTATTTGTGATGTTTCTGCAACTTCGAAGTAGGCTGCTGCAAGCGTTGTTTTTCCGGCATCTTGGGCTTCGAAGGCTTTTGATTGATAGTCTGCTGTTGATTGGAGAGAGCTGCCTTCATTATCCCAACTAATACCTTCATTTTCTTTTCCTGCGGCTTTGGTTTGGGCGGATAGTTTAAACTGGTCTGCAGCTCGCTCTGATGTTGCGGCGGCTTCGCGGTAGGCTGCTGCAAGCCTTGTTTTTCCAGCTTCTTGGGCACTATGTGTTTTTGTCCAATATTCAGAGGTTTTCTCTAAACTATTGGCAACACCATGCCATGAGTTTGCAATATCTCCAATAGTAGTTCGCGCATTTGATCGTGCTTCCAGGGATTTTCTCGTTGCTTCTCTGGCTTTTTCTCTAGCTCCTGCTTGAAGTTTTGCTATTTCCGCCGCAATATGATCTGCTTCTCTATTAGCTGTTATCATCTGTTGCGGTTCAGCTTGTGCAGCAACCGGAGCAACTGAAGCGAATGAGGCAAATGGGTCAAATGAGTTTGCTTCTTGATGAGCCTTCAATGCTTGATTCTTTTGAATTTCCCATTCGGTTATTTTGGCAACACACTTTGTCTTCCAACCCTCGATGGCATTAAGCTGCTCACCCCACCATCCTTTTTGAGATAATTCTGCTTGAGCCTCTTCGTTTCGATGAAATATGATTGCTCTAGTACATGCCTGTTCAGCCTCTTTGACTCTTGCTATTGCTTCTTCCCATAATTGCACTTGATCGCCTAAAAATGCCTCTTTAGCACGAGCTGCAACGTTAAGAGCTATACCTCCGGCATTGCGTGCTTCTGATTGAAGTCGTTGAGCCATCTCAAGAGTTTTTGCATACTCTAGTTTTTTTAGTTCGTTTTCTTTTCTGATTTCTTCAGCTCTTGCTATTTCAAGTCTATCCGCTTCAGCTTTCTTTTCTTTCTCTATTCTCACCTGTTCTGCAATCCTTGCCGCTTCACGTTCTTGAGATAATTTATTTTCAGCAACCTCCTTAGCTTTCTTCTCTAGCTCTTGCTTCTCTTTCAATGCCTTTTCTGCAGCGACTTGCTTTTCAATTTCGATCTTTTCCTGCTCTGCAACCCTAGCTGCCTCGCGCTCTTGGGCTGTTTTAGCCTCAGCTGCTCTCGCTTGTTCGAGAGTTTTCTCTGCCTCTCCACGTTTTAAGGCCTCTTTTTTATGCCTACATTCCTCTGCCTCATCCGTCCAATAGGTTTTCTTCCTCTCCGCTTTTTTAAGTTCAAAATCATATTGAGAACATTGTGTTTCCAAGATTCCTCCCTCGTAATGCTCTGCTGCTTGTTTCTGATACTTTTTATAAAGCCCACTCAGATGTGTGTAAGCGTCTTGTGCCATTTCTGCCTCTTCTAGTACCTTATGCCATGCTTTCTCGGATGTTCCCTGTTTCTCCGCCTTTTCTTGAGCTATCTCTGCTGCCTGTTCCGCCTTTTCAGCTTGATCCTTAGCACGCTCGATGATCTTAGAAAAATTAGTTTCAAAATCTGCAGCTTTCTGCGCTGCTGTAGATTGAGGAGAAGATGGACCTGCAGAAGTTTGTTGAACGCTCTCACCTAATTTTCCGAAGATATCTTTGGTATTTTGATTGTCTTGTAATATTTTAAGAAGCGTTTTAGCTACATATTTTTCTTCTATATTGCCCATGATTTCCTTACCAAGATAACTCTGCGTATACTGAGTATATCCACTAGCTGTCGATTGTGTCTCGAGATCATCAAGAATGCCAGCATCTTCATTAACCTTTTGCAAGATACCTTTAAGTTTCTCACTACTTAAAGGTAATCGCATAAATTCTAACCCATTTTGAGCCAGTTCTTTTTCTGCAATTTCTTTTGGAATCAACTCCATAAGAGTTTGCATGATCTGCATATTTTCACTTCTATTTTTATTAGGTGCTTTCGGATCAGCATCACAAGTCACGATAGTTCCTTCTTGAATAATGAGACGTTGAGATTCTGGATATTCAAAAATAATACTCTGAAAATCTTCAAGAGTAAGACCAAAACAGTCGTCGACATTTGATTCTCTCTCTTCCTCACGAGCAGTCTTT
>DATEBV010000297.1:0-3812 GCA_035287205.1 Chthoniobacterales bacterium | reverse complement strand
AAGTTCATCTCATGGGCTTCCGTTTTAGCTTCTATCGCAATTAAGTCGGCTTTGAGTGCTTCATACCTGGTATCTGCAACAAGTTTTATAACGACCTCTGACGAAGTAGAAATAATATCCGATGTCCAAATCTTTTGTAGTTCTTCTATAAACGCACTTCTATTCTTCGCATCATTCTTAATACGTTCAACAAAACCTGTACGCGCTGCAGCGGCTTCTTCTACCCTTTCTTGAGCAGTTTTTATACGAATGATATCCTCATCAGCTCGAGCTGCTTTTCTAGCAACAGCTTCATGAAATGCATCAACAGGCTTTTGCACTTCAGAAGGTGCTTCTTTACTAAGAGCTTTCTCTTGTAAAAGCTTCCCTACTTCTTCAGCTGATACTGGATCCATCATTAGGTGACAACTCAAGTTTTCATCCGAGTTGTCACAATTCGTAGTCAATCCAACTATCTGAAAAGAAAGGTCTGATGGTAGTTCTGCCATTTTTGCCCCTGTAACCTGTAACCTGTCACCTGTCACCTGATTTTTTTCAACTTGACTATTAAGATTACTCAAGCTGGTAGAGCTTATAAGGGCTCCTAGAAGAAGTGAAATAAAAGTTTTCATGAGTTTAGTATATATTTAATAACAGGTTTCAATTATTTTTACTTTAATAAAATAAAAATAAATTATAACGATGTCTGTTCAGTTTGCAATGCTAAGGGGCCCTGCGAGAGTTTCCATTGATCAACAGCTTTTGTAAAATCAGCGGCTTTTCTAGCAGCACTAGCAGCCCACCGCACCTCATCTGCCCAAATAGTATTAGCAGCCTTACTCGCAGCTTCTTCTGCTTCAGCAGCAGACTTACAAGCTCTCTCAGTAGGTGTTTCAACAGACTTAGAACCCCAAGAAATACCTATTGTATTCTTGATGTCCTTAGCAAAGCGATTGGTCACCACTTCACGAACATTATAGCGTGCAGAATAAGCTCTACGAAAGGCTACCATAACAGGATCAGTACTCTCAGAATCAACCCCAAGGACAAGAGCCATTGCCTTGACAAGAGCTGCATCATTTGACACCGTAGAATTAGATTTTTTATAGGAAGCCAATGGAGTGTAAAATTGAGCTGCTTCAATATTACTTATATTAGGTTCATTCATAAAACGATCTGCTGCTTGAGAAAAAGAATCCCAATTTTTCTTGGCTTTTACAAAAGCTTTTTTAGCCGTTAAAATGCGATCCATATCTCCTGGCTGAAGACCTGATGTCCAATTAAGTAAAGACTTCCCAACTTGAACAAAAGATTTTCTTACAGACGTAATAGCTCTCGTTGTAGACTTAGCCACTGATTCTCTAAAATTAGCCACAGAGTCTCTCAAATCACCCTTTGCTACATCATCTTCTGCCTTCAAAAGAGAATATTCATAAGCATCTGTTTCATTTTTATGCACTTCATCATTAGCTTCTTGTAATATAAGATTAAATTGACCTGGATTTATCTCATCAGCATCATCCAAAAGAAGACTTGCTCGTTGCCAAGCTGATTTTGCTGCATTTGCTCTTGCAATCATACCATCCCAATCACGAACATCTCTTTCTTCTTGAAGCGTTCTTTGTATCTCATTCGTATTGAAAGTACGTGCAGCTCTTGCTTCCTTCTGAGCAAAATAGTATGATTTATAAGCCACCCAAACTTTTTTCTTATGAGATACTTTTTTGAATTCTTCATTTTCAGGACCTTTTGATTTAAAAGCCTCAACAATACGACCGTAATCCTCTTCTGTTTCCTTCGCCTTCTTACAAGCCTCATCCAAAAGTTGATCCATGTTAATTGAAGTTACAGCTGATCCTTTTGATTCTTGCTCTGATTGATGAAGTGCAGCCATAGCTTTCTCATGAACGACAAGAGCTTCTTTTTCAGTAATCTCAGCTTTCGGTAAAAGATATTTCACCTTCTCTTCAAATATTTTTTCTTTTAATGAAACCCATAGAATTTTTTGGGATTCAAGCTGATGAAGAGCCTCACGACTTCCAGTTCCTCGAGATATCTTGCCATTTCTTATCATACTTTCTAACGATATATTTTGCTGATCAGCGATCTTGAAAGCTGCCATCCATGCAGTAATCCTAGCAGAAATACCTTCTGGAGAATCTGCAGTCTTTTTGATATCTTCAATACAAGTAGTAAGAGGAACCCATTGTTCTTCTCCTTTTTTCACATCTTGAAGGTTTTCTTTCCATTGTTTTTTGAACCTCTCAGGTATTTTAGAAAGACTATCTTCATAAAATTTGATAGATCGATCATAAGCTTGTTTTACTTCCGATGCATCTTGAATAATCACTTTCAAAAGAGATCCTGCATCAATAACTTTGTTAGTTTTACTTAACGCAATCATTTTACTGCTTTCTATTTTTTTCGCTTGATAGGAAATCACATGAGCAGACCATTGAGCTTTTGAGTATTCTACCTCTTGATGATCTATATCTTTATCAGAGGCACTGTGTTCTGAAAAGGATATATTACTGCCTATTTGACAAGCTGCTTCAGTTTTTTCCCAGGCTATTACTGTGTCCTTTGCTTTTTGGATAGCATCATCCCAAAGAGTTTCTTCATGGAATGAAGCCTCAGCTACTGTCGCAGCAATAGTAGCACTAATTTGTGCTTTGTTAGCTTGATAGTAAAGTATTTTAGCTGACCAAAAAGACTTTTGATCTTCTGCAGCTTTCAGTTTCATACTCCACCACGCTTTCCAATTTTCCTCAAGAGTTTGATTATAATATCGTTGATACGCTTCGATAATTCTAACCCAAGCCGTTTCTGCATCGACAGCTCGTTGAAGAGCCTCATTCCATAAAGAAATTCCTTCTGCACTAAGATCATTATGATTTATTTTATCATCAGTTTGTTTAGCAAGAAGCGCTGCTTTTTCTGCGCTACTCCAAAGCTCCTTAGCGGTTGTACTCACAGCTGCTTCAGCTTCTCTTTCTCCTGGAGTTAACTTGGCCCATGCAACAGCCTCTTCCCTAATACGTTTCTTAGTATGCAGTGTGCTCACCTCCTTCTCTAATTTATCAACATTTTCATGAGCATTTTTTATTGCAAGCTCATCAGCATGCGATTTATTAGCTACTTGTTCTTCTAGGTCATAACGAGCTTGTCGAAGAGCTGTTTCAGCTGATTTCAGTTTGCTTGTATGCTGCGATTCATGGTCATTATTAGCATCACTCACCTCATTATTATAAGCACTTCGTTCTTCTGCTGTTAACTCATTCCAAGCTGCAGCCTCTCCCTTAGCATAACTATTAGCGGCATATTCTCTCTTGATTTGAGCAGCCTTCAAATGAGCTTCTATTTTAGCAACCCATATAGCCTCAATATTAGCAAGTCTCTCTGTTTCTTTCTTGAATTCTTCAAAAGCCTTTTTATCAATTTGAACAAGTGCTTCTGCTAATTTTTGAGCACAATCACTCAAAATCCCCCTATTGACTAGTTCATCCCTTATTTGAGTCACTTCTTGAATAGCTTGACTTACTCTAAAAGCCCATGCTTCTGCAGCCCCACTCACTTTTGCTCTAGCTGCCTCTAAAGAAGCTTGTTCCGCAGCTTCAGTATATTCTCTAAGAGCATCCTGTTGCACTTCATAATAGCTACTTTTAGTAGAATCTGTAATTTCACTGATCTTTTGAAAAAACTTCTTTAACATTTCATTCCTATTCAAGATCAACTGAACTTGATAGTCAGCAGTTTTCTGATCTTGAAGAGATTCATTATTTTTATTTCCTTGTTGATATCTACTAAGCACTTCTTGCCAAAGATTATTCACG
>DATEBV010000296.1:0-16148 GCA_035287205.1 Chthoniobacterales bacterium | reverse complement strand
AAATTTCTATTTTTGGGTAACTACCAACGTCTCAAAAAAGAATTTACCACAAAAAGCATAAAGATTACACAAAAAGCATTTTTTTATAAAAAAATTCTAAGTACTAAAAGGAGAAATCTTCTTTCAATTTTATCTGCTGCTTGGTAACTCTCAAAATTTTATTTTGTGATCTTTGTGTACCGCTTTAGCGGCTTTGTGGTGAATTTCTTCCTGCTTGGACTACGTTGGTAGTCTCACTTAAACTTAAAACTTAAACTGCGAAATTTAAGGCTGCTTTGCAGCCTCAGCAGCCTCTTGCGCCTTCTTAAAGTTTGCAAGGGCTCGAGAAAATTCTACCATCTCACGTGTAATCGTTGCAGACCAATCGAGATTTTCTTGCGTTGCAGCATTAAATTTATTTTTTCTTCCAAGTTCTGCTCCGTCAGCAGATACCTTGGCAAAAATTTCGGCTGTTTCAAGTGCTTCTTCTGCTTCAGAGGAACTCATGGCGATGGCAAAAGACTTACCAGTAGCTCGAAGCGTCATTTCACTTGGATGGGCACTAAATTCTTTCATCGCTGGTGATACAGGTGATCCAAATTTTTCACGGGCTATCTTTGATGCGGTATTAGCTCGATCGCATTTTGCCTGCCGGGTATCAGCACAAGGGTTATCTGCCAGATTTTTTATTTCTTCAAGCTTTTCTTGTTCTATACGACTATTTTGTTCTCGTAGTTCTTCTTCACGATCCTTCCTATCTTCAATCTTCAATCTTCCATCTCTTCCATCTCTTCCATCTTCCACATTTTCCCTATCTTCCATCTTCCATCTCCTATCTTCCACAATGGCTGCTTCTTGTTCTCTCTTAAACGCTATCACAGCGCGAGCAAAATCGGCTATTTCGCGTGAGGCCTGAAGAGACCAAGCTATATTTGCTTTTCCATGAGGTGTAAATTTATAAGGGTGTTTGTTTGTCATCTCAAGAGCGAGAGTATTACTTACTTCAACAGCTTTAAAAATTTGTGCAGAAGCAGTTGCTTCAGCACTCGATTCTGCAAAAATTTTTGAAATCGTAGAAACAGAAGCATAAGCATAAGCATAAGCAGATGCATAAGTATAAGCATAAGCATAAACATCAGCAGAATCATAAAAAGATGCATAAGCAGATGCATAAGCATAAGCATAAGCATAAGCAGATGCAGAATCATAAGTAGAAGCATAAGCATAAGCATAAGTATAAGCAGATGCAGATGCAGATGCAGATGCATAAGCAGATGCAGATGCAGATGCACAAACAGAAGCACAAGCAGAAGCACAAGCAGAAGCATCGTGCATCCTCGCTTCGCTTGGGAAAGCAATGAATGCTTTCATCGCTTCCGAAAGGCAAGGCCAAACCTTCTTACTAATCATCCACATCATCGCATCGGCCCTATCGCGTTTTGCGCCCCAACCATTACTACATGGTTGAGCTTCCAGTGCTTTGACCTCAGCAATACCTGCTTTTTCCATCCAATACTTTTTTTGGAAAGTTGCTTCTTCTTCGTTTAAAGATAGAGTGTTTTTTCCTGCTTTGATCGATTCAACAATTCCATTCCAATAATTTGAGGCAGCCATAGCTGCTGATTGGGCTTCATTCCATCCTCTTTCGTTCTTTGCTGCTCTGGCCCGAGCAAAAGCGGATTCTACGACTCTACGTTTCTCTGCCATAATACGCTGCGCTTGAGCTTGGGCTTGTACAGCGGATTTTGCTTTTTCTAGAGCAGTTTTTTCTTGTCCAAGGTAGTGTTCTCCTTGTTCCGTAGCCTCTTCTTGTGTAAAAGATAGTGGACTTCTTCCTGCTTTGATATCTTCTATAACTCCATTCCAGTAGGTTGAAGCAGCGTTTGCAATTTGACGTGCTTCGTCCCATGCGCTTTCACTCTCTTGATTTCGTGCTCTGGAAAATGCCTCGTCGACTTCTCTTTTTTTCCCTTCTACGAGAGTTTGAGTTTCCATTCGCTTTTGCTCTAAGGCCTTTTCTCGGGCGGCTTTCTCAATTTCAGCCTCTTTAGCCAACCTTTCCTTCTCTTTGGTATTTTCAGCGCGCTCTTGATCTACTTTTGCGGTAGCGTCCAAAACCCTTTGATCTCTATCATATTTTTTCCGATCTAATGTAATCCCTTCGACAAGATCTTTACCAACTTCATTGAATTGAAGATAGGTCGTTTTTAGTGCATGTTCTTTAGCTTCTTTGGCTTTTTGAATTGCCTCTTTGGCTTGTATTGCTGCATTGTTGCATGCTTTGAGTGTATCTTGGCATTGTTGCATTTTTTGATCAGCCAATTCTCCAGCAGCTTGCAGTTCCTGAAGACGTGCTTGAAATCGTCTTTTTACAGCTGCTAGTTTTGACTTAGCTTCGTCACTATTCTCTTCTTCTTTAACTTGATCATCTATTGCTTGCAATATTGTCTGTGCCTCTTCTAACTCTGTAGTGGCTTTAGCAATTTTTTCCAGAGCTGCTATTTCAGCTTGCTCGGCTACTTCGATTTGTTCATCATACCAGGTTTTTGGAATAAAACGTGTAGGCTGAATAGAGGCTGGAGACTGGAGGCTGGAGGCTGGAGATACCGCTGCAACGGTAGAAGAAGAGGAAGATGGAGTAACTGGAATGGTTGTTTCTTTTACAGGAGTGGCTTCCAAAGATGTTGTTGTCGCCTGCCCTTTTTCTCTTTCTTCGCGTTCTTTGGTTACCTTTACTTCGGCAGCTCGCGTTTGCTCAAGGGCTTTCTCTATCGTTCCGTTATGTAAGGCCTCTTTTTTCTCCCTACATTCAGCGACTTCGGTGGTCCAATGCCCTTTCTTTTTCTCCGCTTTTTTAAGTTCAAGATTATATTTAGAACGTTTTGTTTCTACGATATATCCCTCGTAATGATCGGCTACATGTGTCTGATACGTCTTATAATTGCCAATAAGATCAGCATAGGCTTCTTCTGCCATTTCAGCGTCTTCTATGGCCTCATTCCAGGCTTTCTCGGATGTTCCAATCTTTTCAGCCTTTTCTCTTATCACTGTTGCTGACGCTGCAGCTTCTTCAGCTTGGGCTTTAGCATTTTCAATCAGAGCAGAAAATTCAGTCTCAAAGGCGGTGGTTGCCTTCTCTTTTTTAGCCAAAGCTTCAGCTTGCTCTTTTGCAACATTCTCTTCGGATAATTTAAAAGGACTAAGGGGTGCAACACTCGTAAGGTTGTTAGCAGGATTAAACTCAACTGCTATCGCTACGGGTATTGCTGGGGTTGAAAAAGTCTGTTCGGCTCCTATCGTGTTAAGATCAGACGCAGGTGACTTGGCGGGTACTGGAGAAAGTGGTCTTTGAGGAGCCGCAGGCAAATTAATGGAGCCTTGGGCAAAGTTTACACTCTCTGCGTCCATTGAATTCTTCCTAGGAGTATATTGAGTGACTTGATTCTGTTTGCGACTGGGTGAGGTTGAAGATTGGATTTCTTCGCCAGAAGTTTTAGAAGTTGCTGACTCAAGAGCCTGAGATGCCTTATACTCCATCGCTATTGCTTCGTTGAGTTTGGCTTCCGATTTAACACGCTGTCCGGTATTTCTAAACTTAATCGCATTTAGGGTAGCATGTGATGTTGTCATGCGTGCTTCAGCAAGTTTCTCGGCAAGCTCTTTTACCTGCCAATTGTAATAAGCCTCATCCGCATAGGCTTTCCCATGCAGAATAGCACTAGCAGAATCGAATTTCTTTTGAGCGGCAAGAGTTTCTCCCTTCGCTCTTTCCAATATGATCTTAAGTTCTGCTTCTTCCTCCATTGCCATGTCCTTGGCTGCCTCCCATTCTTCCTTTTCTTGCATCATACCTTCAGCGGTTTTGCGTTGAGCAAGTGACATTGTTGCTACCTCAGCAAGACAGGCCATATAAATGTTATCGCGAATTTCATTTTTAAGATATGCTTTAGTAGAATCCCCTTCACCTGTCTCGTCGACACTCAACGTTGCCGCTGCATCGGAGTCTCTTGCCTCTAACATCGCAGCACTTGATGAACTATTCCCAACGGGAGAGTGTACAGTTGTACTAACGCTGAGCCCCGCTTTTCCTGGAGATCCAAAAACCCCTTTCAAATCTTCTATCCCTTCTTGAACAGTTTTTAATTCTGCAGGGTCCATCATTAAGTGATAACTTAGGTCTTGAGCTAAGTTATCACGGTTCGTAGTTGGTAGTTCGTAGTTCGTAGTAAATTCAGTTCCCTGCCCAATCTGATCCTCCAATAGTAATTCTGCCATTTCTGCCCCTGTCCCCTGTAACCTGCAACCTGTAACCTGATTTGTGTTTCTTACCTGCTCCCTGTTCCCTGAACCCTGTTCCCTGCTTAGCGCCTGTACCCTGTACCCTGTACCCTGCTTACTTTCACTTTGCGCAATAAGGAGGCTAGAGTTTGCTAAAGTAGCAAGGAATAATGAAGGAATAATTTTTTTCATAGGATTGATAAAATCTCATCTGTTAGTCATATAGTGTTAACTTGTAACTACCAAGGCAGGAACCTTGATAGGGTTGAAAAGTTGAAGGGTTGAAAAGAGGATTGTTTTGAACAATGATACTGCAGTTAATCAGGGAGATTCATTTTTACTGTTACCACCTTAATTTTCATATTTAAGAGAAGATGAATTAGCAGCAAAGCGTCCGTTCAACTTTTCAACCCTTCAACCTTTCAACACTACCAACGGTACGTTGGTAGTTACAGATTAATAGTCTCCAGATTCTTTTCCAAACATTTTAGTTGCTTTCCCTTCTTCTACCTTCGCTTTTGCATCGGCCTCTTTTGCAGAAGTCTCGGCTTTCTTCTGCCAAGTACTGCCTTCGGTACTTTTTCCTACAGCATAGGCTTGACCTGCTTGTTTATACTGTTCTGTAACCACTCTATAGTCAGCAGCTAGGGTTCCTTTCCCTGCATCTTCTGCTTCAATGGCTTTTGCTTGATAGTCCGCTCCAAATTTGAAATACCAGCCTGAACTATTCAAGCTACTAGCATCAGTTGTTTTTCCTGCAGCAATAGCCTGAAGTGCTCGTTGACACTGATCGATCGCTTTTTGGGATGTGGCTACAGCCTCTCTATAGCCTGCTGCGAGTGTTGCTTTACCTGCCTCTTCTGCTTCAATCGTCTTGATCTGATAGTTTGTTTTCGCTTGGAGGGATGCAGCATCAGAATCCCAAGTAGCTCCCTCAAGACTCTTTTTAGCGATATGTTCTTGAACAGATCGTTGATATCGATCTCCAGCAATCTGTGAATTTTCTGCAGCTTCTCTATAGGCTGCTGCAAGTTTTATTTTCCCTGCTTCTTCCGCTTCAAGCGCTTTTGCTCGATAATCTGCACTAGATTGCAAAGAATTACCTGCCCTTCGCCAACCAGTACCTTCATTACTATAGAAGGTTGAGGCATAAGCTAAAACTGATTGCTGATAGAGACCTACAGCATGTTGTGAGATTGCTGCAACTTCTTTATAGCCAGCAGCCAAACTTGTTTTGCCAACTTCTTCTGCCTCAATTGCTTTTAATTGGTAATTTGCACTAGATTGAAGGGACGTTGCCTCTCTCTGCCTGCTATCCTCTTCATTTTCTTTTCCAATAGCATCGGTTCCACCTGAGAGTTTTTTCTGGTTTGCAGCCTGCTCGGTGGTTTTTGCTAGATTTCTATAACTTGCTGCTAAAGGTTGTTTTCCTCCTCCTTCTGCTTCCACAGCTTTTGCTTGGTACGTTGCTACTTTTCGTTGGGTTTCTACTGCCTCTGCTTGAGCTTTTTTTAAAGCTTCAGGATTAGAAGTTAATGTTTCTACTTGCTTTTTTAAGAGCTCAGCTCGTTTATATGCTCCTTTGGCTGTAATATCCAAACCATCACCTTCTTGTGTTTTTCCTTCAGTATATGCTACAGCTGCCTGAATATTATACTCGTTAGAATGTTGATATTCTCTGAACGCTTCACGCCAAGCCTGTGCTAGAAATGCACTTTCAGGTTTTTTACTTTTCTCTGCTTCAATAATTTTTTCTAGATTGTTAACTAAAACATAACCAATACCATCTTTATTGCAAATGTAACTAGAACCTGCTTTATCCCAGAGAATACCTTCTACTACTTTTCTTTCTGCATAGGCCATAGCTGCCTTGCTATAAGAGTCGCAAGAAAGCTGAATATCTTTGACTGCTTCGCGCCAAGCTTGGGCTATTTCTTGATTTCCACTTGCTTCTGCCTTTATAGTTTTTTCTATCCTAGCAGCTACCCAATAGTGCCCACTACCTACTTTATTCCAACTTTCACCTTCCTTTGTTTTCCCTGCAATGTGTGCTATAGCTGACTTTGTATAAGGCTCAACAGAAAGTTTATTTTGATTAGCTGCTTCAAGCCAGGCTTGAGCAACTTCTGGCTTTCCTGCTTTTATGGCTTCTGCTAACTTATCTGCCGCACAAGAATAACCAAGACCTGCTCCTCTGTAACTAGAACCTGCTTCAACCCAATTCTTACCTTCTTTTGTTTTCCCTGCAGCGTATTCCATGGCCCCTTTGCTATAATGCTCACTGGCAAGTTGGTATTGTTTTGCCGCTTCACGCCAAGCTTGAGTAACTTCTGACTTTCCACTTGCTTCTGCCTCTATGGCTTTTTCTAATTTCTCAGCTGCATCTTTGTAAGCCTCACCTGCTTTATCCCAACTATTTCCTTCATCAGTTTTTTTTGCAGCATGTGCTACAGCTGCCTGAGTATAATGTTCAGCAGAAAGTTGATGTAGCTTGGCCTGTTCACGCCAAGCTTGAGCAGCTTCTGGCTTTCCACTTATTTCTGCCTCTATAGCTTTTTCTAATTTTCCAGCTGCGCCAGAGTAACCGCTAGCTATATGATCACAACGATAACCTTCGCTTGATGTTCCTGCAGAAAATGCTACAGATGAATTGTTAAAAGGCTCTCCAGCAAGCTGATTTTGCTTGGCTGCTTCACGCCAAGCTTGAGCAATTTCTGCCTTTCCACTTGCTTCTGCCTCTATCGCTTTTTCTAGTTGCTTAGCTGCGGAAGAGTAAACAATGCCTGCATGATACCATCCATAGCCTGGATTTGCTGCCCATGAATATTTCAGAGGAGCTGCTTTACTATACGACTCGCCGGAAAGTTGATGTTGCTTAGCTACTTCGCGCCAAGCTTGAGCAATTTCAGGCTTTCCACTTCCCTCTGCCTCTATGGCTTTTCCTAGTTTTTCAGCTGCATAATAGTAACCAATACCTGCACTATTCCAACATGTACCTTCATCTTTTTTTCCTGCAGCATGTGCTATACCAGCCTTAGTGAAACACTCGCTTGAAAGCTCATACTGCTTAGCTGTTTCACGCCAAGCTTGAGCAGTTTCTGGTTTTCCATTGGCCTCTACTTCAATAGCTTTCTCCAGCTTAGCTGCTGCATGCCCGTAAACATTGCCTGCATTATTCCAAGAAACAGCTTCATCTTTTTTCCCTGCGGCATGTGCTATGGCTGCTTTTGTATAAAACTCAAGAGAGAGCTCGTTTTGCTTAACTGCTTCACGCCAGGCTTGAGCAATTTCTGACTTCCCATTTGCTTCTGCCTCTATAGCTTTTTCTAGCTGCTCAGCAACCTTGTCTAAGCTATTATTAACCCCATAGTAATAGTTAATACCTGCATTACTCCAACAAATAGCTTCATCTTTTTTCCCTGCAGCATATGCTATGGAGGCCTTAGTATAAGGCTCAGCAGAGAGTTGACTATGTTTTACTGCTTCGCGCCAAGCTTGGGCAACTTCAGACTTCCCACTTGCCTCTGCCTTTATAGCTCTTTCTAGTCTATAGACTGCTCTACTGTAACTAAGGGAAACATCATACCAACTAGAACCTTCATCTTCTTTTCCTGAGGCATATGCTTTAGCTGCCTTAGTTTGAGGTTCAACAACCAGTTGACTACACTTTGCGGCTTCACGCCAAGCTTGAGCAACTTCAGACTTTCCACTTGCCTCTGCCTCTATAGCTTTCTCTAGCTGCTCCGCCACTTTTTCTAAGCTATCAGCCCCTTGGCTATAGTGACTGCCTGCATTCTTCCAACGATCGGCTTCATCTTCTTTCCCTAAAGCATAGGCTGTGGCTGCTTTAGTATAAGGTTCCACAGAAAGTTGACGATATTTAACTGCTTCACGCCAAGCTTGGGCAACTTCTGATTTTTTATTGATCTCTGCTTCTATGGCTTTCCCAAATTGATCAGCTACTATCTGGTAAGCACAAGCAACATTAAACCAACAATTTCCTTCATCTTTTTTTCCTACAGCATGTGTCGTAGCTGCCTTGGGATAAAAATCGCTGGAAAGTTGATTTTGCTTAGCTGCTTCACGCCAGGATTGAGCAATTTTAGATTCTCCGTTCGCCTCTGCTTCTATGGCTTTTTCTAACTTTTCAATTTCACACGTATAAGCTTGGCCTGCTAGTTTCCAATTAACATGTTCATCATCTTTATTTACGGCACATGCTGTCGCTGATTGTTGGAAGCATTCTGCTGCTTTGTCCATTTTCTCAGAAGCTGTCGTATATTCTGCTACCAGTGACTTCTTGTTATGCTTTAAGGCATTTGCTACCTTAAGCCTATATTCCATGGAAGAGGCCAGCATTCTGGAACTCCAAGCAGTCGACTTCAAAGCTTCAGCTTCCTCATAACTATATTTATCATCTTCAAATGCTTTAATAGCTTGAGCAAACTGTTCTGCTGCTAATTGGTGTTTTTCTGACACCTCACTGTATTTCTCTGCTAAGGCATTGTCTTCTGCTGCTAGTAATTCACTTGCTTTGATCATAAAATCTGCACTACATTGAGTACATTGACCTGCCTCATACCAAGAATCACGATCTTCAGCATGTGTGAATTGTTCTGCTGCTTTTTCTGAACGCTCCATTGCTTGCCTATATTTTTCCGCAAGGGTAGCATTTCCAGGAAATTCCACTGCAATACTCCCATAGTGAGCCGCTTTTTCTAATGAGTTAATAATGCTTTTTTGATATTTAAGGCTATCTCCTGTAGAAGTAAGTGCCTTTTCTCGAGCTGCTTTTATCTTTTCACTTCGCTCAAGAATTGCAGCTTCCTCTTGAACAGATTTTGTTTTTTCAGCGCGCTCTTGATCTATTTTAGTGGTAGCGTCAAGGACTCTTTGACCTCTACCATATTCCTTTTGATCTATTTCAATCTGCTCAGCAAGTTGTTTCCCAACTTGATGCAAGTGGGTGTGGGTAGTAGCAATGGCAACTTCTTTAGCACCTTTTACTTTTTGCATTGCCTCTGAAGCACTGGTTACAAAAGGTTGCTGTGAATTAATTTCTTTTTGGCACTTCTGCAATTCTTGATGTGCAGATTCTCTAGCTGCTTGTAGTTTTTGAAGATTTTCTTGAAATTGCTTCTTTGCAGCCGGTATCTGAACTTTTGCTCTAGGACTATTTTCTTCTTCATGAATTTGAGCATCTAACTCGCTCCATACTTTTTGTGCGGCTTCTAATTCCATGGAGGCTTTTGCAAATTTTTCCCCAACCTCTTGTTCGGTCTTTTCGGCACGTTCGATTTGCTCGTCATACCAGGTTTTGGGAATGAAAGGTGATAGCGAAAATAAAGAGTTACCTGTTTTATCTTCAATAGCTTTTTCTACAGCTTTTTTATTTTCTAGAACAGATTCATTCTTTTGTTTAACATCAGTAGCAGAAAATGGGATAACTGGAGCAGCTGTTTCTTTTTCTTTCGCAATCTCCGAAGATTGTAGTACTACAGCTGAAGGTGATGAATTTGTTTCCGTAGCAGCTTTTTTTACTTCTGGATTTAAACGCAGGGCCTCTGCTTGTTTTGCTAACGCGTCCGCTCGATCATAAGCACTCTTACCCATGACATCCAAGCTACTACCTTCACTTGTTTTCCCTTCAGTGTGTGCTCCGGCTGCCTGAGTATAAAGTTCGTTAGCTTTTCTATTTTGTTCGACCGCTTCGCGCCACAATGCGGCTAGCTCTGTTTTCCCAGCTGACTCTGCCTCGAAGGCTTTTCCTGTTTGATCACCTGCACGCCTTAAGGCGCTACTTACATTCTGCCAACTGCAACCTTCAGCCACTTTTCCTGCAACGTATGCCTCAGCTGACTTAATAGAAATCTCGCTCGATTGCATGCTTATCGCTGCTGCCTTATACCAGGATATACTCAGCTCTTTTTTTCCGTCTATCTCTGCTACAATGGCTTTTCCTGTTTGTTCGGCTGCACGTGAATATCCAACACCTGTATTATATAAACTAACAGCTTCGCTTGTTTTTGATGCTGCTCCTGTTGCGTATGCTGTGGCTGCCTTAATATAATACTCGATGGATTGCTTATCTTGTTCTGCTGCTTTGCTCCAGGATAGGCTTATCTCTGTTTTTCCTTCTCCCTCTGCTACAATAGCTTTCCATTTTTTTCAGCTACAGACGAGCTGCTTAAGCCTGCATTATACCAACTCTGACCTTCCGTTGTTTTTCTTGTAGCATATGCTGTGGCTGCCTTAGTAAAAAATTCACTAGCTTGAATGTTTTGCTGGGCTATATCATTCCAGGATGTAGCCAATTCTTTTTTTCCACTTACTTCTGCTTCAATTGCTTTTCTTTTTTGTTCAATGGCACCCAATAAAGCACTTTTCACGCCACGCCATTGACTACTCTCTTCTTTTTTCCCTGCAGCAGTTGCTGTTGTTTCTTTTTGTTGAGCTTCTTCCGCAGCCGCTTTCCACTTGGTTATTTCTGCTTGCTCTTTTTCTCTTGCGGTTGGCTCGGCCTTTTCACCAGCTCCTTTCTCTTTCTTTAAGGATTCTTTTTTCTCACGACATTCTTCGATCTCGGTTGTCCAAGATCTTTTTTTTGTCTCGGCTTTTTTCAGTTCAATATTATATTTAGAACGTTTTGTATTTAGCATCGCTCCCGAGTAATGCTCTGCCGCTTGTTCTTGATACGTCTTATACAATCCACCAAGATGCGCGTAGGCCTCTTCTGCTATTTCAGCCTCTTCTATGGCTTTATTCCATTCCTTTGCTGATGTTCCAATTTTTTCAGCATTCTCCCTTGCTGCTGTTGCTGTCGCTACCGTTTCTTCAGCCTGAGTCTTAGCACTCTCGATCATTTCGGAAAATTCAGCTTCAAAGGTAGCTACCGATTTTTCTTTTGACGCTGCTCCTTCTTTCCTTTGCTGAGCAGCACTATCTTCTGATAATTTCAGTGAGCTCAGAGGTTCAACAAAAGTGACGTTACTAGGACTCAACTCCACCGCTGTCGCGGCTGGTATGGATGGAGAGGCAAAAATCTGTTCGGGTTCTACGCTCTTTAATCCAGACCCAGGTGGTCTGGGAGGAGTGAAGGGGAGTGGGCTTGAGGACTCGGGTGATGAAATTTTCTTTCTATTGTTAGGTGAAGAAAAAGGAGAGTGAGCGTCTTCGCTAGAAGCTATAGAACTGTTTCGTGTTGCCTTTTCAAGAGCCTCACACGCAGCCCTCTCTTCTTCGCGTGCCTCGGCAAGATCGGCTTCAGCACCAGCACTCTGAGCTGTACCTCTCACTTCAATAGCCATGAGAGTTGCCTCAGCCGTTACGACTCTTGCGTCAGCAAGCTCCTCAGCAAGTTCTTTTACCTGGAAATTATAATAGGCTTCATCGGCATACGCTTTCCCATGGATGGAGGCTTTAGAAGAATCTAATTTTTTTTCAGCGGCTTCTTTCTCTTTCCTAGCCTTATCTAGAGCTCTTTTGCTCTTATCAACATCTCTCTTTGCCTTCTTCTCCGCAGCATCCCATTCTTTAGCCTCTTGTAGAGCCGCTTCAGCATTACCTCCAGCAATAAGACTTCTACTCTGTGACATCGCTGCTACCTTGGCAAGACAGCTCGTATAGATGTTATTGCAAATTTCATCTTCAAGAAATGTATTCGTACTATTTTCTTCAGCCGCTTCGTCGTGAGTCAGTGCTGCTCCTGCCTCGGAGCCTACCTTTCCTGACATCGCAGCACTCGAGGAACAGGGAGAGTGTGCGAAAGCAGTTGTACTAATAGGTGCTTTTCCAGGCGACCCAACAACTCCTTTTAAATCCTCTATCCCTTCTTGAATATTTTTCAATTCTGCAGGGTCCATCATTAATTTGGGCGTAACGCCCAAATAGGAGATAGAAGATGGAAGATAGAAGATAGGAGCAGAGGCGCTTTCTAATAGCGATGTTTCCTCCAGCTTATTTTCAACTTGCGCTAGAAGGAGGTTTGAACTTGCTGAAACAGCAAGAAGAATGGATGAGATTATTTTTTTCATAGAGTTAATGTTTTGATATTCTACAAACAGGCCAAATAGTTAGTTAAGTTACAAGTTTAAGTTGATTCTAGTGCTCTAACACTGAAGTATCAGCCGGATCAGAATGAACATAGTCGGAGGAAGTTCCACTTGCTTCAGTATTTGTTACTTGAACGTGATGCTCTGAATTTTTCTTGACTGTTGCAGTTTCAAGTTCAGGTTTTTCTTTCTGAGCTAATGTTTCTGCTTGTTTTGCTAATACATCAGCTCTTTCAAAAGCCGCTTTGCCTGTAGCATCCAAACTACTAGCTTCAGCCGTTTTTCCTTCAGCATGTGCTGTAACTGCCTGAGTGTAATGTTCAGCGGAAAGTTGATGCTGCTTAGCTGCTTCACGCCAAATTTGAGCAATTTCTGGTTTCCCGTTTATCTCTGCCTCGATGGCTTTTCCTAGTCGAATAGCGCCCCAATAGTAACCATTGCCTACACTATTCCAATAATTACCCTCATCTTTTTTTCCTGAAGCATGTGCTGTGCCTGCCTTAGTATAAGGCTCAACGGAACGCTGATGTTGCCTAGCTACTTCACGCCAAGCTTGAGCAATTTCTGGCTTCCCGTTTATTTCTGCCTCGATAGCTTTCTCCAATTTCTCAGCTGCATAGCTGTAACTATAGCCTTCGTGTTTCCAGCTATCGTTTTCATCTTCTTTTTCTGCGGCCTGTGCCATGGCAGCTTTGGTATAAGACTCGCTGCAGAGTTGATTTTGCTTAGCTACGTCGCGCCATGCTCGGGCAATTTCGAGCTTTCCATTGCCTTCTGCTTCTATGGCTTTTTCTAGTTGCTCAGGAACCTTTTCTAGTTCTTCAACTGCCTCTTTATAAGTATAAACTGCATTATCTAAATACTCATATTTCTCGCCTGCGTTAAAATATTCACCCTCTTTGGCATGCGCTATAGCTACCTTAATATAAGATTCCACAGAAAGATGATTCTTCTTGGCTGCTTCGCGCCACGCTTGGCCAATTTCAGATCTCCCGTTTGCCTCTGCTTCTAGGGCTTTCTCTAAGTGCTCAGCGCTCTTTTCTAGTTCCTCGGCTGCCATTTTGTATCTATAAGCTGCTCCCCACATTGTGTTTGGCATAATAGCGTCCTTGGCGTGACACTCGCCAGAATGCTGATTTTGTTTGGCTGCCTCACGCCAAACTTGAGCAACTTCTGGCTTTCCATTTAAGTCTGCCTCTATAGCTTTTTCTAAGTTCTCAGCTGCACAATTGAAAGCCTCTCCTATATTAGAATTAAGACTTTCACCAGCGAGTTGATTCTGCTTAGCTGCTTCACGCCAAGCTTGAGCAATTTCGGATTTTCCACTTACTTTTGCTTCTATGGCTTTTTCTAATTTTTCAGCTGCACACTTGTAATCTTCTCCTGCACTATTCCAATTTTCACTTTCACCTTCATCTTCTTCTCCTTTGGCATGTGCCATAGATGTCTTGTCAAAAGCTTCACCGGCAAGCTGATTTTGCTTGGCTGCTTCACGCCAGGCTTGGGCAATTTCTGACTTTCTACTTGATTCTGTCTCTATCGCTTTTTCTAGTTGTTTCGCTGCGGAAGAGTAAGCATTGCCTGCTTTATACCATCCATAACCCGTATCTGATGGCGATGAATATTTTAGAGGAGCTGCTTTACTGTACGACTCGCCAGAAAGCTGATTTTGCTTAGATACTTCGCGCCACGCTTGAGCAGCAACTTCTTGTTCTTCAAATTCTTTATCTATAGCTTTTTCTAGATTTTTAGCGGCATTACGATGAGCAATACCTGCAGTATTCCAACAAATACTTTCATCTTTTTTTTCTGCAGCATGGGCTATGGCAGCCTTAGTAAAACACTCACTTGAAAACTCATGCTGCTTAGCTGCTTCACGCGAAACCTGAGCACTTTCAGGATTTCCGTCGACTAGTCCAATTGTTAGCTCCAGATAAACTGCTGTACGATGGTAACTATGACCTGCAGAATACCAATAATCAGCTTCCTGCTCTTTTCCTGCAGCATATGCTGTAGCAGCCCTAGTATACGAGTCGCAGGAATGTTCATTTTGTTTAAATGCATCGCGCCAAGCTTGAGCAACTTCTAGTTTTCCACTTACCTTTGCCTCGATAGCTTCTTCTAATTTCTCAGCTGCGCACTTGGAAGCATCTCCTGCTTCACTCCAACTATTAGCTTCCACTTCTTTCCCTGCAACATATGCCGTAGTTGCCTTGATACCAAACTCGACAGAAAACTGATTCTGCTTTGCTGCTTCACGCCAAGCTTGAGCAACTTCTGGCTTCCCATTTACCTCTGCTTCTATGGCTTTTTCTAGTTTTTCAGCCGTGTAGGAATAACCCTTGGCAACATTATTCCAATAAAAACCTTCCACTTCTTTCCCCGCAGCATATGCCGTAGTTGCCTTTATACCAAACTCGACAGAAAACTGATTTTGTTTAGCTGCTTCACGCCAGGCTTGAGCAACTTCTGGCTTTCCATTTAATTCTGCTTCTATCGCTTTTTCTAATTTCTCAGCTGCGCACTTGTAACCTTCTCCTGCACTATTCCAACTTCCACCTTCATCTTCTTTCTCTGCGGCATATGCTGTGATTGATTGTTGGAAGCATTCTGCTGCTTGATCCATTTTCTCGGCAGCTGTTGTATATTCTACTGCAAGCGTAATATTCCCTGCAGTTTTTAATGCTTCACTTTTTAGCTCATAGCTATTTGCTTTTTCTAGTGAATCGGCTATAGCGTTTTGATATTTGGCACTATCTCCACTATCTCCTGCGGAAGTTTGTGCTTTTTCTCGGGCTTCTTTTATTTTTTTACTACGCTCCAGGACCGCTCCCTCTTGTTTTACAGATTTTGTTTTCCCCTGAACCGTTTCATCTGTTTGAATCAAATGAGTAGAATTTATAATTGCCAACATGTCATCAGTAGCGAAAGATGAGTCATCCGTTTCTTTAACAGATGAGGCTTCTGAAGATGTTGTTTTTGCTAATTCTTTTTCTTTTACAATCTCCAAAGACTGTAGTGGTGTGGTTGAAGATGCTGAAATTGTTTCTTTAGCAGCTTTTTTTGCAACTTCTGCATGAGAGTTTAATGTCTCTGCTTGTTTTTCTAACGCCTCAGCCTTTTCAAGAGCTGTATCACCAGCAGTTAATAAACCATAAGCATTAGCCCGCTCTTCAGTAGAAGATATTTTAATGGCCTGAGTATAATACTCAGCGGAAAGCTGATTTTGTATAGCTGCTTCACGCCAAAGTTGAGCTACTTCTGGCTTTCCTTCTGCCTCTGCTTCTAGAGACTTTTCTAGTTGCTTTGCAGCATTTTCTAATTTTTTAGCCACCTCGAAACCTTCATCTCTTATCTTACTCTGCCCAGAAGCTTTATCGGCAACATTAGACTCATTTTGCTTAACTGCTTTAAGCCAGGTTTGGGCAATTTCTGACTTTCCTTTTATCTCTGCTTCTATAGCCTTTTCTAAATTACAAGTAAATGATGATAAATAGGCAGCTAGTTTCTTATAATATTCGCCTTCATTTTCTTCCCCCCTCTTCAAATCATCTTTTTTTCCTGTAGCAGAGGCTATCGCTTCTTGAGCATAATACTCGGCGGAAAACCGTTCTAGCTTGGCTTGCTCGCGCTTGAGCTGAGCAATTTCGGACATTCCGTTTTTCTCTGCTTCTATAGCCGCTTCTAAAGACCGAATAGCAAAACTGTATTTCATAGTTACAGAATTGCATCTCCAATATTCGTCGCGTTTCCCTGCACCCTCTGCCATGGTTGCCTTAATAGCAAACTCGGCAATGAGCTGATCGAGCTCAGCTACTTCATGCCAAGCCCCTGCAATTT
>DATEBV010000295.1:0-7427 GCA_035287205.1 Chthoniobacterales bacterium | reverse complement strand
GGTAGCGCCGAAGGCGAAAGTGGAGAGATAGGCGGAGGCAAAGGCGGAGGCATAGGCAAAGGTGGAGGCAAAGGCAGAAGCAGAGGCAGAGGTGGAAGCGGAGGCAAAGGCGGAGACGGAAGAGGAAGTAGAGGTGTAGGCGGAGGCGGAGGCGGAGGCGGAGGCGAAAGTGGAGGCGGCCTCACGTACCGCGAGCATCCGAGCTTCGCTTGGATGCTCGATGAATGCTTTCATTGCTTGCGAGACTGTTGGCCAAACCTTATCTTCTATCATTCCCATCATGGCATTGGCCCTAGCACATTTTGCCGAGTAATTATCACCACAAGGAGTTACTCCTAGTGCTTGAACTTCTGCTACATCTGCTTTTTCCATCCAATAATCTTTTTGTATGGTAGCTTCCTCTTCGCTTAAGGATAGAGGGCTGTTTCCTGTTTGGATTGCCTCGACTACTTCCTGCCAATAATTGGAAACTGCAATGGCAACTTCTTTAGCTTCGTTCCATCCGCTTTCACTTTTTGCTAATCGTGCTCGAGCAAAGGCGGCTTCACCTTCACTCTTTTTTGCGATAATCATCTGTTGTCCTTGCGCACTGGTTTGGGCTTGAGCTTCAGTAGCAAAATAGTTATCTTCGTCATTACTCATGTTAGCAGAATTTTCTTCATAAGCTCTTTTTCTGTTAGCCATTGCTGCACTGCTCTCAATAGAAGAGTGAGAAGCTATAGCTGTATTGACGGCTACTCTGGAAGAGATGCTTGATTCTCCTGACAATCCAAATATTCCTTTCAAATTTTCGACCCTTTCTTCAATATTTTTCAGTTCCGCAGGATCCATCATCGATTTGGGCATAACGTCCAAATAGGAGATTGAAGATGGAAGATTGGAGATAGGGATGGGGCTGCTTTTTAATAGCGATATTGAGCTGAAAAGATCCTTACACTCCTCTCTATACCCTACACCCTGCTTATTTTCATTTTGCGCAAGAAGGAGGCTAAAGGTTGTTGAAACTGCAAGGAGGAAGGAAGGAATAAGTTTTGTGATATTCATAGAGGTAATAATAGGCTGAAGTTTAAGATAAAAAACGTATGGATTACGATGGGAAATAGAAACTCTTTTTTCTTGCCTTAAGGGAGGAGGATTTAATTTTGAGGAAAAACATATTGTTCATCAATATCGAATAAAAAAATTGCTTACCTTACTTGCCATTCCTTTTTTCTTGGGCTCATAAAATTGGAGAATGGCGACATGAAGTACGCCCTATCAAAATCAAAACATATCAATGGTTCACTTCTGGACAGGCTCTAATTATCTCTCAATCTTGATATATAGGTAACACATATCTCTATTATTGATCCACGTATACATCCACATAAATTATTTGCATTATTTCCTCCGTGATCGACTGTTCTAGCATTTTCATTTTCTGTGTTTTCTCCTCTGCGTTCATTGATTACAACCTCAGTAGCTTTTTTTATCTCATCCGTCATTTTACTTTGAAGATTTAGTTGAGCCTCCAAAGCTCTCTTAGTCTCAGCTATTATAGCTTCTTGAGCTGCCAAAGCATTGGTTGCTTGAAGCTGCACTATTATATCGGTGGCGGCAATAAATTCAGCTCTATCAACAGCAAGGTAAGTAGCCATATTGCTAGCCCCTCTCGTTAACTCAGTTCTCGCATTCTCTGCTGTCTGAGCATTTCTTATTAATCGATTAGTCCAAAAAGAATCAAACTCTTCAACGTACTTAGTTTTTCTTTCCTCATAAGTTGCCTTAGCTGCTTGAACATAGGCATCTCTAGCAGTCTTTTCGACGTCATAAGCCTTCTGAAGTGCAAGTTTTACTCTAATAGCTTGACGTGTTTGAATGGTAGATGTACTAGTCTTCCTTGGAGTAGTACCAGCTTCCATCCAAGTTCTATCTGCTGCTCTAAAAATTGCATCTTTTATTACTTTATTACAAAGTTCAAGTTCATTAACAGTTTTATTATGAGTAACTTGAGCCTTTGCTTCTGCTCGTTCTGCTTTCGCAAGTTTTGTCTCTGCAGCAGCATTTATTCTTGTATCTTTCTTTAATAGAATGGTCATTTCATCTCCACACTGTTGAAGATTCTTTTTAGCTTCAACATAAGTAGACCAAGCCTGCTCTTCAATATTCTTTGCTGCAGCGACTTCATTATTGATCATCAGATTATCTTGTTCTTCGCCTTCTTTTGACTCATCACATCTGGACATAATTTCACCACGAGGAGCTGATGGAGCAGTAAATCTATTTTCTGTTCTCCCTCCTCTTGCAAAGGTTACTACGTCGGTTATAGCTATTCCACTGTTGTTGTTCAGCTCTCTTCCTCTTGACATCGTTTCTTCAGCCTCCACACCAATAGCAATGGCTTCTATAGCAACTCCAGCACTTCTACCTTCTCCTGTTACGACTCTCCCTGGTACTGGTTTTATGGGTTGGTTAGATCCACCACCACAGAGGTGAGGTAATGGTATGGAAATAGATTCTGACTGAGCCAGAAGCCAGCATGGAGTGAAAACTCCGAGGAGAAAATAGCGTAAGATATTTGTAACTATTCGTCCAACAGACCGAATAGAGGCTGTAGGTTGATCGATATACTGATTAAAATTTGAGCGGTTACTCTGGTTATAATTTGATTCTACGGTATATTCTACCGATGGGTTAAACGAATATTTACAGATATTTTTTGTTTTCATAGTGGTGTTTTTAACTGTTTACTCTCCTCTTGGAAGTTTGTTGGTGGAAGGTTGACTTGACTGATTCTGGGTATCTTAAGAAGTTCAAAAAATTAGAATTTAGGCTGAATAATTATGTTATACTGCGCACGGTCAATTTTTAATGTAAAACCTCAAATCTCTCTCGCGTACAGTATAAAGTTAAAAAATATCTTGATCGCTCAACGCTAGTCAAACTCACCATCCAATCTTAGTCATCAAACCATCAACTCCCAAGGGAGGGTGGAAAAGTGAACGGTTATGTTTTACGCTACCGTTTTAAAGCGTTAGCAGCGTCTTCTAGTTGTTGAGCACTTTGGCGAGCAGCAGTACTCTCCCTATCAAAGCGATCGAAGTCGGTAGTATTTCCACTGATCTTAGCATTTGCTGCTTGACTAAAATACTCAGCTGATTCTTCATGTTGTTTAGAGGCTTGCATCAACAGAGCCGCAAGTTCTCCCTGGTTTATTGCTGAAGCTTGAGTTGCTTTTTTCAATGCGATAGAGGCTTTTTCTAATTCATCAGCACTATTCTGACTATACCCACTCGCTTTATCAAAGCGATCGAAGTCGATAATATTTCCGCCTATCTTAGCATTTGCTGCTTGAGTAAAATACTCAGCTGATTCTTCATGTTGTTTAGAGGCTTGCATCAACAGAGCCACAAGTTCTCCCTGGTTTACTGCTATAGCTTGAGTTGCTTTTTCCAATGCGATGACAGCTTTTTCTAATTCAATAGCACTACTCCAAGCATACGCACTCGTAGCAAGAAAGCGATAGAAATCGGTAATATCTTGGTTTATTGCAATAGTTGCGACTTTTCGGTTATACTCGGCAGATTTTTCATATTGATTAGCAGTCCTAAGGCACAAATCCGCTAACGATTCATTTCCTTGAGTATGTGCTTCACTAGCTTTATTCCAAAAGTCAGAAGCTTGCATTGAACAGCTGTCGGCATCATTCCATGCACTTGCTTCACGTCGCTTAGGTGCTTTAGATTTTTCAAACCAACATTTTCTCTTTTCGTTTTGTGCAGTTTCAGCCTTCTCTTTATCACCTCGTGCACGTTCCTTCGCACCTTCAGCCTTAGAATTACAATCAATAGAAAAGGCAGACTGACTTCCAGGCATTGCTCTTTCCCCTTGAACCAACGCTATACCTACTCCTGTGGTTTGAGGTCCAGTATTTGCAATCGTTGTTGTAGTTACTCTTTTCCCAAAAACGCCTAATCCTTCTCCTAATGCTTCTGCTCCTTCTTCAGGCGTTGCAGGATTCATCATCAAGTGACAACTTAGGTCTTGACCTAAGTTATCACAGTTGGCGCTTGGCAGTTGGCAGTTGGCAGTGATACTACAAGGGAAGGCTCTTTCAGCCTCCTCCAGTCTATTTTCAGCTTGTGCAAGAAGAAGATTACAGCTTGCTGAAGCGGTGAGAATAATAGATGGTATTATTTTTTTCATAGAATTATTGTTTTTTATTTTCATGGGATTTAGTTAGTTATTTGATGCAAGATTGAGTATACTAAAAGCTGTATTTTCAGCAGAACGACCCATCCTATTAAAACTATCGTGATCAATTTCATTTCCGCTTATCTTAGCATTCATTGCTTGACGATAATACTCAGCAGACTCTTCATGTTTCTTAGCAGCTTCCATCAATACAGGTATGACTTTCGCATGATCTAACTCCATCGCTTTAGCTATTTTTTCCCGAGTGGCGATGGCTGCTTTTAATTGCTTAGCACTATCGCTAGCGGAATGACCCGCCGAACAAAAGCGATCGTAGTCGGCATTATTTTCATTTCTCTGAGCATTTGCTGCTAGATGATAATATTCAGCAGACTCTTTCCATTGCTTAACACTTTTCATCAACAGAACTGAAAGTTCTCCCTGGTTTGCAGCTGTCGCTTGATTGGCTCTTTTCAATGCCTCAGAGGCTTCTTCCAATTGAGCTGCACTTAACTGAGCAGAAGAAGCGGCTGCCTCAAAAAGATAGTAATAACTGTTATCTTTCCCATTTAACTTAGCCTGTGCTGATTCTCTATAATACTCGGCTGATTCTTCATGTTGCTGAGAAGCTTTCAGCAACAAAGCTGAAAGTTCTCCCTGATTTTCTAACGTAACTTGATTTACCTTTTCCAGTGTTCTAGAGGCCTTTTCTAATTGATCAGCACTTTTTTGAGCAGAAGTAGCCGCCTTATCAAAACGATCGTAGTCCATTGTATTGCCGCTTGCAACGGCGTTAGCTGCTTGGAGTTTGCACTCAGAAGATGCTTCATATTGTTGGGCTGCTTTGCTACAAAGAACTGCTAGAGATTGATTCCCTTGAATAAGTGCTTCGTTAGCATCATTCCAATAGCGAGAAGCTATCATTGAATAGCGAGCGGCATCATTCCAACACCATGCCTCATTCCTCTTAGGTGCTTTAGATTTTTCGAACCAACACTTCCTCTTTTCCTTCTGCGCAGCTTCCGCCTTCTTTGTATACCCTTGTGCGCGTTCCTTTGCATCTTCTGCCTTAAAATTAAAATCTCTAGTACAGGCAAACTGATTTCCTTCCTCTGTTCCTTCTCCCTTAACCAATGCTATACCTACTGCCGTGGTTTGAGGTCCAGTACTTGCAATCTCAGTTGTAGTCACTCTTTTTCCAAAAAACCTTAACCCTTCTCCTAATGCTTCTTCTCCTTCTTCAAGTTGTTTCAGTTTTTCAGGATCCATCATCAGGTAACAATCAAGGTCGTTATCTTGACTGTTACAGTTGGGAGTTGGCAATTCACAGTTCGTAGTAATGTTAGCTTGTTGCCAAATCTCATCTTCTGATAATAATGAAGGCATTCTATTGTCTCTTACCTGTAGTCTGTTCCCTATTTCTGCAACCTGAAATCTGAAATCTGCAACCTTATTAATTGCCTCTAGCCTATTTTCAGCTTGTGCAAAAAGAATGGTACAGCTTGCTGAAGCGACAAGAAGAATGGATGGTATTATTTTCATAGAATTATTGTAACTAGAGCCCCTCGGATCCTTTGCCCAAGCTGGTTTTTCTGTTATGTCCAAAATTGATAGGTTATAATGGGGTATGAGCAACACAATAACTCTACCAATACTAAAACCAATACACCTTCAGCAGACCTTTATGTCAAGCACTTCCTGGTTTCATCTTGCGACGCCAAGAAGGTAACCCTGGTTTACGTTTGCTTGTTTTAAATTGGAACTGATAAAGAGCAATAATGAGGTTGCGAAGGATCACCATAGTTCGTACAGCATTATGATTAGAGATAGAACAAGCATCTTCTTTAAAAGTTGTATCACGTACATGATGGATACCATTTTCGATAGCATCCCAATGTCCAATGGTAATGGAGAGCAAGTCTTCATCAGTAGTTTCGCTTGCTGATAAACTCGTTATATAATAGCTAACCTCTACATTCCATGGCGTCCATTTACAGGATGGGTCAACCAAGAAATAAAAAACCACAATTCTATGAAAAAGATAATTCTATTCGGCAACAAGCTAAACCTACTGCGAACTGTGAACTACGAACTGTAAGCTGTAACAATAAAGATAACGACCTTGATTGTTACCTGATGATGAATCCTGAAAAACTGAAACAACTTGAAGAAGGAGAAGAAGCATTGAAAGAAGGATTAGGAGTTTTTGGAAAAAGAGTGACTACAACTGAGATTGCAAGTACTGGACCTCAAACCACGGCAGTAGGTATAACATTGGTTAAGGGAGAAGGAACAGAGGGAGGAGCTGATTAATGAGAAAAGTTTTTTTTAAAGTGCTTTGCCCTCATCTATTATTAATTCATTTCCAACCTATTATCCCATTGGAAGAATTAGCCCTGGCGAAAATGCTACCGATCGTAGTGGTTTGGTAGAGTAGGCAGAGTATAACACGATTTGATGCACGAAGCCAATGATCGTTTATCTCCACCCCTCATGTATGAGGATAATATTTCCCGCTCGGATTCAGCCTCTTATGATGGGATTGAACATATTCGATATGTCTTCTACCCTCTTTTCAGTACACCCCTTTAGTCTCCTGATCTAACTGTCTTTTTCATTTCTGTTAGAGCAGTTCGACTAGTGGTCTGATAAAGGTAAAACCGACTCCTGCGCTCTTTTAAAGGCTGCAAGAGCTCGAGAAAATTCCACCATCTCACGTGTGATCGTTGCAGAACAATCGACATTTTCTTGCGTTGCAGCATTAATTTTATCTTTTCTTCTAAGTTTTGCTCCATCAGAAGATATCTTGGCAAAAATTTCGGCCGTTTCAAGTGCTTCTTCTGCCTCAGAGGAACTCATGGCGATTGCAAAAGACTTACCAGTAGCTCTAAGCGTCATTTCACTTGGATGGGCACTAAATTCTTTCATCGCTGGTGATACTGGTGATCCAAATTTTTCGCGAGTCATTTTCATGATAGCGTTGCCCCTATTAAATTGTGACCAGAAATCATCATCACATGGGCTTGTTGCCAAGGCTTTGACGTCAGCAAGATTGGCTTGCTCTGTCCAATAATCTTTTTGTTGAGCGGCTTCTAGGGCTTCTTGAGAGCTCGTCTCTCGAGCATTATTTTGATAGATAGTAACAGCTTCTCTGGCTGCTACACCTGCTTTTTTCCAAGCATCTTCACTTTTCAAGTTCTTAGCAGTAGTAAATGCTTCCCTTGCAGCTGAAACTGCTGCATTATTTCGACTCC
>DATEBV010000294.1:0-37014 GCA_035287205.1 Chthoniobacterales bacterium | reverse complement strand
TTCGGCTGTCGCAGCAGTCGCTTTCTCGAGGGCTTCGGCGGCTGATTCTAAGCTCCAAGCACTGCTTTTATAAGATGCTCCTGCCTCCTCCCAACGATCAACCTCTTTATCGTTTCCGCTTAGTGTTGCTTCTGCGGCTTTTCGGTAATACTCAGCTAATTCTTGATGCTGCACGGCTAATTTACTCCAGAGCTCTGCAAACGATAAGTTTCCTTTGGCTGTTGCAGCAGTCGCTTTCTCGGGGGCTTTGGCAGCTGATTCTAACACCAAAGCACTATTTTTAGCAGAGTCGGCTGCTTTCTTCCATTGCTTAGCCCCTGTATCGTTGCCGCTTGAGTAAGCTTCTGCAGCTTTTCGGTAATGCTCAGCTAACTCGTGATACTGCATGACTATTTTATTCCAGAGCTCTGCAAGAAATGCATCTCCTTCGGCTGTCTCGACTGTCGCTTTTTCGAGGGCTTCGGCAGCTGATTCTAAACTCCAAGCACTGCTTTTATAAGATGCTCCTGCCTCCCATCTGCGATCAACCTCTTCAACCTCTGTATCGTTTCCATTTAACTGCGTTTCTGCGGCTTTTCGGAAATACTCAGCTGATTCTTGATACCGCACAGCTATTTTACTCCAGAGCTCTGCAAACAATGAGCTTCCTTCAATTTTTTCCACGGCAATCGCTTTCTTAAAGCGCAAACCTGTTTTATCATAAGAATCTATAGCACAATGCCAAGCTATTTCTTGCCTAGCATTGTCTGAGTTCATTGCAGCTTGAAAAATTTTATCTCGGTCCTGTACAAGTTGCAGCTTCTTTCTTGCGATTTCAGCATATTCTTGAGCTTTCTTAATGCTTCTTTCCTTAGGTGTTAATTTTGCCCATTGGATTGCTTCTTGAATAACCTTCTGTCTCTCTGCTTCAGCAACTTCTAGTTTTTTCAACTCCGCCTCTGCTTTCTCCACTTCTTCAAGGGCAGCTTTTTTATTAAACCACGTTGTATCAGCTTTTTCTTGAGCCTCTTTAAGCGCCTTTTTTGCTTTCTCAAGGTCTTTCTGAATTGCTTCTCCTTTTACCTTATTCCTAACAAAAGTTATCGCATTATAAGCGTTCCGTTCTTCCTCGGTTAATTTATCCCAAACTGTTGTATTTCCATCCGCATGGCTTTGAGCTGCCTCTTCTAATCGAGCCATCCAGACAGCTTGAATACCACTCAGTCGCTTTACTTCGTCGTTAAAAGCATCTACACCCTTCCGAAGAGCATTTTCAATTTTCTTTTTTCTTTTAGCAGTTTTTTTCTGAGCCTCTTTTTTAGCATTGTTAACCGCCTTCCTTGCTTCCATGACTCTATCATTCCATAGTTGTTCGACAAAAGAAGAGTTGTTTTTTAATACACTCTCTAAAGCATCCCTTCGTGCTTTCCCAATAACATCTCTAGTATAACATTCCAACGCTTCTTCCTCTCCGCTGGTTTGAAAGTATACCTCTGGGTCACTTTCTTGTTGACCTTCTGAATTCTGAGAAATACCAGAGACTCCTTGGTCTTGCTTTTGAATCATCTCCAGAAGCTTATTGGCAGCTTGATCAGATTGTTTAAGTTCTTTTTGAGCCGAGCTAACATCTTCTTGAGCTTGAATAACGCTCTCTTCCTGATCAGCTAAATCAGACCACTCTTTTTCTGTTACATCACGATTTCTCCTAGCAATTTCAGCATCAGCAGAAAAAGATTCTGTCTCTTTAACAACAATTCTATAATTATTCTCTGCGGCATCAGCTTTCGCTCGAGCTATCCAACGAGGTGTGTTGTCATGACAATACTTTTTCATAACAGCAGTCCTATCCTTTTGTTTCCATTTCTTAAGGAGTTCTTTTAGTAAAATTGGATCATCTACAGACTTTTCAGGAAAGAGTCTCTTCTCTGCTTTTTTAGCTAGCTCCTCCCAGTCCTTCTCGTCTTGTTTATAAAACGTATCCTCATTTTGAGCTGTGTTAAAAGAAACATCACTTATTACACTGTCTATTGAAGAACTACGATTTTTGTATCCCTGCCAAGCTCTTTGAGCCTTATTATAGGATTCATCCGCTTTTCTCCTCAATTCCCAACGCTCTCTATTTTCTTCTTCATTTTCAGAATTTTCTATTGGCTCAATAGTAATTTTCCCTTTTCCTTCCAAAAGCGCTTTTCCTATTTTTTCAGCTATATCATCTGAAAGAACAGGTGGTTCAATTGGCCTCATTATTGAAGCCTCAGAAATAGATCCCGCTTCCTTAGATGCCTTCATGTTTTCTGTTAATGCTGCCCCCCTATTCGTAGAACTCTTGGTCCCAGTAGAAGATGACTTCTTTACCGCCGCGATAGCATCTTCAGCAGCGCTGAGAAGAGCAGCCTTGGTCTCAAGATCACCTTTTGCTTTTGTGAAAGCGTCTAAAGCATCAGCTTCGATTTTCTGACGTTCGGCAAGTTTTTTGTCAATTGCATCGCGAGAGGAGTGTTTTCTAACTTCAATAGCCCAAAGGGTAGTGTTAGCGGCTCTCAGTCGAGCTTCTGCCAATTGCACTGCACATTTCTTAACCTTGTAATCACTTTCTGCATAAGCTACACGAGCTTTTTGACAAGCAATAACGAACGCTATAACCTGATTAGAATCATTCCCTTTCTTAGAATCAAACTCAACAGCCTGTGCATGTTCTTGTGCCTTTTTAGAAATCTCTTGAGCCTCTGCAGACTCTCTTTCAAATATTCTTAAATCTGATTCACAATCTCCAATATAATGCTTTGCTGCACTCTCCGCGATCTTCCACTCTGCCTCTTCTAAAGAATAATTCTCAGCGGCAACACGACCATTGAGCGTTAATTTTGCTACCTCTGCGAGACACTCCGTGTAAATATTATTGATGATTTCGTTCTTGAGATACTTATTTACTTGAGAGTCCATTGACTGAACACCTTCTGGAGAGCGTGAAGGCAGATTTTCAGATTCTAAATCAGGATCTACATCGTCTCTATCCGATTCCTCCTCGCTGGTATCTCCCGTGTATTTAAGTCCACCAGTCGGTCTATTTTTGGTTTTAGGTCCACCTTCTCTTAATCTCAAAACTTGATTAGAAGGACTAGAAAACATTCCTTCTTCAATCTCACTGCTCTCAGCTCTAACGGAGACCTTAGGAGTCATTCTTGTTTCTGGCACGACTGCCATTGCTTGATGCCCTAGTGGTGATCCTTCAACAGCAATAGCACTTTGCTCTGAAGTTCCAAAAGCCTTGTGTACAGCTTGAATTCCCTCTTCAGCACTTGATGGATTCATCATCAGGTGACAATTTAAGCTTCCAGCTGAATTGTCACAGTTCGTAGTTTGTAGCTCGTAGTTCGTAGTATTTTTAGCTCGATGCTCAATCTTAAAAGAAAGATCTTCTGATTGTGGTTTTATTTTTGTGCACCCTGCCAACTGTATCTTGTAATCTGTAGTTTGATTGGCATCTTCAATTTCGAGTCTGTTTTCAACTTGTCTGATTTGAGTGGGTATTGCTGGCGTGACTTGAGCAAAAATGCATTGCATGCTCATCAAACTTGAAAATGCCGTAATGGGGAGAATTTTTTTCATAAATTTTTAAATTACAAACTCAAATTGAACTACTGTTTCTCTGAATCGGATGGGTGTCAGAGTCTCGAATTGCAAATTAGAGGTGCGTTTTCGAGAACTAGAGTTCTTTCGAAACTCGCTTATGCTGATGAAGTGCAAGGAGTCTCCGGCGCGCAGAAGCTGAGTGTACAGCAGTACTCGATGCTTTGAGCACCGGAGCGACGAAGCAATTCACAGCATAAGTAGAGTGTCAAAAGAACTCTATTATTTGGCTCCAACAATAACAAAAACGTTATCTATACCACTCAAGTCAACCGAAGGCTCTAAGATTGCTTGACCATCGAGTTCGTGAGCTTGGAAGCTCTTGACTGTTCCTACCTCAATCCCTGAAGGAAAGACGCCTCCGCTGACACCAGCTGTATAAACTTTTTGACCTGGATGCAAGTCAGCAAGCTTACTGAGGAACAAGAGTTGCAACTCTCCTGTTGACGCTCTTAATCCCGAAGCGATTCCTTGTTCCCTAGTACCTTCAACCTTGCAAGCCACCTTACAATTCTCATCGGTAATCAATAGTACAACGGAAAGGTCATCGCTTACTTCAATGACTTTCCCAACAAGTCCACGATCCGTAATAACGGCTCGATCAAGTTGAACGCCATTTTTAGAACCTCGATTGATTTTCATGGTATTCCACCAGAGAGAGCTGTCATGCGCTACCACTCCAGCAGGCAAAAGCTTAAATGCCGATCGTTCACTATATCCTACGACTTGGCGCAGCTTGTTGTTTTCTCCTTCTAATCCATGCAAGATATCATTCTCTGCCTGCAGTCTTTTGTTTTCAAGAAGAAGGCGCTGATACTCACCTTCCAATTGATCAAGGCTCATCAATTGTTGACCAATACCTTTCATACTTTTTTGCATCGTTGCTCCCGAGCGAATGAGTGGCGAGAGCCATATTAATAACTGCTCTTTCCCTTTCTTGAGCGTATTAGAACCCAAGGAGGAAAAAAAGAATGCGGCACCTAAAAGTGCTACGAGAATGAAAAACCGTGAGCGAGTCATGCGTAACGATTGAAAAATTTAGCCACAAAAAAACAGAGAGAATAAAGAAGAGATAGCCACAAAAAAACACAAAGAAACACAAAGAATTTTTTATTTATTAAACGGCTTCCAAAATAGAAAACGAAAAGAATTCACAACGACGTTCGGAAATTCAATGAGCTAGACAATTAGAGGTTTCGAGTTTCTTACCTAGTTTACTATCAAAGAATTTTTTGTGCTTTTTTGTGTTCTTTTGTGGCTATTTTCTTTCAAGCCTAAACTCGAACACGATCTTGTGCAGCGACGGCCTGGAGAAATTCGATTTCTTGGAGAGCTCTTCCCGTGCCTTCAACAACAGCACTGAGAGGATCCTCTGCAATGTGAACAGGAAGACCTGTTTCTTGAGCAATAAGTTGATCAAGCCCACGAAGGAGAGCTCCTCCGCCTGCAAGAACAACACCTCGATCCACAAGATCTGCTGAAAGCTCCGGAGGACAACGCTCTAAGGTAACACGCACTGCATCCACAATCGTAGAAACAGGCTCCATTAATGCATCGCGAATTTCTTTGGAAGTAATCGCAATTGTTTTAGGCAACCCAGCAACCAGATCACGTCCTTTAACGTCCATAGTCAACTCCTTCTCAAGAGGGAAAGCAGAACCAAGCTGCAGCTTGATATCCTCTGCTGTGCGTTCTCCAATGAGCACATTATAAGCACGCTTAATATAGTTAACAATCGCCTCATCAAGCTCATCTCCGGCAACACGAACACTACGACTAAAGACAATGCCGGCAAGAGAAATAATCGCAACCTCTGTAGTTCCTCCTCCAATATCGACAATCATATTAGCAGCAGGATCAGTGACGGGCAGACCTACTCCAATAGCTGCTGCCATTGGCTCTTCAATAAGATAAACCTCACGAGCCCCTGCATGGAGAGCTGAATCTTTAACAGCACGTTTCTCCACTTCAGTGATACCACTAGGAACGGCAATAACTACTCGAGGACGAATGAGGCGTCGTGAGCCATGAGCTTTCGCAATGAAATGTCTCAACATTGCCTCCGTGATTTCAAAATCAGCAATAACACCATCTTTAAGTGGTCGAATAGCCGTAATGTTACCAGGTGTACGCCCCAACATACGCTTGGCCTCATCGCCAACAGCGAGTACTTGCGTTGTTCCTGCTCTCACAGCAACAATAGAAGGTTCTCTTAAAACAACACCATGATCCTTGAGATAAACAAGGGTATTTGCTGTTCCAAGATCGATACCGATATCGGTTGAAAAAATGCCAAAAAGCTTATGAAAAAAAGACATTGTGAAAGTCGCTTTGCGACTGGTTGAAGGGTTTAAAAATTGAAAGGACACTTTGCCGCTAGTCCGGATATTTCATACGCTTCATTGCGAGACGCAACGCAAGCCGTATTGAAATAAGACAAACCAGGAATTGGCAGAAGTAGCTGTAGGTAATGAATCATTCTATGTGAGGGCAAAATGCAAATTCAACATAGTATTTATCAAGTCTTGCTCAAGTAGTAGAGGGGTATAAAATATCCGGGCTAAATGTTCTACCAATGACAAAACAGTGACAACATATAATACGTCACCTAAAACTAAGTCTCTTTGATAAATTTTCTCATGGCAAGCGTCAAATCGCTTCCTTAGGGATCTTCGAATTAATAATAAAGCGTAACGCGTAACGAGTTTATTTTGTTGCCTACGACAATTGAGTTAAAAAGTTGCTCACCATAACTGGATTTTGGCCGTTTTTATATGACGTAAAAAAGTGATGACTCCCAAAAATTATCTTTAAAAAATACTTCTACGCTAACAGAACAGCTCATATTCACTAAAAAAATAACCTCAGTTCAGTATAACCAATCAATTTTCGAAAAAATAATATTTTTAAGTATTTATATTTTTTACCATTGAGCTTCAACTGCTCTTCAATAAAGGATCCGATGATTCAAGTCGGATTCTAAATACAAAATGAACAAAATATTTTTTTGTTGTATTGTTGTCTTTTTTTGAAAAATTATTAAAAATAACTTGCAATGAATTGAAAAATCGTGTAGGGATCCAGCGTGTTTTTTAAAAAATGAAGTCTAATTCTTCATTTCTACATTCCCTCCAATTCAAATTTTTAATTTTTTTGAACGTTTGTCTTCCTAGTCGGTCAAATATATACAGCTTTTATTTTGGCGGACCATTGCGATCTGTTTCTTGGTTTTTTCAGATCGGTCAACAGTGGTCCGCCTTTCTTACTAGCTGGCAACAGTTCAATCGTCGGCAGCAGGAACTGAAAAATTATTTATTATTTTTTTGAACGTTTGTCTTCCTAGTCGGTCAAATCTATACAGCTTTTTATTTTGGCGGGCCATTGCGATCTGTTTCTTGGTTTTTTCAGATCGGTCAACGGTGGCCCGCCTTTCTTACTAATTGACAACCGTTCAATCGTCGGCAGCAGACGCTAAAAATTTATTTATTATTTTTTTGAACGTTTGTCTTTCTAGTCGGTCAAATTCATACAACTTCTTATTTTAGCGGGCCATCGCGATCTGTTTCTTGGTTTTTTCAGATCGATCAACGGTGGTCCGCTTTTTTTGCCTTAAATATCCCTCTAACGCAGCCGGTAAAATCATTGAAATTCTTTACTGATGCGGTTTTCGAGAACAAAAAACTGGGGAGAAATAAAAATGCCGCTTCGCTTCTTCACTTGTCACGAAGTGACCAAAAATTAACTTAAACTTAAACTTATAACTTAAACTTTCATTCGGCCTGTTGGCCGAATAATTGCCTACTGCCCAAGAGTCACAAATTTAGGGCGCCATGTGGGATGTTTTGCAGAGCCGTCGGAAACATATTCAAAGAGCTTGCTCACAGGGAAGAAAACAAGACCTGGTAATCCTTTCACATTAAGACGCACGCTCATATTCATCCGATCTTCGAGATAGTAGATATCTCCGAAACCGATCATGCTAAATTCAGCGCTTTGAATCGAAAGATTTTTTGTTGTGATAACTCCCTTCTGCACCGTAAAGTCTGCTGTTGCACGCCGAGCTGCCTGATAGCCTAGCCCAGGAATAATATCATTCATCAAAATGGAAAGAGGTCCAAAAACTGGCATGGCTAAAACATTCCCATCTTTAATCAAAAGGCTTCCTTGTCCTTTCATCGCATAATCATCTCCTCCAAGTGCGGTAAAATCATAATCTGCACTTAACTTTCCCTCAGAGGTATCATAATCGAGATAAAGTTTGGTGACGCTTTTAAAATCGACACCTTCCAAATGTACCTTGGCGGCATAATGTCCATCGCCAGGAACAACGGAAACAGTAGAATTAATGGAAACATCTCCACCAAAAAGTTTTGCATGAGGAATGTCAGCAAATAAATCTTGTTTTTTAATCCTCACCGTTCCAACCACATTATCAAAGGAGAGATCGCGTTGAATCAAGGTATAATCAAGTCCTTTTGGAGCATTAATATCAATTTTTAAATTGTTTTTTTGAGGATCACGAAGCCCCACAAGACCACTCACCTGTAATTCTGGCGCTTGATGAAAACGATAATCTTTAAGCGATGCAGCAATATGAGGATCAATCCACATCATGATCGTCACGGGGTCGAGATTAGAAACAATCTTAGGAAAACGTGCTTCTTGATTTTTAAAATCGTAAATGCAGTCACCTTGACCCATTTCTTTTCCAATTTTAGTAACAATGTTTTGAAACGTAAGTGCTCCATCATGGAGATTCAAATTGGCGGTGCAACTATCAAGCCATGCTCCTCTTACGGAAGAACGCCCCAAAATAATATTACCAAAACCATCAAAAGAAAATGGATCTCGTGTTGCACCTTTGGCTTCAAAGTTTAGTTTTGCAGGGTCTTTAAAATTTGTTGTGGAAAGAAATTCTTTTAGTTTCCCTTGCGCCGCTGGAATCAGAAGTTGCGGCATAATCTCCCCACTAATCCTCATTCGATAATCATTAGGCACCATCATAAAATCGGCATAAATCCATCCTGGATCACCGATCACTTGCAAATCACGAAGTAAAAAACGTCCTCCTTCAAAGATGCATCCTCCGGAGATCTTGTTTATCATGATGCCACGATAACTAAAACGCCCTTCTTCCCCATGAATCTCTCCACGAGTAACAGCGGTTCCGCTACTCCAATCAACACTTACTGATCCTTCAATATGAGGAGAATCGATCATTGTCCAATCACTATTTTTCCCTTGATTCAAAACAATGCTGCCAAGCGCTGCTAAATCACATGAGCCAGAAAAATCAACGGAAGCTTGCTTTTTCTGAAGGTCAGTAGTTCCTGAAGCATGAAGCTCTCCACTCTTATCTTCTAGAGAGAACTGCGATAATTTGAGAATAAAATTAGCATATTCAAAATCAGCCATGACTGATTTCATTTGCCAACCTTGATAACTAAAGGGGCCAGAGCGAAAAGTGATCGCATCGGCATGCAAAGATTCTGTATGGTTAAGATCTCCATTAACCTCCATTTCAAGGAGAGGAGGCGTTCCTTCCCATTGAATTTCGCCAAGTTTTTTCTGAAAGAGCTCTATAGTCTGAGCAATTTTTCCTGGTCCCTCACTTGATACCGGAGCAGGAGAAAATGTCTTAGGATTAAGAAAACTTCCATGAACACGCACATTAATTCCACAAAGATTAAAACTCGCATAGCTAAGATTTAGTTGTCCTGGAGAAGAGATGATTTTTGCTTCTACATGGGTCAATCGAAGACGAGGTTCTTCGGTATTGCTTAGAGGAATATCAATTGTGGTATGACGCAGTTGAAAAGAATCAATATCGAGAATTCCTCGAGCGAGGTATGATAATTTAGGCGAAAGAGCTACTCTATTGGCATGAACTAAGAGGCGATGCGAAGGGGTCTGTTCTAAGAGCCGCAAATCTTCGGCAATAAGTCCCTCACTAATACTAAAAAATAGTCGATGGATTTTAACCTCATAGAATTGACCTGAAAGTGCGTTTTCAAAACGTTTGCGCACTCCATCCCCCAATCCATGAATTCTTGCGATCAATAACAAAAAAGGAATCCCGATAACGATTAACAATGCTCCCACTTGTAATAATCGTACGATGAAATGCCTAGCAATAAACTCAAGACGCTGCGCCCATGCAGGGAGGATCTTATGCCTAGCCCGCCTCCCCTTATGAGCAATAGGATGCAGAGGAGTAACACTTCGGTCTGCTGGACGAACTGTTAGTTCGCAGTTCGCAGTTCGTAGTTCGTAGTTAACTTTTTCGCTGTTGCTCAAAAGATTCTCTTGGGCAGTAGTATTTTTATCTTCTAAATTTTTTTGAGTTCGAAATCTCTTAAATAAAAAACTCCAATTTATTCGCATAAGTTTTAATAATGAGTTATCCGAATCTCTTATGCAAGAGATCCTTCTTTCATCTTCTATCTCCCAGGGCTAATTCACCGAAATGCATAAACAGGGATGAAAGAGGATGAAAGAAGAAGAATATTAACAGGGATGGAAGGAATGGAAGGGATAAATACAAAGAGAAGCCGATTAATGAAAAAAGTTTTTCCGAAGTGCTTTGGCGTCATCTATTATTTATTAAATTTCAACCTATTATCCCATTGGGAGAATTAGCCTTGTCTATCTCCTACCGCAACAGCGGCATCTGCGCTCTACCACCTACCACCTACCACCTACCACCTACCACCTACCACCTACCACCTATCCCCTTAACCTGCTCCCTTCACATCAACGACTGTGGATCGACATCAATAGTCATCACAATTCCTTCAGGTGACTTGGGTAATTTTAGCGTAGCAATAACGGTTCGTAAAACTGTGCTCATTTTCTTCGTAGAAGGACCACGCAATGCAACATGGAATCGATATTGACCATGAGCTCGCTCAAGCGGTGCCGGTACTCCTTCTCCAACATAAACAGAAGATGGCATAGCCTCCTTTAACTTCCTGCTTAAGGTTGTTGCATAAAAGGCAACCTTTTCTTGGATCACTCCTCGAAGCTGAATCAAGATCATCCGTTGAAAAGGAGGATAACCAAACTGCTGACGAAATTCGATCTCTTGATCAAAAAAACCATGGTAATCGTGATGGCGCGCAAATTGAATCGAAGGACTCACTGGCGTATAAGTTTGGATCATCACTTCACCCTCTCGATCGCCTCGACCAGCGCGTCCTGCAACTTGAGTTAGCAACTGAAAGGTTCTCTCTCCCGCACGAAAGTCAGGCGCATAGAGACTCTTGTCTGCATTGATAATCCCAACCAAAGTAACATTAGGAAAATCGAGCCCCTTGGCAATCATTTGTGTTCCTATAAGAATATCAATCTGGTTCTTTCGAAAACGATCAAGCACTTCACGGTACGATCCTTTTTGTTTCATTGTATCAGTATCCATTCGGAAGAGACGTGCCCCAGGGAAGGCCTGTTGCACAGCCGCCTCCACACGCTGTGTTCCAACACCTGCATGTAGAATACCAGGCTCACGACATTCAGGACAATCAGAAGGTGGCTTTTGAACATACCCACAAAGATGGCAGATAAGTTGATTGGTTACGCGATGAAACGTGAGCGCCAGACTGCAATTAGGGCAATGACAAACATGACCACATTGATGACATATTAAAGAACTGGCAAATCCACGGCGATTAAGGAAAAGAATGACTTGTTCTGAAAGCTCTAACCGTGCCTTGATGGCTTGGCGCAGTGGAAAGGACAATACACCATCCGCTCCTTTTCCTCGTACCTGCAACCGAAGATCAAGAACACGCACGAGCGGCATTCGTTGATGATCTGCTCGATGAGGCAGTTCCAGAAGTCGATATTTTCCAAGACGCGTGTTCTGATAACTTTCAATCGAAGGGGTAGCGCTTCCCAAGATGATAGGACATCCTTCATAACCTGCACGAACAACCGCTACATCACGGGCATGGTAACGTGGTGTTTCTTCCTGCTTATAACTTGTCTCATGCTCCTCATCGACAATAATGAGACCAAGATTACATAGTGGCGCAAACACAGCACTCCTTGCCCCAATAGCAATCCGTGCCTCTCCACGATGGAGCCTCAACCATTCATCACGACGTTCTCCTTCTGAGAGATGACTGTGCAGTACGGCAATAAGACGCTTTCCTTGTGTTCGATCAAAACGAGCTCGAAATCGTTCCACCGTCTGAGGCGTTAGAGCAATTTCTGGAACTAAAATAAGTGCGGATTTTCCAAGCGCTAAGGCTTGTTCCATAGCTCGAAGATAAACCTCTGTTTTACCACTCCCAGTAACACCATGCAGAAGAAAAGGGAGGGAAACTATTCGACTACTTGACTGTATAGAGGTTGTAGGCTGGAGGCTGGAGGCTGGAGATACCGCTGCTGCGGTAGAAGATGGAAGATGGGAGATAGAAGATGAAAGTCTTGAAAGTTCTTCATTAATGACAGCAACAACACGCTCTTGATCAGCATTCAGCTTGGGAATAATACTCGGAAGCAACTCCTCGCCAGCAAAAGGATCTCGTTCAACACTCTCCTCATTGATAGCAACCCATCCTTCCTTCACCAATGAAGCCAGAGAAGAAGCTGTGGCTTGGGCTTGCTCAAGCAAACGTGCAACTGGAACTTTTAACCTAAAAACGGGAATAGAACTGGATGAGATTTCGTAAGGACTTTGTTCCAAAATGGTTTTTACGGAGCCGTGGCATACCTTCACGGTACGTGAGGATTCGGGAAAAACATTTTGGGACAAAGTATATTGCGAAAGATCGCCAGTCTCTATTCCCATTTTTAGGTTAAAATCATCTGTTGACAATTTCTCTAAAATATCAAGGAGAGTCTTCTGTTTTGGGGCACGCTTGGCAAGCCGTTCAAGAACTTCTTCTGACGGTTTTTTTAGAAGCGAGACAACCCTGACTTTCTTTTCTGCAGAATCTTCACGAATTGTCCCAGGCAAAAGCGATCGCAACACTGAACTTAGCGATGCGCAATAATACTCTGCCATCCAGTGAGCCAACTTCATGATCACCGGAGAAAGGAGTGGTGCCTCTTCTGAAGTAACAAGGCCAAGAATTGCTTTAACTTTAGAAAAAGAAATTTGGTTTAAAATTTCTAAAACAACTCCCAACGCCTCCGTATGGCGCAACGGAACCCGAACCCTACTACCAACAACGACTTTTCCTACAAGTGCTTCAGGAATCAAATAGTCCAGTAGTGTCCCCTCGGTGCGATCAATGAGAATACGGGCGTAACGAAGCATAAATTAGGAGATAGGAGATAGAAGATGGAAGATAGGAATTGAGTAAGCTCAAACGAAATTGAAATAACAAGAAGGAAGAAAATAGCCACAAAAGAACACAAAGAACTAAAACACAAAAAAGAATTTTTGAAACAGCAATTCTCTCAACTCCCACCTTCTATTTTCTAATTTCTGCCGAAGGCCTCGCCCCCATCTTCCATCTTCCATCTTCTATCTCCTAAAATGCCATCCTCCAGATGGTATTTTACAAGAGTGCAGCATTCGTGCCTACGACTCCAATCGCACGGGCATTTTTTAACTGATTTGGTAATAAAATTTCACCATCGCCACCGCGATGCATGATCACACATCCTTTATTACCATAAGGCTTCACGGAAGGATCAAGCGTTATCGTCGTGCTGGTCCCCTCTCCCTGAACCGTTGCATTGCGTGTGATAAGAAAAATCGCATTCCCATCACTGGTTTCTTGGACGGGATAAATTTTAAATGCCGTCTCACGAGATTGAGTAGGCATTTTATCCATCGACACGACGACTCCTGGGGCTGAACAAAGTTTACAGAAATCATTCGTTGATAGATAGCCAGGACAAAGCGCCGAAGCCCATGTTGAAAAACTTGGTGACGGCATATCTCCTGGCCATCCAAGATTAGGATCTCCCATAGTCATCCCATCAACTGCCATCGCTTGAGTAGCAAGATAGAGTTGGCGTTCATTACTGAGAGTTTGTGCCATCTGTCCTTTAGTCAGAGCCATTAAGACATTAGGCAATACTAACGAGGCTAAGATCACAATAATCGAAATCACCACGAGCAGCTCCAAAAGGGTGAATCCGATAACCATTCTGTTCTTCGGCCGAAGTAAGCGTTTAGATTCTCCCCCCTTCGAAGGAAGGATCTGAATTAAATGATCGGACTGGGAGCAGGCATCCAAATCCTCTCTTTCGAAGAACGGATCTGAACCCAATAATTGTGCTGCAAAAGTGTTGTATAAATACATTGTATAGTTAGTTTAAGTTATAAGTTGAAGTTGAAAGTAAGGAATCTCTGAATTATACCATACTGGTAACTATTCGACTAACTCGGTCGGTTAAATTTTTCTAGACATGTTGGAATCCTTTCCTGAAGCAACTTTGAGAGCAAAAAGATTCGAAAAAATAAAACCCACTTCACTACTTACCCTGTCACGAAGTGACCAAAAATCAACTTAAACTTAAACTTATAACTTAAACTTACCAAAGTCTTCATAGACGTTGGTACGCCTATTATGAAAATTCTATTCAGTTTATCAACAATTTTACTTAGTACGAATTGTCTCTTTGCTCAAATTGACCAACAAGCTAAATCTACCACGAACTGCCAACTATCAACTACCAACTGTTACAATTTAGCTGAAAGCTTAAATTGTAACCTAATGATGACCCCTGAAGAACTTAAAGAGTTAGAAGAAGGAGCCAAAAAAGTCGAAGAAGCTGTAACGGAGTCCTCAATAAAAAAGGAAAAGACTTTACCATCAACTGAAGAATTGTCATCAGCTACCCTCGTTTCTATCAATCATAATGCTCCTGAAAATCATTTCCCAAATAGCTCCATAACTCCTTCATCTGCAATATTAGCAACGTCAACGTTAACAGTTCAGATCCCCTCTCAACAAACGATACAATTGAATCGTACTATTGATGCACAGTCAGATCATTTTATTCAGAGCGCGCCGCCGCAGGAGGTGGGCTCTGAACGATTAATATCAAAATTAACACTCGATGAAGCTTATGAAGCCGATCTTTTAAAACGTGCTTTTGCTCAAGGATTTTCTTCTCGATCTGAACTCAAAGAACGAATGGCTCTGTTAGCCGCTCAAGATGGCAATGGAAGACTTTTTCATATGACTCAAGTTCAACGCAATGTAGATATTCTTGAATCGTCCCTTGAGATAGAAACAAAAGTTTTTAAAAAAATTTATCAAGCTGCTAACAAACAACTTAATGAAGCACTTACCCTTACTAAGGAGGTAGCTCTCAAAAACGATCATTTAAAAGAACGTTATGAAGGAGCTCAGAACTATGTAAAAGCAGCCAGCGCTCAATACACTTCTATTACGGATTGGAGATCTTCTAATGTTGATTACGATCGACAGATTCAAGCCGCACGCACTCATCTTGATAATATGGTTTCCAATCAAGAACGCCAAAAACATGATTTTGAGAGCAGTCACCAACAAGCAGAAAAATTAAAAACTGAGTGCCAAGAGATTCAACGTCAATTCGCTGCTATGTTAGCAAAGCAAATAATTAAAATTCAACAAATTAATCGTGAACTTAATGCTGCTAAAGAAGAACTGATTGTTACTAAAAGCGGTACGCCTTTAACAAAAGCCCTCGAAAGATGTGATAGTGCTCAGAAGCAATTGAATGAAATTCATCAAGTTGGCGAAGAAATGTACCAAGAGGGCCTAGAGGAATTTAAAAATGCATCTTATGATAGTGCCCTTTTAGCTGCAGCTGTGCTTCGCTATGAAGAACTTTGTCAGAGCCTTCCTTCACAGTCACCTTTAGCTACATGGCCCTTCGCTGCATCAATGACTTTGAAAACAGATGCTCAACAGGAGCTAGCGTCTGTTCCTCCTAACTTCCAGCAAATACAACAACTCATCCCATCAGACCCTCAAGAGCAAAGAATTTTTTCAGAAAGATTTCAAGAAGATGCAGCGCAAGCAACTACTCGATTTCAAATAATAAAAGATCAATTAACAGAAAATTTGACTCAATTCATCATCGATTGGCTTGATGCCAAAGAAAAACTTGAAGAAGCTCAAGCAGAACTAAAAGCTGCTAAAGAAGCGTCGAAAAAATAGGTAAAGTCCACAAGTGAACTGAAGTAATAAGAAGAAAAAAGAAAATAGCCACAAAAGAACACAAAGAAACACAAAGAGTAGCTGGCGCTGATTGGAAAGCATAAATATTTCAGGTTCTCTTTTTTTTGAAATGAAAGTTCCAAAAAAATACTCCTTTCCGAAATTCTGATTTGTTTCCGATTTAAAATACTCTTCACCCTTTAGTTTTTACGCTTCTACCGTTAGTTTTCTTTTTTTTGTGTTTTTTGTGTTCTTTTGTGGCTATTTTTCTGCCTGCTACAATGACGTTAGCACAAAAATGCTTCAGTTTAATTTGAGCTCACAAAAAATAAAATGAAAATAAAATTTTCCCACCTTAAAAAAGCTCCTTACATTCTTTGTGCGACGCTTTTTTTCCTCCTTTTTTTTGGACCGCTCCTTAAAAAATGGGAAGCCATCCCTGTGCTCCTCTGTGGACTCAGTGGTAAGATGATTGCTACCAGAAAGGTTAAACGTTACTTTACGATTTTTTTTGGCTGCTTGCTAGCCTCTATCCTGATTATTGCGATTGCTTATGTTGTTGGTTTTTTAGGAACTCCAGATCATACCATACTCACTTGGGTGGTTGTTCATATCAGTATTATCAGTTTTTTAGTACTCTATGCTATTGAGGGTGTTGCTGAATTGATGTCCTCTAAAAAAACAAACTTTACTGAAGTTATTGGAGCACTCAATGCCTACCTCATTTTTGGCCTTATTTATGGTGAAATTTATGCCTTAATCGCTCAGTTCCGACCCAATGCCTTTGCTATGACAGAACGTGTCTCTCGGGCGTTAGTCAACACCCCCTCTCTTGAAGGAAATTGGAACTATATCTATTTTAGCTTTGTGACTCAAACGAGTGTTGGATACGGTGACATCACTCCTGTTTCTCATCTGGCGCAGGTTATTGCTATTACTCAGGCGATCTTCGGCCAGTTTTATATTGCTATTGTACTGGCCTATCTCCTTCGCAATTATATTACTACCGAACAAGAAGAATTTCTCAAGCGTCCTGATTCAGTCTCCGCTACACGGAAACTGAAATGAAGAGAAGTAAATTCAGATCCTTCCTCCAAAAAAGGGAATCTGAACACCTATACTCATCACGGAAATTCCTTACTTGGTGCCGACCAATTTGTAACCAATAAGATCGCAAAAATCCATAGGGACAATCCCTTTATTTAACTCGTTAACCGGCAAATTAAGGCTGGGATCATAACTCTGAAAAGCACCTTTCTGATTGGGATCAGGTTGTTCAAAGGGCTGAGTTGCCTCATCGCTAAAAAACGTCCAATCGCTTGGATTGCCTGCATTGCCATCCTTGATAAAAGAAATCGCATGTCCGCCGATTCCTTTCATTATCAAACCACAGGTCAATGCAATCGGCTCATAAATAGCAATTCCTTTCTTGTTGCCTTCCACAAATGGAACCTCAACACGATCAAAGAGTCCATTAACAGCATATTTACAATTACTCCCATCTGTAGTTGCATAGTCAGCGCAATAAGTTGGCGCCTCCGTTTGCATCTTTCGACGATCAAATTTGAAACTCAATATCGTTGGCGGCTTGCCTATGAGTTGGGTTTTCGGTGCTTCTGTATTGCCTTCTTCATCATCCCCATTAATAACATCTTGCATTTTGATGCCCTCATTCAGATGCCTCTTGGCACGAGCATCTGCAATCGCCTTTATGTTGAGCGGTAAAATCGTCTCTTGATAATGCAGATTCGTCTGAGTCTCGAGGTCCGTGTTATATTCTTTTACCGCGTCTTCTTTTTTAAAGCCGAGGCCTCGAAACATCCGCTCCACAACATCAGCAACAAAACCACCATCGAGCGATATACCCTTCTTCACCTTTGCATAATCGGTAAAAAACGCTGCATCCCCTTCTAGAGGATCATGGCTTTTATTTCCTTGCCCAAGCAAAGCCTCGTCTACTTCTTCGGTGAGCTTGCGACAATTATGTTCCGTGGGCTCTAGCGTATTTTCTACGAATCGTTTAAAAAGCGGCAGCTTTTCTAATCTGGTATTTCTTTCCTCGAGTGGAAGCACCAGCATCATTCGCCTGGCAAAATGAAGAGAAGTATTAAGGTAACATTCTGCATGAGGATTTGCTAACGGCATGACATTGTGAGCTGTTCTTACAAGCGTTTCGCCGATCAGTGGTATATCGGCAGCTTTGTTTGAGATAACCTCATCACTATTTTCTATAGAGGCAGCGGTATCGATCACTTCTTTTCTTGCTAGTTTTTGTTCTTCTGTAATTATTCGTTCTTTCTTTGATAAATCAACCCCTTCGACTGGCAAAGACCGTAAAGCATCCTCTGTTGCTTGCTCTGGTTTTACCCCACATAACCGACCCAAGAAAGTTATTCCCGTTTTAGGATGCACCAAAGTCCAATTCATCCCCAAAAAAGAACTGTTCCTCGCTTTAAAGATCTCCTTCTGTGCAGCCGCTCCAGTAACACTCTCCACTTTAGTACCAAAGAAGCTTCCGAAGACTCTACTTACCCTTGATAAAAAAGAGGTTGTTGATGTGGCTTCCATCCTAATACTAGGAGGATTATTTGGAATTTTTGAATTAAACATATTTTTACCCTTTACTTCTTCTTTCTATTGTTCCTCTTCCCAGTCGCTGCTCTCTGGTTCCATTGTGAGATCTACGGGCTGATGGGTTTCAAGTTTCCACAGCTTAATTCCTATATTAACCACTGTGTAAACAATCAGGATTGGGTAAATAACCTGAATAATAGGACCTAACATCTTCATGATGGCCCCGAAGCCAAGGCTTGCCATAAATGTCGTAATAAAAATGGTAATGAGGAGGGAAGTAATGTAACTCAACCGACCAGCAGAGAGATCCTTGTGCAAGTACATGGCAAAAACACCCGTTAAGGCAATCGCTGTCGTGATACAAGAAACTGCAATCGTAATATTAGCAAACAAGCCTCCTTGAGGTCCTAAAATTAATAGAGTCAATGCACTAAAGAGATCAGATCCTTGCAATGTTGCAAGTTGTGCTCCATAGGAATTAGCAACAGTACAAAATCCTATATAGACAATTGCTAAACAAATTCCACCAACAATAGTAGCTTGTAATCCCCACTTAATAATGGCCCATGTATCCGATTTTTTTTCAGGATGCATTCCTTTGTGAAGGCCACTTAAAATGAGACCTGAAAGAAAGACTGTTGCTAATAAATCACACGATCCATACCCCATAAAAAGCCCCTTGGATAGCGCTTCTGTTTTAGTAATTGCTAAGGCAATGGGCACTGAAGGAGCAAAGAATCCTTTAGCAATGATGGCAAAAAGAAGCGTCAATTTAAGCGGTCCCAAATATTTTCCCAATAAGTCGATCAGAAAGCTATTTTTTATGGTGCAGAGAAAAATAATACCGGCGATAATAATACTAAAGAAGAGCAAGTCTAAAGAAGGAAGATGTATCTTTAACGCCGCATGAGAAATAGTGATACAGCGTGGTATGACGGCAAAAGGACCAATAAGGACCATGGAGACCAACGTAATAAAGAACGCAGGGATTTTACCCATAGGCGCCAGCAACACCTTGTAATCACCATGATTTAAAATAACAGAAGCAAGCCCCAAGAGTGGCACGAGAACGGCTGTTAGTAAAAAGCCGATCAGTCCAAAAAGAAGCTGATGCCCTGTATCACGACCTAGTATCAAGGAAAAGACAACGTTCCCAGCTCCAAAGAGCATAGCAAACATTGCAAAACCTGCTGTTAAAACTTTTCTGAATTCCATAAATTGAGGTTTGTAACTACCAAAGCAGTTACGAAATTTCTTTGTTGCCGCTTAGGCATAGCGATTGATTGTCCTCATAGCAAGCATTTGCTATGAACTCATCTTTTTTGTGGTAGAATGAAAGACTCCTTTTTATGACGAAACCTCTCTGGTTCCCAATTTTTTTTGTTCTTAGCAGTTATCTCTTAGGTTCTCCTGTTCTTAGTGCCTCAAGTCATGCTTCTGCATCTCAGCAACAAGAGATTAAAGTGCCACTCGGTTTTGCTTGGAATGATTCTTCTCAAACACTGGAGGCGATGGCTTGTTCTGGTGGGTTAATCATTGTGAATCGAGAGATTTTTCCTACTACGAGTAAGGTAGTTTATTGTGTGCATGGTGTTGTAGGGAATGCCTTGGAACAAAATCTATTTACCTATCGAAAAAATTCTCTCGTAGAAATTGAGTACCAATATGGGGATAAAAATTGGGCTGCACAAAATTACCAAGATTTTTTTGACGCCTTTCGCAGGATGTATGATGGTAAATATGGTCCCGGCACTCAACTTATCAAAACCACCTTCAAAAATCATAACCGCAGCGGCATCAATAGCTCTCTTACGGGTTATCAATGGAGCCAAGCCTCTTCTGTTTTAGAGCTCTTTTATTATAAGGCAGAACATGAGGACCAAATCTATCAGTTAGTCAGCCTTCATTATAAAATGCCATGAGCCGCTATGCGGCTCGTTGAAAGGTTGAAAAGTTGAAGGGTTGAAAGGAAGGCAAGCGTTCAGCCTCCCTCCTTCGGAGGAAGGATCTGAACCAAATCCCGATTCTCACCTTATCACGAAGTAACCAAATTTTCGTGCAGACAGTCGCCTAGATTCCAGCGTCCGCTGGAATGACGGTTAAGGTGTATCGGCTGTTCTTCTAAAATTACCCATTCTATTTTTTTGATGATATGTAACTCCTATAAAAATGGCCAAAGCCCAGTTATAAAAATTCTTTTTTTGTGCTTTGGTTCTTTGTGTTTCTTTGTGTTCTTTTGTGGCTATTCTCTTCCTTCTTCTTTTTACTTCAATTCAGTTTGAGCTCACACAAAAATCAATTTAAACTTATGCCTTTTCATCTACGACTCCTTATTCGCCACCTCTTCTTTCTGCTGCTTACAGCAAGTGCAATCGCCTCTTCTTTCGCAGCAAATCCAGGAAATGCACCAGCAACCACTTCTCCCTCTTTCAAAGTCGCCATTGCTGATTATCCTCCCTATGCCTACAAGAATACGGAAAATAAATGGGTAGGCGTGAGTGTCGATCTATGGGAGCAGATTGCTCGTAAGCTCGGATATAACTACGAATATGTGGAGCTTCCTCAAACAGAAATACTCGAGGCGCTACACCATGGAAATTGTGACCTCAGCGTCTCAGAAATAACACCCACGCTTGAGACAGAGCGCCTGGTTGATTTTACACAACCTTACTTAGCAAGTCGTCTGGCCGTTGCTTTTAATAATTTTATACTATTGCAAGAAATCCGTAATTTCCTCTACGTCTTAATGAACAATGGTGTCTTTGAAATCTTCTTAGCCATGATGGGAGCTCTTGTCATTTTCAGCTTCTTTATTTGGCTAGCAGAAAGAAAAAAGAATGAGCATTTTGGGGGATATTTTCCTTGTGCTGTAGGCTCTGCCTTGTGGTTTGGTGCAGTTACCATGACAAGTATCGGCTATGGCGATAAAATACCACTAACGTTTTTAGGACGATCCGTTACTTTTGTTTGGATGATCACGGGCATGCTTTTGGTTGCTCTCTTAACAGGTACTGTTGTCTCTTCCATTGCAACAGCGTCAGACCACCAATCTGTAAAGCATATCAATGATCTCTCTCATTATAAAAATGGAGTCATCAATGATGGTTATGCGACACAGACGCTACGTTCGAAAGGAATTCATGCTAAAAAATTCGCGAGCTTTGAAGAAGGTCTCAAGGCGCTCTCCGAAAAGAAAATTAGCGCTTTTGTCGGCGATAGCATCAGCCTCCAATACCTTGTAGCACGTGATTACCCTAGTCATTTACGCTTAGCAACACTCCCCTCAGGCACCATCTACCGAATGCTCGCCCTTCGCCCCAACTTTCCTTACAAGGAGCCCATTAATCTGGCTCTCTTAGAAATTACAACGCCTTTAGAATGGAATACAGAAATTGAAAAATGGACAGGACCTTTGATCTTGGGGCATTAAGCTAAAGTCGCTTGCGAATTAGCTTTAGCTCCTTACGACGCTCTTCATCGATCTTAGGATAACTCAGCTTTAACTGTTTTAGCGTCTCAAGAATAATCTGTGAAACAATCAGCCGAGCATTATCTTTATCATCAGCTGGCACCACATACCAAGGCGCCTCTACAGTGCTCGTAGCACTCAAACATTCTTCATAAGCTTTCATGTACTGATCCCAAAACTCACGCTCCTCGATATCAGCCATACTAAGTTTCCAATTCTTCTCTGGAGTATCAATACGTTTACGAAATCGTTTTCGCTGTTCTCCTTTTGATAAGTGAAGAAAGAATTTAATAATCCGAGTGCCGTTGCAATGAAGATGATGTTCTAAGTTCACAATGGAATGATATCGTTCATTCCAAAAGTCCTTCTCTTCGATTTGGTACTTTGGAATCCCCTGACCGAGCAGAATCTCCGGGTGTACGCGAACAATGAGCACATCCTCGTAGTAGGAACGGTTAAAGATGCCAATCCTTCCACGTTCTGGTAATGAACATGTCGTGCGCCAAAGAAAATCATGTTCTAGTTCTTCACTACTCGGATGTTTGAAGCTGAAAACCTGACATCCTTGCGGATTGATTCCAGACATGACGTGTCGGATGACACCATCTTTACCAGCTGCATCCATCGCCTGAAAAATCAGCAATAATGCATAACGCTTGGAGGCATAATGAAGACATTGACGTGCACTCAACTCCTCTACGTGTTCTTCGAGACGCTTACGATAATCTTTTTTTGATTTGTAAACTGCTTTTACTAACGTCGGATAGTTCTCAAGCTTGACCTTTTCTCTAGATGAAACTCGAAAATCTTTGGCATTAATCTTTCTTGTTACTGTTTCAAGATCTTTGTTTTTTTTAACACTTGGTTTCATCTTTATTCCACTTCCAATTGCGAATCTCTGGTAAATCTTGCCCATGAGTTTCAATGTATTGCTTATGTTCGATGAGTTTATCTTTAAGTTGCTGTTTAAAATAAACTCCCTTGCTTCCTGTCTGTGGAAGACGATCGATCGTATCCATGACCAGATGAAAACGGTCTAATTCATTCAGTACGGTCATGTCAAAGGGCGTTGTCACGGTGCCTTCTTCCTTATAGCCACGGACATGAATATTGTTATGATTCGTACGACGATATGTTAACCGATGGATTAACCAAGGATAAGCATGGAAAGCAAAGATCACAGGCTTATCCTTAGTAAAAAGATCATCAAAATCGATGTCACTCAACCCATGGGGATGCTCGCTCTGCGGCTGCAGCTTCATGAGATCGACAACATTGACTACTCGAATTTTCAGATCAGGCAGATGCTCATGCATGAGGGAAACAGCAGCAAGAGTTTCTAAAGTAGGCACATCACCGCAACAAGCCATAACGACATCAGGATCACTTCCCTGATCATTACTAGCCCATTGCCAAATACTAATACCCTCAGTACAATGCTTCACAGCGGCATCCATTGTTAGCCATTGTGGTGCTGGATGTTTTCCTGCAATGACAACATTAACATAATGACGACTACGCAGGCAGTGATCCATGACGGAAAGAAGACAGTTAGCATCAGGAGGGAGATAAACGCGAACAACCTCTGCTTTTTTATTCACCACATGATCAATGAATCCAGGATCTTGATGAGTAAAACCGTTATGATCCTGACGCCAAACGTGCGATGCTAAAAGATAGTTCAGCGAAGCAATGTTCCGCCGCCATGGCAACTGCGAAGTAACTTTAAGCCATTTAGCATGCTGATTGAACATCGAATCAATGATGTGAATAAAGGCCTCATAACAATTGAAGAGCCCATGCCTTCCTGTGAGCAGATAGCCTTCCAACCATCCTTCACATTGATGTTCGCTGAGCATTTCCATAACACGTCCGGCAGGTTCAAGAAATTCGTCATTCGAAACAGTAGCCGCATCCCATTGACGCTTGGTCACCTCAAAGAGAGCTTCCAAGCCATTAGAAAGCGTCTCATCAGGACCAAAAATTCGAAAATTCTGTTGCTGACTATTCAGTTTTGTCACATCTCGGAGAAAACGTCCCAGCACATGCGTATCACCAATACCTTGAATTCCGGGTGATGGTACATTGACACCATAGTCACAAAAATCGGGCATGATTAAATCACGAAGGAGTATCCCGCCATTAGCATGAGGATTAGCTCCCATACGTCGCTCTCCCTTAGGAGCAAGTTCCGCTAGCTCTGGTTTAAAATGACCTTTCTCATCAAAGAGCTCTTCAGGCCGATAACTAGAAAGCCAATCCTCCAATAGCTGAAGATGTTTAGGATGTGTTGCTGGATCAGAGATCGGTATTTGATGAGAACGAAAGGTTCCCTCAATCTTTAAACCATCGACCATTTTAGGCCCTGTCCATCCCTTTGGTGAATTAAGAACAATCATCGGCCAACGTGGACGGGTTAGATTGCCATGAGTGAGGGCTTGTTCCTTAATTTTTTTGATTTGATCAACAACGGTATCAAGTGTTGAGGCCATTGCCTCGTGCATTAATTCAGGCTCGTGACCTTCAACAAAATAAGGAGTCCATCCATAACCTCTAAATAATTGTTCTAACTCTTCACGCGTAATGCGGGCAAGAATCGTAGGATTAGCAATCTTATAACCATTGAGGTGCAAAATCGGTAATACAACACCATCAGTAGCAGGATCGAGAAACTTGTTAGAATGCCACGCCGTAGCAAGAGGTCCTGTTTCTGCTTCACCATCACCAACAACACAAGCTACGATAAGATCAGGATTATCTAATACTGCACCAAAGGAATGGCTAAGCGAATAACCAAGTTCCCCTCCTTCATGAATGGAACCAGGACATTCTGGCGAAGCGTGACTTGGAATGCCTCCCGGAAAGGAAAACTGAAGAAAAAGCTTTTGAAGTCCTGCTTCATCTTGACTGATATTGGGATAGATCTCGCTGTAGGTCCCCTCAAGGTATGTGTTGCTCACAACAGCTGGACCACCATGCCCAGGACCCGAGACATAAATCATACTAAGATCATATTTCTTGATGATCCGATTCAAGTGCGCATAAATGAAATTCTGACCTGGGGTTGTTCCCCAATGCCCTAGAAGCATATGCTTGATATCAGAAAGTTTCAGCGGTCGCTTCAGCAGAGGATTATCATAAAGATAGATCTGACCAACCGAGAGATAATTGGCAGCGCGCCAATAAGCATCGATCTTATGAAGTAACTCCTGCGATAGGGTTTTGATTTTCATGGTTGTTAAGATTAAGTACTCGACATACCATTTTAGCAATCATTTTCTCCTCATTCGTAGGAACTACACGAACAGTAACACGACTAGCCGCTGAAGAAATCAATCCTTCCTGAGCGATATTCTTTTTTTCGTCCAAGATGATCCCAAGAAATTCTAACCCCTCACAAATTCGAGTACGAATGACAGGAGCATTTTCTCCAATACCTCCAGAAAAAACAAGCGTGTCAAGCCCTCCCAAGGCGGCAGCAAAAGCACCAAGCCATTTCTTAGCCTGATAGCAAAAAAGTGCAATGGCTTCAGCAGCCCGAACATCTTCTTTTTCTCGTTGAAGTAAATCATGCATATCAGAACTCGTCTCAGAGATACCAAGTAGCCCCGAAGCATGATTGACCATTTTTTGAAATTGCGTTGCACTCATCCGTTCTGTACGCGCTAAATAAGAAACCAATCCTGGATCCAAGTCCCCCGAACGACTACTCATTACTAACCCTGACGTTGGAGTAAAGCCCATACTCGTATCAATACTCTTTCCATCACGCAAAGCAGCCATACTTGCACCGCTGCCAAGGTGAGCAAGGATAACTCGCCCTTTTGTTATAGCGGGATCGCCAAGACGCAGGAGCTCTTCCTTAAGAAATTCATAGGACAATCCATGAAAGCCATACCGACGAATACCCATAGCGTCATATCGCCGAGGAATGGGTAAAAGCGTACTGATACGTGGCATCGTCTGGTGAAATGCTGTGTCAAAACAGGCAACTTGAGTCAATGTAGGATGGCGCTGGCGGATATCTTCAATCAATCCAATCTCTAAAGGCAAATGCTCCGGATCATACGGTATTATTTGATGCAACTCCTTAAGCAACTCCTCTGTAATAAGTTCTGGCTTACTATGCTTCATCCCATGCACCACACGATGCCCTACGGCTTTAATGGAAGCAAAAACATCTTCTTCTTCGAACCAGTCTAGAAGAAAAGAAATGGCAGCGTGATGATCAGAAAGATTGAGAGTTCTCTTCTCCTTCAATACTCCCGTAGCATCCTTTACAGTGAAGTGTGACTCTCTCTGGCCTATACGATCGAGAACCCCACTCCAAACGCATTGCAGCACTTGTTCCTTCTCATAACATGAGAAGCGGATGCTTGAAGAGCCTCCGTTTATCGTTAGAAGAGCAAATGGCTTTGTCATACTTAGAGCTTTCCGCTTACGTTTCTCTCAACCTAAAAAAGAAATTAACAAGGATGAAAGAGGATAAAAAAAAGAAGAAAATTAACAGGGATGGAAGGGATGGAAGAAGGTGAAATCAAGAAAACAAAGCGTTGATTTCTTATTAAAATTATTCTGAAAGTGTAATGCGTTGCTATATCTATTCAATTGTCTTTATCCCTTCCATCGCATTCGTTCTCGTAAGTTTCTAATTAATTCCTTTCTCTATTTTAATATATGACAAGGAAGGCGATGGAAGGGATGGCGGAGCATAAATTAAAATGAGGTGTATAAAATTAATAAGTCCATAAAATTAAATGATTAGATTCTTCATTATTCAGTATTCTTTTTCTTCCATCCCTTCCATCCCTTCCATCCCTGTTAATTTTCTGCAAATTGACGGTAGCAACTTTACTCCCTGACCCAAGCAAGTGCTTCTTGCAAAGCCGATGCATCGTAATGCTTAAGTTCTGCAGGTAAGAAATGCGACATGAAGTTGCTCGCTGTCTTTAGCCAAGAAGGAGCACCGACAATAGCAACACGTTCTAGATGCTTGCGATGGCCTAATCCAAAACTAGCACCATCCCATAGAGCACTAGGTTCCCATCCTTCAAAGGAAGGATCAATTTCAATAACAAGCCTGATTTTTTCATATTCCGCCATCAGCTCTTGGAGCTTGGGAATTAAAATCGTTTCATAATCTTCGGCAGTTAATTTATTGCTGGCTTTAGCGACAAGAACCTTGCCTTGAGTTTCTGGTTGAATAGTGATCATGGTTTTAGAGGTTTGAGGTTGAGGTGTTTTAGGGGACAATACTTGAAAGTAGGCCTAGCCGGATATTTCATACACATCGTAGTGAATACCGGTGGTCGGGAGACCGCGGGATAGACTACGAAAAGCTTTGCTCGAGTAGCCAGATAGGGTGAGCTGAGCGGGAGCGAACGAGTCAAACACAGTACAAAGCTTGATAAGACAAGGCAGACGAAGAATTTTTACGCAGTGCCTGTAGGTAATGAATCACTTTATGCGAAGCGAAAAATCAAGTCCAACGCAATATTTATCAAGCTTCTTGCAAGTCGTAGTAGATGGGTATGAAATATCCAAACTGATCACTCCTCCTGCTGAGGAAGGATCTGAATTAAATGATCGTACTGCGATATTGCATAGTTTGTCCAGAAACTACTAAATAGCGTCTTTCAATCTTTAGTTAATAAATCCAGTATGTCCATTTTAATTGGACATACTAGATTTTTAAGTTAAACTTTTATAGATTCTTTTTAAAAGTTTTCAAAAGCATTTAATATTATGCATATTTCTGATCTTCGTACTATTTTTGAATCTGATATCATTGATTATCAGCAGCTAGTTAATGCGTTAAAAAATTATAAGAAGCCACGTGATAAAATAACACGCCTGCTTTCGAAGGGAGATCTCGTCAGAATTCGCAAGGGACTTTATATTTTTGGTGAAAAATGGAGGCGAAGACCCATCGACCGTTATCTTATGGCCAATCTAATTTATGGTCCTTCACACGTCAGTTTTGAATCAGCATTATCACATTACGGACTGATTCCAGAACGAGTAGAATCGGTTACAAGTGCAACAACAGGTAAAGGAAAACGATTCATAACTCCGCTGGGACTTTTTACTTACCAGCATCAACCAACAAACTATTATACCAAAGGTGTCACTCTTGAAGAACGTTCATGGGGAAATGTCTTATTAGGAACGCCAGAAAAAGCTTTAACAGACAAGTTGCTAGTGGATCGAAGTGCTAAGATTAAGGATCAAGAAGAATTGGAGCGCTATCTTGTCGAAGACCTCCGAATTGATCAAACACAGCTTCAGAAAATGGACGTACCTCGATTACAAAAAATAGCACAAGCGAGTCAGTCAGCAGTACTCCCGTTACTTGTTCAGTGCGTAAAGAAAATGAAATCTAAAAAACAATGAATATACTGATCGATCAAATGCTTCGTAAATATTCTCGACAATCTCTCGAGGAAGAAAAGGGCGCACTTCGTGAAATTCTTCAAGAAGTTGCTTTGCTCGGACTCTGGCGAAGTAAGTTTTTTGAAAAAGCTGCTTTTTACGGAGGAACCGCTCTCAGGATTCTTTATGGTCTGGATCGCTTTTCAGAAGACCTCGATTTTTCCCTACTTGTCCCAGATTCAAAATTTCAACTTGAGGAATATGCTGAGGCTCTTGAACGAGAAATGAAGAGCTTTGGCTTTGAGGTTACGTTCCAAACAAAAGAGCGTATCGAAGAAAAAGCTATTGAATCAGCATTTCTCAGAGCAAATACTTTACAACAATTGCTCACGATCAAAACAACTGAAGACTTTAAAAACCAACAACATGGTCGTGAATTAATAAAAATTAAATTTGAAGTGGATACTCGTCCTCCTCAAAAGTTTTCCACAGAATCTCATTATGTGATGCTTCCAATGCCCTTTGCAGTGCGTGTCTTCTCATTACCTGACCTTTTTGCAGGAAAGATGCACGCTCTTCTTGCTCGCTCCTGGAAATCTGGCAGAGTTAAAGGGAGAGATTGGTATGACTTGCTCTGGTATGTTACTAATCATCCAGAATTGCATTTAGCTCATCTTGAAGCACGCATGAGAGCATCTAACCATTACTCTTTATCAACTCCTTTAAGCGAAAAAAAATTACAGTCTTTGATTGATCAAACCATCGATCAATTAAATATCACACAAGCTAAAAAAGATGTAGAACCCTTTCTGAGACATCCAAACGTTTTACAAGCGTGGAGCAAAGAACTCTTTCATGATGCCGTGAAAAGAATTAAAATCGTTTAAAGAAATACGAGCTTGGTCAAGAATTGCCTTCCTTCCAACAAGCGAGGGTGGTGGTGTGCCTGCTCCCGGTGAAAACGGATTATTCAATGGATCCATAGATAAAAAACACTCGAAATATAATAAAGTTGGTATGTTTTCCAATAACTTTCCTAAACTTTCTATACTTTACGAATGAAATTTCCTTGTCAATATTAGTCGATATTATTAGCTTGACTCCATACCCTCTAACAAACGGTATTTAAAAAAATAGATGCCGATAAAAAAGAACTCAAAATTAATTTTAGGCAGCACACTGAAAGTATGTTACAAATTAATTTAACGAGCTAAAACTACTGCGAACTGCGAACTACGAACTGATCACCAAATCTCCCAACCTAACCGTTCTCTTCTCTGTAGCTCTTTTTCTAATACGCCAGCTTTTCCTCCAACAGCACTTGCTGCTTTTTCTAAGCGATCGTAATCATTAGCATTTCCATTGATTACGGCTTGTGCTATTTGACGTTTATAATCGGCGTATTCTTGATAGTAACTAACAACTTTAAGCCATTGGTTTTCTAGTTCTTCCATGTGTACTTCCTTAGCTTTAGTTGATCTTTCAAAAGCGCTAATTGCTGCTAGCAACGCAGAAATACTTGCGTCACTCGCCTTATGCGCCTTATCAAAACGCTGAATGTCAATTTTCTTCGCCTGAATATTTGTTGCTTGGCTTGTGTATTCAGTAGATTCTTCAGATTGCCTAGCTATTTTTAACCATAGGGTTGCTATCTCTTCTTGATTTATTTCCCTCGCTTGAAATGTCTTCTCAAAGGCTTCGACGGTTCGTTCTAATTCATTAGCTATTTTCAGAGCAGCGTCAGCAGCCTCTTCATAGCGTTTCTGTTTGGTTTTATTTTTACATAACTTAGCATTAGATACTTGGGATGTATATTCAGCATGTTCTTCAAATTTTTTAACTATTTTTAGACATAAAGTTGCAACTTCCTCTTGATTTGCCTTCCTCGCTTGAATTGCTTTCTCCAAAACCATAGCAACTTTTTCTAATTGACATGCGCTATCAACCACTGAAGCAACTTTCTTATTAAAAACATCATCCGTGAGAGAAGCGAGTTGCTCCTGTACACTCAACTTCTGCGCGCCGTCAACTCCTTGCACTTCATTAGCAGAATCGAGTTTTGAAAGAAACCTATTAAATAGGATATCTACTGCTTGGAGATAATACTGAACCGATTCTTGATATTGCTCAATGGTCTTAAGATACAAACCAACAAGTTCTTCTGAATTTTCTTCTTGAAGCTGAGTTAGTTGATCCAATAGAACAGCTGCTTTTTCTGTAAAACTCACAACCTTCTTTAAGTAGTCACGTCTTTGCGTGTGTCCTAAAACATGTCGTTCGACTAGGAACATTGTATCTGACATAACTGTCAGAGGTCCCATACCAGTGAAAAGGCTGCTTGTTCTATGAAGAACACTGCAGAAGGAATGTTCCTGTAGTTCTGTAGCTCTCCTATAATAGTTAACAATAGACTCTGACTGTGTTACCACTTTTTTCCACTCACTTACGATTTCTGGGCTCCCTAAAAGTGTAGTTGCTGTGATATACTTGCTCCTGTATTCAGCCATTTTCTGAGTTACCTGAACAGTATCTCTCCAAGCGTCTGATAAATGGAGATTCCCATTTCGGGCTGCTTCCATCTTTTTAATACTCTCTTTAATAGCTTGTTGAAAGTCTTCCGCTACTTGAATCCAAGCAAGCGCTAAAGGATCATCTCCTACCTTATGAGCGTCAGAAACATTGTCTCTAGACTTTGCAAAAGCCTTAACAAGTTCATGATTGGGTTGTCGTGCAATAAAACTAGCAAAACTTGATCTATTATCAGCTGCTATAGCTACTGCGGTTTCCGCTAACCACTTTTCACAACATACGAATAGCGCTTTTGCTGCCGTTGAATTACTTATTCGTAATCGTTCAGATGCGTCCTCCTGCGGAGGGCGCATCCGAACTAAACGAGTGGCCGGTTCATTGGAGGAAAGGGGTAATTGCACCGTTTGTTGATAGGGGTTCTGAACGGTTACATCTGTTCTTTGGCTATTGACAAGAGATTCCAGATCAAAATTTTCACTAGTTTTAATAGACTTTTTTCCAAACTCTACTTCTGCTACATCACCCTTGCTAGCAGCCTTAGCAACCTCTTCACCTTCCTTATCACATTGAACACTAACTATCTGAACTCTAGTTATTAATGACGGTGCTTCTGCTCCACTAACTTCAGCTGCTTTCCTCTCCGCAGCAACAGCTGCTTGTTCTCCTATGCCTAATATTTCTTCGATAGCTTTAGAAACAACCTCAATTGATGATGGGTCCATCATCAGGCACGGTTCGTACTTGTTATTAGAGTATTGAGAAATAGTTTTATCTGAAGCAGGCTGTATTGTCTTGCTATTTTGTGAATAAAGAAAATTTGTGCTTACTGAAGCAATAAGAAAGAAGAAGGGTATTTTCATAGATAATTGTTCAGAGACTTCTCCTTCTGGATAAACTCCAAACTATAAGCTAAAGGTTGTAGGTGATAAAAATCATATACCTTTGTCGAATGAATTTTAGAAAATTTTACTGGTTCTTTTTGGCGCTAGCGACATTGCCATCGCTACTGTTACCTCGACAAAGATATAGATTAGCTAATGTAAAAAGTTTTTCTACCAATTGACTGATAAGTTTTGACACCCGAAAGGTTCAAATTAAGCATGAAAAAAGGAAGGGCTGTCAAAATGAAAATTTCTTGTCAATATTATTAGCCTGCCCCCATATCTGACCCCATATCCAGGACCTGCCTCCTTTTCTGGACTACAAGCAATCATTTTTTTTGAGTTTGTTGTTCTTCATTATATCTAGCGCCTTCTTCACAGCTTTATCACCTTGTGTTTTGTTTCCTTGCGCATAAGCTTCTGCACTTTTTCTCCAATGTTCAGAAATAGCTTTCTCCTCAACTGTAGAAGCTTGTTTCAACCACAAGACACTACACCGAGCTGCACTAGCCGCTTCATTAAAACGAGTAAATTCTTGTTCATTTCCTAAGGCTAATTTTTCTGCAGCTATTAGATAATACTCTGCAGCAACTTTACATTGATTAGTTAATTTCTCGTCAGACAAAGAATCGGTTGATTCTAGTTGAATACTTATACTTGTTGTAACAAGATCACCGCATTGACTAAAACGAGTAAATTTTTCTTTATCTCCTAATTCACATGCTTCTGCAGATTTTCTATAATACTCAGCTGCAACTTTATATTGCTCTGCTACTCTAACAAAATGACTATGATTTTGTGGAACAGAGGTAGAAGAGGCTTTCTTAAGAACTGCAGAAGCCAGTTCTAACTGGCAAGCACTCCACCAAGCAGTAGTAGAAACTTGATCAAAACAAGTAAATTTTTCTTTATCTCCTGATTCGCTCGCTTCCGCAGCCTTTCTGTCATATTCAGCAGCTAGTTGGTATTGATCAGTTAGTTGCCAAGTATTTGCTTTCTCAGCCTTATCTAACATATAAGCACTCCACCTAGCATATGCTGCAGCTTCATACTTCTCATTCTTTTGATATTGCTCAGCCAACTTGTTTCGTAAAGTAATATTGGTCTTGATATCGGACTGATTAATATTGGCCTGCCTAAATAAGACTTTCCTATTTATAGCGGTTGCTTTTGCAGTTTCAGTTTCTTGCAAAGCATTTCTCTCTACTTCTTGAGCTGCATTAAGCTCTTGATGGGCTATAACCTCCTGTCCTGTATTATGAACACTAATAGCAAAAAGGACAGCATTAGCTGTTTGGACTCTCGCATCTGCGAGATTGTAAGCACATTTCTTAGCTTCATAATCAGCAATAATATAAGCCTCATATATCTGTTGCTCAGATTCATCAGAAAACAATCGTCTGACCTGCCCCAACACTCTTCTAATATAAACTCCCCCTACACTGATTTCCATCTCATCTACAAGATCTTTAGCTTCTTTAAGCTCTCTTGTAGCTGCTTCTTTCACTCTTTCTGCTGTCTTTTTAAAATACTCTGCGGCTGCCTTAGCTGCTGCCCATTCTGCTGTTGCCTTAGAAACATTTTCACTACTAGTAAACGTTAATTTTGCTACTTCTGCCAGACACTCTGTATAAATATTACTGATAATTTCATTTTTAAGGTACTTATTCACCTGACCATTCATCAGTAAAGAACCCTCAAATTCTGAATCAGCATCTGTTACCTTCTCTTTAGCTGTTTTTGTATGAATAATATCCTCATCAACTCGAACTGATGGTACCCCCTCTTCAGAACCTCTATCAACAAACAATGTAATTAAACTGTTCCACCAATGAACCGGCTGCTCATTTTTTCCCGATCCCTCCTCTGCAGTACGAGAAATCGAACCGGTTATACTTGATTCAGAATACATCATCAGATGACAACTCAGATCTTCATCTAAATTATCCCAATTCGTAGTTCGTAATTCGCAATTCGTAATGGGTTCAACTCGTTGGGTAATCTGAAAAGAAGGCTCTGATAGTAGTTCTGCCGTTTCTGGCCCTGTCCCCTGTAACGTGTAGATTGTAAAATAATTAGTTGCCTCTAGCCTATTTTTATCCTGCGCAAGAAGGGGGGCTGAGGCTGCTAAAACTATAAAAAGAAAAGAGGGAAGAATTTTTTTCATGGATAGATGGTAATTCAGTCGGTGACAATTTGTCACCGACTGGTTTCCTTGCTTTAACGTCTTTTGACGTTTGTTTCAATATTTTTTAAATATTTTATGATTAGGTTGTTATATAAATATATGAATTACTCGAATTCAAGTGCTTGAGAAATTTCAGGAAGTTTTTTTCTCTAATAACGATTTTTTGATGAGCTTCAACGGAAAAACAGTCATCACTGCTAACAGTTTTGTATCTGTGTATAAAATGGAACCTTCAATTACATGCTATACTGTGCGCGGTCAATTTTATCGACGTCACTTTATTTCGTAGAAATAAAGTGACGTTGGTAATTACTCGGCAGGAATATATGGAATCAACCCAGCTTGGTAAGCTGCAACTTGAATATCACGCGTTGCATACTTGACATTAACCATAAAACCATTAATTGATATCAGCCAAATCATTGGATTATCCTCAAGCTTGCTTGGTAAACACCACTTGGGATCAAAATGATATATTTTAAACATATTACGAATTGCTTTACTTTTTCCATTGATAGTATTTTGTGGTAAATCGAACCACTCACAGAGATCTCTTGATGATAAATGCGGTATTTGTGATTTATCAAATAAAAAATTAACCATGCCAAGAGCATGAATAATGCCTGCAGCCCAAACTGTTTTACTGCCAGAAAACAATGGAGATGGACGTTTTCTGGCAATTTTAGCCGCGAGCTCAACAGCTAAATCACAATATTCACTATTGAGCTTTTCATTGCATAGTTTTTCTACAATAGTAACAACCTCCATAAATTGTTCTTTAATAGGATCTGGCACTTTTGGAATAATTATGTTCATTTTATAATTTTTTAAGTTCCGAGTTGTAAGTGTTCAGCTCCCCTCCTTTGGAGGATGGACCTGAACCAAATGATCACACTACGGAAATGTAATATAAATAGAGCCTGATAGATTTAGCTCCTTTATTTAAGTAAGTTAATTTTCTCTTTAACAGCCTCTGCAGCTTGAAACAATCGATCTCCTTCTTCGTTGTTTCCTTCAACATAAGCCTGAGCCGCTTTAAGGTATTCTAAGGCTAAGGCCTGTTTTTGTTCTGCTGATTGCAAGAATGTGGCAATTCCTGAATTACCTTGGCTTTTGCTTCAGTGGCTTTCTTCAATCGGTAGGCTGCCTCACGTAATCGATCACCACTAGCCTTAGCCGATTTGGCTGCTTTATCAAATGCTGCGCTCTCGACTTTATTTCCTTTAATATAGGCTTCGGCTGCTTTTCGATGATACTCGGCTAAGGCTTGCTCTTGTTCTGCGGATCGGAGGTAGAGTGCGGCAATTTCTGGGTTACCTTTGCTTTTTGCTTCAGTGGCTTCCTCCAATCGGTAGACTGCTGAGTCACGTAATAGATAACCACTAGCCTCAGCCGATTCGACTGCTTTATCAAATGCTGCGCCCTCGGCTTGATTTCCTGAAGCGTAGGCTTCTGCTGCTTTGCGATGATATTCAGCTAAGGCTTGTTCTTGTTCTGCAGATCGGAGGTAGAGTGCGACAATTTCTCGGTTGCCTGCGCTTTTTGCTACGGTAGCATTCTTCAATTGCCCTACCTTAGTTAATCGATCACCACTAGCATCAGCCGACTTGGCTGCTTTATCCCATGCTGCTCCTGCGACTTGATTTCCCGAGGCGTAGGCTTCGGTTGCTTTGCGATGATATTCGGCTGAGACTTGCGCTTGTTCTGCTGATTTAAGGTAGAGCATAGCTCTTTCTTGGTTATCTGCGCTTTTTGCTTCAGTGGCATTCTCCAATTGCCTGGCTGCATTATATAATCTATAACCACTAGCCTCAGCCGAGTTGGCTGCTTTATCCCATGCTGCGCTCTCGACTTGATTTCCTGAGGCATAGGCTTCTGCTGCTTTGCGATAATGTTCAGCTAAGGCTTGCTCTTGTTCTGCAGATTGGAGGTAGAGAGCGGCAATTTCGGGATTACCTGCACTTTTTGCTTCAGCGGCTTCCTTCAATAGGTCGGCTATATAATTTAATTGATCACGACAAGCCTTTGCTGACTTAGTTGTTTTATCCCATGCTGCGCTCTCAGCTTGATTTCCTGAGGCGTAGGCTTCTGCTGCTTTGCGATAATGCTCGGCTAAGGCTTGTTCTTGTTCTGCAGATTGAAGATAGAGAGCGGCAATTTCTGGGTTGCCTACACTTTTTGCTTCTGTGGCTTTCTCTAATTGGGAGGCTGCCAAATATAATTGATGCGAACTAGCCTCAGCCGACTTGGCTGCTTTATCCCATGCTGCGCTCTCGACTTGATTTCCTTAGGCATAGGCTTCTGCTGCTTTGCGATAATGTTCAGCTAAGGCTTGCTCTTGTTCTGCAGATTGGAGGTAGAGAGCGGCAATTTCTGGGTTGCCTGCGCTTTTTGCTTCTGCGCCTTTCTCCAGTCGATTGGCTGCATCACGTAATCCATCCCCACTAGCCTCAACCGACTTGGCTACTTTACCCCATACTGCTCCTGCGGCTTGATTTCCTGAGACATAGAGTTCTGCTGCTTTGCGACAATGCTTGGCTGAAACTTGTGCTTGTTCTGCTGATAGCAGGTAGAATGTAGCAACTTTTCGGTTGCCTTTGTTTTTTGCTTTAGTGGCCTTCTTCAATCGGGAGGCTGCATTACTTAAGTGCCCACCATGAGCCTCACCCCTATAGAATCCTGTTTTAGAGAGCCATTGTAAGTTGCGAATCTGGCTTTTTTTCTCTTGAGGAGTCTGTCTTATCCATTTGAGATATGTTTCTTTGGCCGCTTCTTTTTGTGCTTGAATGGGAAGTTCTTTTTCCCTTTCTACAGAAGTGAGGCAGCCCCATCGAATGGCCTCTTTTCTTCCTGCTTCTTCTATCTCTAGTTCTGCTAGTTCAGCTTCAGCTTGTTGGGCTGCTTGTTCAGCTGCCACCTTATTCCAATTAATACGCCAAACTTCATCAGCCTTCTGTCGCAGTTTCTCTGCTAACTCTTCTGCCTCTTTGAGATTAGCGTTTATTACATCTTCCCTTGCATCATTTTCTTCTCTAATCTCTCTATTATATTTTTCTCGCTCTTCTGTGTAAAGCATCTCCCACGTTGTTGGATCTTCTCGATAACTTTTAACAACTCTCTCCAGAATTCTCCGTTTAGATTCAATAGACTTCTTTCAAAACTCATAATGAGAGCTCCATATTGTAGAATCCTGCAATTAAATTAAATCTTAATCCAAATCGTTTTCTTCTGTTTCTATAACGGTCAGCAATAATTTTAAAGCGTTTAAGCATGCCTATA
>DATEBV010000293.1:0-3742 GCA_035287205.1 Chthoniobacterales bacterium | reverse complement strand
AAAAAATTGCTAGTAGATAGCTATAGAGTGGTCATAGCAAAACTACAATTTTCCGCAGATTATTTTGAACAATCAGCCCAGGAAGAAGCCACAGAAAAAAAATATGGAGGAGCACAATCGTATAATTTCGGAAGAGAAATGCAGACACAAGCAAAAGAGATAGCAATGAAAGCCGAAGAGAGAGAGGCAGAGATCAGCACTCAAGAGAAAGCAGCGAAAGCTAAAGCTCAAGTTTCTAAAGAGTTTAGCGAAGCGAGTGAGGCTGCTAACGTTGCTTGGGATATTGCGGTTATACTTGCTAACCAATCTGATGCAGCACAGGTGATAGCCAATAGAACTAAAACGGAGAATGCCTATAAAGAGGTCAATCGTCTTGCTCAAGATGCTAAAGCTGCTTGGTTTAAAGCTGTAGAGTCTAAGAAAGTTATTTTATCTAAAGCTGTTGAGGCTGATAAGACATCTTTGAATGGTAAGATTGAGATGGCTACAGATAGAATGGAGCATTATTACGAGCAAGCTGTTAAGGCTTCAAAAAATGCTAAAGAAGCTGCTAAACAAGAAACAGTTAAAGGAGGAGCAGATGATCATATTACTCAGGAAATTGCAAAACTTCCAGCAGAGACTAAAGAGAATGCAGCAGAAGCAACGAGAAAATCTCAAGAGGCAAGATCAAATGCGCAAGCTACTACTGGAAGTACTGCAATGGCATGGAATGGAGTTGCCAACAGGTTAGGGAAAGCCTCCGAATATTGGACAAAGGCACATAGTGCACAAGAATCAGGGAAAACAGCACTCGCAGCAGGCTATCGAGAAGCAGCAGCAATATCTCAAATAGCCGCAGATCATTCTAAACAATCAGCACAAGCTCATGCCCAAGGGAATTTGAGCGAAGGTACACGCTTATACAATAAAGGCAAAGAAACTCAGGCAGAAGCCGATTCAATAGCTAATTTGAGCGAAACGAGTGACGCTGCTAACGTTGTTTGGGATAATGCTGTTAAAATTGCTAATCAAGCTTCTAAAGAGTTGAGTGAAGCGAATGAAGCTGCTAACGCTGCTTGGGATAATGCGATAAAAATTACTAATCAAGCTGATGCAGCACAGGTGATAGCTGATAGAACTAAAACTGAGAATGCCTATAAAGAGGTGAACCGTCTTGCTCAAGATGCTAAAACTGCTTGGTTTAAAGCTATAGAGGCTAAGAAAGTCGTTTTATCTAAAGCTGCTGAGGCTGATAAGACATCTTTGAATGATAAGATTGAGATGGCTACAGATAGAATGGAGCATTATTATGAGCAAGCTGTTAAGGCTTTAAAAAATGCTAAAGAAGCTGCTAAACAAGAAACAGCTAAAGGAACAGCAGATGGTATTGCTCAGGAAATGGTAAAATTACCAACAGAGGTCAAAGAAAAAATAGCGGGTATCGAGCGTCAAATAGAAGAAGCAAAACAAGCATCTAAGGAAAAACGTGGTGGTGAAAATTCTTATCTTTGGGATCGCATTGCTACTAAATTAGAACAAGCGAGAGACAGTTGGAATAAAGTCGGTGAAATACTTGTTCAAGGAAAACAAGAAAAATCTTCTCTCTGGAGAAAAGTAGCTGAAGAATCAGAAGTCTCAGCAGAAAGCATGAGAAAAGCTGTTATTAGCTATAGTTTAGGGAATAAAGAAATATCTGAACAGTTAGATAAAGAAGCATGGAGTGCTTACTATGCATCAGATGCCTCCACCTGGTTACTGAAATCAGAAGAGGCTCTAGAAAAGGCAAATCAAGCGCCAAGTAAAGATATAATTTTCTGGAAAAACCTCGCGGAGCAATATAAAATAGCTGCTGATTATGAAAGAAAAGCCTTAGAAGCTCACTTAGCAGACAAAGTCGATGAAAGAGGTGGATGGACTTGGGCAGGGAGATCTATACATTCCAATGCAAACTACCACATCAAAGCAATTGAAGCACAGGAAATAGGAAAAGAACTTCTTGTTGCAGGTTATACAGAAGCAGCGGCAACGTTTCAACAAGCTGCAGATTTGTTTAAACAATCAGTACAAGCCAAGGAAGCCAATAATAAAAGTGAATTTAATCGTTTGTGGAAAAAAGGTGACACTACCTTGAAAGAAGCAGAAGTAATAGCAAAGAAGACTGTGGAGAGAGAAACAGTGATAATAGCTAAAAATAAAGAAAATCGTATTGTGCAAGAGATTCTCAAACTTCAGAAAGAGGCTCAAGAGAGAGCCGCAGAAGCTAGATCAAAAGTGAAAACTACTACAGGGAACGTTGCCAAGGCATGGAATGATCTTGTCAATAGTTTAGAGAAAACTTCCGAATATTGGACAAAAGTATATAGGGCAGAAGAAACTGGGAAAAAACAACTTGCTGCAAGTTATCGAGAAGCTGCAGCAATGTTACAAAGAGCTGCAGATCAGTATCAAAAATCAGTGCAAGCTCATATCGGAGGAAATTCTAACGAAGGTACACGCTTATCCAATGAAGGAAAAGCGACTCAGGTAGAAGCCGATGCGATAGCAAAGAAAGCAGAGGAAAGAGAAATAGAAATGATTGCTAAAAGCACAGCAGATGGTATTTCAAAGCCTTCAGTAGAGGCCAAAGAGAAAGCAGCAGAAGTAACTAAAAAATCTCAAGGGGCAACATTAAAAGCATGTGAAGCGCAAAAAGCAGGGGATGTCATTTTCACTGATGGGTACAGAGAGGTTGCTTCAATCTTTCAACGTGCAGCAGATCAATATGAAAAAGCTGCTGAGTACGAACTACAAGCAGTAAATGCCTGGTCAAATAAAAATGATAATGATTACGAGCTTTTTGATAAGGTAGGTAATACTGCTAAGTATAGTGCTTACCAATTAGAGGAAGCCGCTGATGCACAGGAAGAAGCTATTAAAGCAAAGAAAGCAAATCAGGTGAAACTTACAGCTTTATGGCTCAACGTAGCGAAAAAATATGAAGAATCTGCTGATTATAAGAGACAGGCAGCAGACGCTGCTGCAAACAGAAATGAGGTTGATTTTAATTATTTTGATAAGAAGGGTGATTCTGCAAGGGTGAGTGCTAGCATGTTAGAAAAGCAAGCAGAAGAATTGGCAAGATTAAAAATTAGTTATGACGACTGTCTCCATTATGATAGATCTTTTCGAGGTTTTTATAGGTTTGATACTGATACAGCCTATGAATCTGATTATAAGGTAAATACTTGGGCAAGTGGGAATGATGCTGACTACGATCGTTTTAATAAGGCAGATAAGGCTGTTACGTATAGTGATGATAGATTAAAAGAAGCCGCTGCTGCGCAGAAGAAAGCTACTGAAGCTAAGGAAGCAAATCAGGTAGATCTTGAAGCTTTATGGCTCAAAGTAGCGAAAAAATATGAAGGATCCGCCGAGTATAAGAGACAGGCAGCAGACGCTGGTAAAAACAAGAATGATATCGAATTCAATCGTCTTGATAAGGCAGGTGATTCTGCGAGGGTGAGTGCTAGAATGCTAGAGCAGCAAGCAGATGAATTAGCAAAATCAGATGTCAATAAGGGTGTGAATAAAGAAATACAGTATAGTCAACTTGCTAATCAGGGAAAACATGCATGGGGAATAAAAAAGGAAGAATTAAGGAATAAGCTGTTACAAATCAATACCCAAGATATTTTAAAAGAGGTCAAATGGACAAGGAGAGATGCATGTTGGATGTTTGTAACTTCATATAAATTACAGGATTATTATCAAGAAAAAGCTA
>DATEBV010000292.1:0-7325 GCA_035287205.1 Chthoniobacterales bacterium | reverse complement strand
CGACTAATAAGGTAGACGTTAGAGTTGTCAGTTGTCGGTTGTCAGTTGATAGTTGGTTTTAGCTCGTCAATTAATTTTAAAATCATAACACTGGACTTTGGCCACTTTTATAGGAGTGACATTATTGGCCATTAGTTTTTAATATCATCAAAAAAATAGAATGGGCACTTTCAGAAAAACAGCCGATACACCTTAACCGTCATTCCAGCGGACGCTGGAATCCAGGAGACTGTCGATCTTTATTCCTGGTTTCATAAAGTATTTTTGACGCTACTACTCAAATCAGAATTGACCTTCTTCTGGATTCCCGCGTCCGCGGGAATGACGAGAAGGAGTGTTATTTTTTAAGGTCTGCAAAAAGTGATGGCTTTCCAAAATTATTATTTTAAATACTTCTGCTTTAATAAAACAGCTCATATTCACTAAAAAATGACTAAAGTCCAGTAACAACTTCTTAAGTGAATTACACAGTGCTAACGATGAACACAAATAGTAGCGATCTTAATTTTCTGACAACTGACAACTGACAACTACTCACCAACGGATCCTTAGTAGTATGCAAAATCATCCCAAACCTTCCTTAACTTAGCGCCATTCGGGTCAGTCCTTGATTTTTTCAGCAGAACAACTTACTTAAACCTAAAAACGTGAATAGAGAATGGCAAACTAACATAATCTCTTGGTTTCAAAATGCTTTTTCAAATGTCTTACGTACCTAAAGGTATGCCGCGGCCTTTTAAAAAACATTTTTAAATCCAATATCTTACGCTATTTTATCCATTTCTATTCCCATTTTTAGGTTAAACTTACAGCAAAGCAGTTAGAAACAACTATGCAATATATTAACATAATTACGTTGCCGTTCGGTTATTTATTGAAGATTTTTCTTTTGAAGGAGGATAATCTTAGTGCCTACCTTCTTACAAATATGGTTCGTAACATTTGCCATACTACACTTATTTTACTAACCTTGCTTTCTCCTGAATCCATCTTTGCGATGGATCCAAAAGTGGAATCAGGAATGGCAAAAGGAATTATTGGTGGGATAAAAAAATATCTTGGTGAAGAGCAACAAGGAATTGCACGCTATTGCACAGATATCGGCATGGAGGAGGATCCTTCCTTTGCGACAGTTTCAGCGCCTTTAGGTAATTCTTTATTTTCTTCATCCTCATGCAGCTCTATCTCAATTTCTAGATTTGATGAAGGGTCAATACATGATCAAATACAGAAAGTTGATGCAATTGCCCAAGAGGCTCAATGGAAAGTTAAATTAGCTCAAGAAAGTATTTCAATGCAGGATAAATGGGAGGCTGATGAGTGGAATAAGGTGTTAACTTCTACTCAAAAGACTTCTCAATATTGGAAAAAAACCATTGAAATGCATAAGGAAGGTTATCAAGATCTGGCAAATGAGTGGAACAAAGCTGGACAAAAAGCTCAGATTGCTGTTCAGTACAGGCTTCAATCGGCTCAGGCATTTGAGGCAAAACCGTGGAGTAGTCAATGCGAAGATGATGATTCAAGAAGGGGGGTCTCTCTTGCATTTCAAAACAGTGCTGATACTTTAGCACAGCGCGCTGAGTACTTGTTGAAAGCTCAAGAGGCTCAAGTTAGAGGGGATTTAGAATTGGCACATCGATGGAACAGTGCTGCAGAAAAGGCCCTGATTGCTGTTAACTATTGGACTCAGTCTGCTGAGGCTTATGCTGCAGAGAATCAGTGCGAAGGTAGGCGTTGCTGGAATCCTGCTTTGTACACTCAAGAGGCAGCTGATGCTTTAGCACAATCTATTAAGTATTGGGTTAATGCTCAAGAAGCTCGAGCTATTAAGAGTAATGAGCTGGCTGATGAATGGACCAAAACTGCTCAGCAGTTCCAGAAGCTTGCTGAATACAAGACTCAATCTGCTGAGGCTTATGCGCATGGAAGTTGTGATTATGAGAATGGAGAATGGTATGCTGATGATTCTTTGGATAGTATTGTTTATGCAGTTCAAGCAGTTGCTAAGGCACTAGCTCAACGAGCTGAGTGTCTGGCTAAGATTCAAGAGGCAGGAAGCAGAGGGAATAAAAAATTGATTGAAACGTGGGGTGAGGTTGCGAATAGGCTTCAAGTGATTATTGGATATCGAATGAAAGAAGCAGATCGTGTAGCAGGAGAGTATGATGCTGAAGAGGAGGTGAACTCTCATGGTGTCGTCAGGTTTTATGAGAATGCAGCTGATGCCCTAACAGAATGTGCTCTCTGCTTAGAGAAAGCTCAAAAAGTGCAGGAGGATGGAGTTTCAGAATTAGGTAGTTATTGGAATAAAGCAGCGCATCAATTTCGAGTTACTACTGAACAGTGGACACGCATAGCCAAAGCTCATGAATTGGGGGATCCTAATAAAGGTGAAAGTTTTCTTGATTTCTTCTTCACAAAAAAAGGAGCCGCTCCTTCTGCTCAGAAAGCTGCTGAGGCTTTAGTAAAACGTGCTGAGTATTGGGAGAAGGTTATTGAAGCGAGGGCTGCAAAAAATCAAAAACTCGTCGATGGATGGGCTGAAGTTTCAGAAAAGTCTCTAGCTACTGCTCGGTGTTGGACTCAATCTTTCGCAGCTTATGCTACAGGAAATAAGGAAGAGGGTAACGATTGGGATAATGCTGCTGATAGAGCTCAGAAGGCTATTGAAATTCTAATAAAACGTATTGATTATTTAGTAAAAGCTCAAGAGGCCCAAGGAGCTCAACAGGGAGAAAATCAAGAAATGCTTGTTGACGGAATAACTGATCAAGAAATTCATATCGGTGTATGGACAGAGGCGGCAGAACATGCTCGAGCTGCTGCTGAGTTTTAACAATTCGTGCTCAACTCGTATCAGGCAAAGCCCTTGAAGATTATGCTGAGCAGTTGGAACTAGGAAAATATCTCCGCACAGGAAGAGGTTCAGAAAACATGGCAAAACGAGGCCGCTCTACGATTGCAGGGAATTCCTTTGAGGCCCTTATTGGAGCCATGTATAGAGATAGTGGTCTGGAGGCTACACGAGCCTTGATTTTAGGAGTCACTGAAGGAAAAATTCAACAGGTTATTGAGAATCCGCAAGTATCAGAAGAGAGTAATCCTAAGGGGCGTCTATTAGAAATCTTTCAATCACAATTTAATGATATTCTTCCGCGATATGATCACTTCGAAGAATGTGGACCTCCTCATGCAAAAACTTTTTCTTGCCGTGTCTTAGCTAAAATGAAAGAACTTGGTGTTGGTGAAGGTAACACTAAAAAAGAAGCCGAAGCAGCAGCCTCGAGAAAAGCGCTTCAATGGCTCAAAGAAAAATGTCCAGATTGTTTTTGAGTAAATCTAGAAATGTAAGCTCAAAGTGAACTGAAGTGTTCCTGAACTTCAAGTTCAGAAAAACAGCCGATACACCTTAACCGTCATTCCAGCGGACGCTGGAATCCAGAAGGCTGTCTGCACGAAAATTCGAGAGAATATGAAATGCTCAGTAGTCACTATTTTTCTGAAACAGGGAAAATGAGACTTTATGTTATGGGATCATCAATTCTGTAGTGACGTTCTCCTAGATTCCAGCGTCCGCTGGAATGACGAAGAGAAGTATTATTTTTTTAAGTCTGCAAAAAGTGATGGCTTCCAAAAATTATCTTTCAAAAATACTGTTTTTATTTTCTCTTTAAAACTGGGTTTGCATTCACAATTCCCTACTTTAAAATTTTATTTATGTGTTCTTTTGTGGCTAATTTCTGCGAATACCTATAACAATCCATCGTATGGTCGTTAACCATACCCACGGCTTGCATGAAGGCGTAACAGATAGTGCTCCCAATAAATTTAAATCCACGTTTTTTTAAATCCTTGGACATGGCATCGGAGATTGGGGTAGTGGTTGGAAGTTGTTTGAAACTTTCCCAATGATTTTGTAGAGGTGAACCACCAACAAAATGCCATAGGTATTTTGAAAAATCACCCCATTCTTTTTTTACCTCCAGAAACGCTTTGGCATTACTAATGATAGCGCGTACTTTTAATTTATTGCGTATGATGCCTGGGTTAGAGAGGAGTAAGTTGACTTTTGCCTCATCATACTTGGAAATAAGATCAGCATCAAAATGATCAAAACAGTTTCTGTAATTATCGCGTCTTTTGAGAATAGTCAGCCAGCTAAGACCTGCTTGCATGCCTTCTAAATTCAAAAATTCAAATAATAACCTCTCATCGTAAATGGGAACTCCCCATTCAGTATCGTGATACTGAATATAAATGGGATCTTTATTAACCCATGAACAGCGATGCTTCTCTTTAAGTGGTGGCATATACTGGACTTTGGCCATTTTTTTAATGGATATGAGCTGTTTTGTGAGAGCAGAAGTATTTTTTAAAGATAATTTTTGGAAGTTATCACTTTTTGCAGACTTTAAAAAACAATACTTCTCTTCGTCATTCCTGTGAACGCGAGAATATGCTATTGTGATAAAAATTACGTTGCCATACTCCGTCATTCCAGCGGACGCTGGAATCTAGAGGAACGTCACTACAGAATTGATGATCCCATAACATAAAGTCTCATTTCCCCTGTTTCAGAAAAATAGTGACTACTGGGCATTTCATGTTTTCTCGGATTTTCGTGCAGACAGTCTCCTGGATTCCAGCGTTCGCTGGAATGACGGTTAAGGTGTATAGGTTGTTCTTCTAAAATTACCCATTCTATTTTTTTTGATGATATTAAAAATTGATGCCAATAATGTCACTCCTACAAAAATGGCCAAAGTCCAGTGTTAAGAGCTTTGATAATTTGCTTTCTTGTTTTTTTTCTTTGTTATCCCTTTCATCCCTTTCATCCTTGTTAATTTCTTCTTCTTTCATCAACGAGGCGCCTTGCGGCTTAATCTAGCCTTCACAAAGGACCTTATGCAAAGAATAAAGAAGAGTCCGCAGAGAACAGCTGTGATAATTTTAGCAGCAGTAGCAGGAGCATTAAGAATAGCTGAAGAGTCTAGGAAAAGAGAAATTTTACGAAGAGAGGAGGCGGTGCCAAGAAAACCTAAAAGGGAGACTAGGACGGCAACATGCATTGCATGCTTATGGAGATGTTCACATTTTGCTACAATACCGCTTAGAATGAGGAGGACTCCTAAGATGCAAGGAATGAGGGCTGTGTAGTGAATGGATCCCGTTCCAAAGAATCCAACAAGACCAACAATATTGAGTAAAAGACCGAAGATGATAGATAGGTTAGGCATAAAAGGGATTTCCTAATTAATAATATATTATTAATCAGGAGATCAGTTCGTAGTTTGTAGTAGTTTTAGCTCGTTCAATTAATTTGTAACATACTTTGTAACTACTCGGCCAACAGGCCGAATAGTTAGTTCATAGTTCGTAGCTACTTTTATCAGGATATTAGTTTGTTTGCAATAATCTTGTGCTGTGTATAAAATGAAGCCAAACTTTCGCTTGTAACAGTCTAAGTCCCGCGTTCTCTCCACCACTGGTATTAGCTACGGTGTATATGAAATATCCGGGCTAGGCCAATTTTATCAACGTCATTTTATTTCGCAGAAATAAAATGACGTTGGTAGCCATATTCTATGAAAAAATTTTTACATTGGATTTTCCTTTTTTTAATAGTGTTTACAATGGGAGGGAGGAGCTTTCTTTCTGAAGCAACGGCAGCGCTGCCAGAAACACCCTCTCAATCAAAGACGGTTACGTCGCGAATTCTATCCTCTGTGGATTCAGCCATTGAGGGAGAATCATTTGATGTTTTTATTTTACTTGATTTACAGCCGAAGTGGCATGTTTATTGGCAATATCCTGGAGATGCGGGTTTCCCCCCATCTGTGACATGGAACCTTCCGGAAGGTTGGTCAGCCGGACCATTGGAGTTTTCATTACCTCAGCAATTTTCAGAACCAGGAGGAATGATTGTCTATGGGTATGAAGGGTGTGCTTTATTTAAAACACGCATTACTCCAGTAAAAAATCTTTCACCAAATATTCCATGGAAAATTAGTGCTAAAATTTCTTGGTTGGCTTGCCGTGATCTCTGTGTTCCTGGTAGTGGAGAACTTTCGATCACACTCAATGGGGATGCTCATAGGTCTGTAGATATGTGTGCAATGGCCTCTTCTTTTGCTTCACCTACTCTTTGGCCTCAGACAACACAACCTCCTTTTGTCGTCTGTATTCTCTTACAAGGGAAAGATCGTGTTGTTTCTTTTAAAGGAAAAGAAGGGAGTACTTATCAACTTTTCCCTCTGCCTCCAGCAGGTAGTTCTGCTGGGCATGTAGCGGTAATGGAGTCGGCAAATCAATATCAGATGATTGTACCATGGGATAAGGATATTCCTTTTAGTGCTCTACTTGTTGAGAATGATGCTCCAGCGATACGCCATGGATGGTGGCTTTCTAGTAAACCTTCCAAGATGGCATCCGTAGGACCAAAAACTTTACCGATGAAAAGCTGGGCGCTCTTGTTAGCACTTGGTTCAGGATTGTTAGGTGGTTTTATTCTTAATTTAATGCCATGTGTCTTGCCTGTTATTTCTTTAAAGATCTTTGGATTCATTAATCAATCGGGAAAGAGCCATGCTAAGATTTTACGTCATGGTTTGGCTTTTGCTGCAGGAATTTACCTTTGGTTTCTTGCTCTAGGTCTTCTGATTGTTATTTTTAAATCTTTAGGAGTGCAGGTAACATGGGCGTTTCAATTTCAAAATCCAGGATTTCTTCTTACCCTGAATGTTATTGTCTTTCTTTTTGCACTCAATCTGTTTGGTGTTTTTGAAATAACGCTTCCTGGGAGTGCAGGATCATCTCTTGATGAACTTGCTTCGCACCGCGGATATGCAGGATCTTTTTTTCAAGGTCTCTTTGCGACCTTATTAGCCACTCCTTGTACAGCTCCTTTTTTAGGGAGTGCTCTTGGGTTTGCCTTTGCACAGTCAGGAATCATTATCATGGCTATGTTTTTTGCCATAGCGACAGGAATGGCATTGCCTTATATCCTTCTTTCAGCTCATCCAGCATGGATGAAGTTACTCCCAAAGCCTGGTGCTTGGATGGAAAAGGTCAAACAGTTCATGGGCTTTCCTCTCTTGGCGACCAATCTTTGGTTGCTTTCAGTATTGGGTGCCCAACGTGGAGTGCATGGGTTTGAAGCGACCGTCATGTTGCTCTTTATGTTAGGAATTAGCGCCTGGATTTATGGATCATTTCTTTTATCAAGACGTCTTATTAAAGGTGTTGCCCTATTTCTTAGTATTGCCCTTGCAGTTGGCTCTCTTGCCTATTTTGTGCCTCGAGCTCTTGAAATTCCTCCAGAT
>DATEBV010000291.1:0-7225 GCA_035287205.1 Chthoniobacterales bacterium | reverse complement strand
CTACTTCTTGGAGTAAGGCAGCAGAAGCATTGGAGATTGCAATTGATTATCAAAAGAATGTACATCCACATTTTGAATTGATTACAGAAAACTATTTTGAAGAAAAAGAAGCATTAGATAATTGCTGGATTTCGATTATTCAAATAGCAGAGCAAATTATTGAGTATCGTTTAAAGGATGCCGAAGCAATTAATAATGATAGAAACAAGTTTGATAAGTATTGTTCAGAAGCTTCTATTTACCTAAATGATGCTAGTAGTTTATTAAATGAGGTAACAACCGGGAATAAAGAAAAAATAGAAGAGATTACTTTGTTTATTCAAGTAGCGAAGCAAGCGCAGCGTCTTGCTCATCAGTGGATTGATGCGGCTCAGGAATGCGAAAGAGGAAACCTGATTAATGCTAATGAAATTGAAAACAAGATTGAAAAAAATAAGAGTCTTTCCAGAGCAGCAAAAGCCATTGAAGGATTAAAGGATGCTGCAGTCTATTTAAAAAAAGCTACCAAAGCAACAGCTGAAGGTGAAGAAAAAAAGGCTAAAGACTGGACAGAAGCAGCAAAATTTTCTAGTACCGCTTCGAGAGATTTCCTCAAAGCAATCGAGGATTATGACGCAAATAGAGAAAGTGATGGTGGTTACGTCGAAAATTTTGGATTTGCTAATTTAAACGTAGCTGAGCAACTTGCCAAAGAAATTGAAGCAAACATTGAAGGGCATCGCGATGAATTTGAAGAGAGAGAAGAATTAATAAAGCAAAATCAGTTAGCTCATGAGTATAATACTAAAAGTAAAGACCAAAAAAATGCTAGCTGGCAAAATGCTGCTTGGGGTATTATATGCGCTACCGAAAAATACAACAATGCAATCATTGCAAAATGTACAAATAAATCAAAATTATACGAAGCCTGGATCGATATTTTTACACTATGCAAACAAGCTATCAACTCTTTCGAAACAGCTGCAAATAAAATAGATGAAGGTCCGGATTTGCATAATATACCTTATGATGCACCTCGTGGTTCTTATTATGCTGCTTTAAAAGCAGCCACAGTTGCCAATGAAGGAAAAATAGACGAAGGTGCTAGTTGGAATATGGTAGGATTTGGTTACAATGACGCTGCTGATGAATTAACTAAAGCAATTGAAGCAGAAGAGGATGGTATGTTGAAATTAGCTGAAGACTTGAGAGAAACTGCAAAGCAACACAAGCAATCTAGCGAATGTTATACCAAATCACTCAAAACTTACACTACAGAAGAGACAGTCGAAAACGATAGTTGGAATTGGAATATGGCAGGTTTTTGTTATAGCAATGCTGCTGAGGCAACAGCTATAGCGATTGAAATAGAGGATGATGGTAATACTGCTGTTTCTCAAACGTTAAGAGAAGCGAGCATTAAATATCAACAATCTGCTGGAATGTATAATAAAGCGGCTCAATATTATTCTGAAGGAATAGATGCAATTGCTGTAAAATTTGCAGCTCTTTCGCTTAAAAATGCAGCGGACTCATTAACCAAGAAGGCAGACTATCAGGCCAAAGCAGCTGAGGCACGTAGCGTAGGAGAAGAAGCATTAGCTATCGGTTATGAAGAAGCCGCTGAAAAAAGCGAGACAGCTTCAAGTAAATATGAGCAGGCATCTCAAGCCTTCACAGAAGAATCTGAAAACAGTGAGTGTGTGAAATTATTAGATGCTGCAAAAGCAACACAAGATGAAGCCGACCAACAATCAAAAATTGCTGAAGAAAAAGAAGAAAAATGTATTAGCAGGCCGACGTCTATAACTATACGCTCTCAGATTATAGTATGAAGTTTTTCTATACGAGAAAGATGGTCATGAAAGGGGCCGAAAAAGGGTCAAAAGAGGGCCGTTCTGGTATTTCGGTATTTTAGTGCCAGTTGTGTGAAAGGGGTCAGCAACAGTGTTGAATTGCAAGGAAAAATCTTTTAAATTTTAATTTTTTATTTAATTGAATAACAAGTTGTTATGTAATAAAAATAAGATCTTTATTTTTTGATCCTTTTTCATGCTAAAAATAGCGTGAAAATAGGGCTAAAAATAGGATCAAATATAGTGGAAAATTAACAAGGTTGAGTTGCAGGAGCAAGAGCCAGTTTTTTTAATAATCGATTTAAGTAAACAAGAAGTTTTCTAGCAACGGCAATAAGAGCAACTTTTGGAGCCTTCCCTTTTTCTAAGAGGTGTTGATAAAAGGCAGCTAAAATAGGATTTGGAATGGGGGTCAGGGTTCAAATATCAAGTCAAAATAAAATAAGAATTTAGAATAATAAGTCAGTTAAGAAAATGCTAGATAGGCAAGAGGCAATTCAATGTCAGTTTAGGTTGAAAGTTAAAGCTGAAATAAAGATTTATATTTTTTATAAAAAACCTTGCAAGTCTAATACAAAGAGCGCACACTATTATACAGCATAGTCTTCAATTATATAGGGACTAAGAAAAAGATTTTTCATTTGCACCCTTTCCATAAAAACTATGAAAAATCTATTTTTTATCGGCTCTTTGGTTTTAGGTAAATATTCGCTTAACCTGTCGGTAAAATTGGCTAGGAGATCAATTAATCATCAGAGTGATCTCTCAAATCTTAATCAGCGTCTTAATCAACCTGTGGCCTCTATTTGGCCTGTTGGCCTAATAGTTACGCTTTTAGTGACTCTTCTTCATTCTACGGCTATCTTTGCCATGGATTCAAAGGTGATAGCAAAAGCAACGAAGGAAATTGTAGGGGGTATTGAAAGGTTATCAGAAGATGAACAAAAGGGAATTTTTGGGAGTGAGTTAGACGAAGTTGTTGAAGAGGGGAGAGATAGTTTCCAACAAGCTTTCCCTCCTTCTAGTTCTAGGAATGGAGGTTCTTCTTTTACCACGCTTTTAGAACCTTCAGCGACAGTAACGAATTTTGCTTCTTCCTCTTCAAGTTCAATTGATGAATCTTTTTCTAACTCTTGGAACGCTATATTAAATGCTCAGAAAGATTCCTTGGAAGATGCTTTAAAGAGCAACGATTTGAATCTTCATAAAAATTATTTAAAAGATGCAAGGGGTATTAATTCAAATAGCAGTTTAGATCATTCAGACGACAGTGATCATAAAACAACTGAAATTAGTACGATAAGAGAGCAAATGGCTGTGTCAGCTAAGAAATTTGTGAATTGGAAAGAAAAAACACTTGTTACTAATACTGCGCAAAATACTGCTCAAAGTATTTTTAATAAAAAGAAAGAGGATCTTGAACCATTGCTTTTTAAAGAAGCTGATAAGGCTTGGAGGATGCATGAAGATGTAGTAATGTGTAATGCTGTGTTGAGTAGAGAAAGAAGTATTAGAAAGGTAGAATATAACCCTCGACTTTTAGAGGCGTATCATCAGGCTCAAGTAGCTGAACATAATGCTAGAGAAGAATATTTGAATTCTATCATTACTGAAGCTCGGAATGCTGAGGCTGCTGGAACCAATGCTTCTTGTATGGAATCAGCATTATCAGAAATGTTTTGGAAATCGAAAAATCAAAAAAGAGTAAAATTTGCTCAATCTGATGCTAATAATAAAGACACAAGAAAAGAAGCATTAGAAAAAATTGATAACACTGGTTTTGAAACAGTCTTGCCTGAAGCAGTACAAGAAGAAATAGAAAGAGAAGCAAGAATTAATCAGACAAGAACACAAGTTTTTGAGCATGCCGATCAAGCTTGGATTACTTATATAAAAATTTTCCAAGAGGATAATAAAGAAAATAAAGAAAAGGCAGTTACTGATGCTCAAGCATTGGAATTAGCAGCTTGTGAAACCTATAAAAATGCTGTTATGACAGAAGCTTTAGAAGCAGCTAAGAGTGTTCATTCTAGAGCAGCTGAGGGAGCTTGGGCTGTGAGAGTAGAAACTGCGGCAAAAGCCGTTGCTAAGGCAGTTAAAGATAAAACCAAGAGTGAAAACAGTGTGCTAAAGGCTATGATTTTAAGTGTTGCTCCTTGGGCTTCTTCTAATACATTGAAGTTTCTATGTGATAACTCTGAAATAAAAAATGGGCTGATAGAAGCTGCTGAGTTAGCAATGACTAATGTGACTCATGAGGATCATTGGAGAAAAAAAGTAGCTGAGGAAATTCCGTATAGTTTAGAGGTGTCTTGGAAAAAAGAAAATGATAATTTTGCTTTTTTTGCTCAAACAGAAGATGGGAAAAAAAATGAACTAGCTAGGAAAACAGCAGAAGTAACATATTGGAATGTCACTAAAACTTTAGAGAGAGCTGTTTCTATTGCCGAAGCCTATTTGAGTGCATCGAAGAATGCATGGCCGAAGGAATATGAGGGGAGTGAAGAAGCTCGAGAAAAAATCATAAAATAGCCATATAATTTATAGAAGCGTCAAAATTATATGAGTTAGCACGTGACAATTATAATTATAAAATGGGTTGCTAAAACACCACGAAAATAGTAATATCGCCTCCAGTTTACCCCATTTTCACAAGTTACAACAGATGCGCATGAAATATCAGAGCTAACTCTTATGAGAAAAAAAAGTATTAAAAAGCGCGCTCAAATATGTAAATTTTTTGAGAGGCCTTCACTTGAAAGCTTGATCGTTGAAAATGCTGTCTATGAAATATCCGGGCTAAAAACGCTTTTGTTTATTTTCTGTCTTTTGTTACCGAGTCATCTTGAGGCAAGTTCTTATTCTAATTCTGAAAGTATTCAGAAAGAGCAAATATTAGATAATTTTTCTAATATTCCAACCTTACAGATGAATCCTGCAACACTTGAAGAAGTGACAGAAGGAGTAGGCACTTTGAAAAAAGAATTGGGATTTTCTGAAGTTTCAGAAGGTAGTAGTGCTGGTGGTGCAGTTAATCAAGCAGTGTCATCAACAGTTATAGAGTCATCTCCATCCATAAGAAGTACACTTGATAAAACATCTCCATCTCTTGTGAGTAGTGATCCTACAGAAAGAGTAAAAATTGAGAAGTTACAAATTAAAGTAAAATTAGAAAGAGCTGCAAAGCTAGAGGAACAAGCAAATCAAGCTTATGTAGCGGCAAAGCTAGAGGAGGCTAATAGTTGGAAATCAGCGGGTGAATGCCTTCGGACGAGTGTCGCATCGATGATGAAAGCGATGAAGGCAAGGAATTCAGAAAATATACCGCTTGCTGAGTACTGTGCTTCGGAAGCAGAGAAATTAGAGCAGGCAGCAGAGCTGATGGTTGAAGGAGCTCAAGCGTATGCAGCTGGAAATAGGGAAGTGGGTTGTGATTGGCATTTGGCAGGTGATTGCATTCAGAAAAGTACAAAAATAATGCGTCAATCTCGTGAAGCGGCGGATGCAGAAAATGCAGTTCTTGCTGAAAGCTATGCTATAGAAGCAGAGAAATTAGAAGAGGCCGCAACATTGTGTATCCAAGGAGCTCACGCTGATTTAGCCAAGAAAATTGAGGAGGGAAAAAGTTGGGGTTTGGCAGGTTTGAATATCAGGCTGAGTTCAGGAACAATGATAAAAGCTATTAAAGCACGTGTTTCTGGAAGAGAATCTCTTGCAAAAAATTACGAAATAGAGGCAAAGAAATGGGAACAGGCAGCAGAGTTGATGAAAAAAGCAGCCCAAACGTATGCAGCAGGAAAGGCAGCAGAGGGATCTTGTTTGTTTTGGGCCGGGGAGTATATCAGTAATAGTGCAGAAATAATGATAAAAGCAATGGAAGCGCAGAATTCTGAATTGAGTGCTCAAGAACTACTCTTTACTTCGAGCTCTGACACAACAAGGCTATTCAGAGGTTCAGTAGAATATGAGTACAGACTTTTAGAACGAGCCGCAGAGTTCATGATCCGAGGAGCTCAAGCCTACGCAGCTGAGAAAGAACTAGAAGGTAAAAGTTGGGAGTTAGCAGGGTCGTATACCAATGAACGTTTAGAAATTATGACAAAAGCTGCTCAAGCACATGCAACAAGAAATGTATCTCTTGTGGAAAGTTACACGGAAGTGGCAAAGGAATTAGAAAAGGCGACAGAGTTCATGGTTCAAGGAGCAGAAGCTTATGCAGCAAAGAAAGAAACGGCAGGACAAGATTGGTATTCAGCAGGTCAATATATGAAGGGAAGTGCAGAGACAATGATCAAAGGCATTGGAGCAAGTATTTCTGGGAAAGTTATTTTAGGAAAAAGTTATACCGCAGAAGCTAAGAAATTAGAACAGGCAGCAGAGTTAATGAAAAGAGCTGCTCATGCCAATGCAGCAGAAAAGGAAGTAGAGGAATCCATGTTGGTATGGGCAGGTCATTTGACTCAGGAGAGTGCGGGAACGATGATAAAAGCTATCGAGGCACGTGAAGCAGGAAATGCATCTCTTGGAGAGCGCTATACTTTAGAAGCAAAAAAATCAGAACGAGCCGCGGAGCTGATGAAACAAGGAATTCAAGCTTATGGAGAAGGAACACAAGAAAAAATAGCTACTAGTTGGTATTGGGCGGGTCACTATACTCAGGTGAGTGCAGAGACGATGCTCAAAGGCATTGAAGCGAGTATTTCTAGAAAAGGTCTTTTGGAAAAAAATTATACTACAGAAGCGAAAAAATCAGAACAGGCTGCAAAGCTAATGAAAAAAGCGGCTAAAGCTTATGCTGCAGGGAACGAGCGGGAAGGATCTATGTGGGAGAGAACAGGTGAGCTTACTCAAACAAGTGCAAAGACAATGATCAAAGCCATCCAAGCACGTGTAGGAGAAAATATATCTCTTGCTGAAAGTTATGCTACAGAGGCAAAAAAATTAGAACAAGCTGCAGAGCTGACAATACAAATTGCTCAAACTTATGTAGCCGAAAAAAAGTTCGAAGGAAATATTTGGTATCAGGCACAATATATTCAGGCAAGTGCAGAAATGATGCTCCAAGCAATAAAAATGCGCACTTCAGGAGACTCATCGCTTGCGGATAGTTACACAGCAGAAGCGAAAAAATTAGAAGAGGCCGCAACGCTGATGAAAAAAGCGGTTCAAGCTTATGCTGCTGGAAGGGAGTTAGAGGGAAATAGTTGGAGTTTTGCAAGTCAATATATGCAGGAGAGTGCAAAAATAATGCTCCAAGCGATTGAAACACGTATAACAGAAGACACATCTCTTATAGAAAGCTATGTTGTAGAAGCGCATAAATTAGAACAAGTTGCAGGGCTGTATATTCAAGGAGCCCAAGCTTATTCAGTTCGAGAGGAGGAGGAAAA
>DATEBV010000290.1:0-3195 GCA_035287205.1 Chthoniobacterales bacterium | reverse complement strand
ATCTCACCGGACGACAAAAGCTCGCTTTGAAGTTTCTCCAAGAAGCCAAGAACTACTACCAAGAACGTTATGATCGACTGCAGGAAAAGCAAAAAGCAGTTCGCTGGGCAACGATGACAGCTGAGGAATGCAAAGCTGAGTTAATGGAAGAAGAGAGGCAAAAAATAGAAGGAGAGAAAAGAAAAAATGCTCCCTTTTTAGAAGTTAAGCAGAGCATCAATGGTCCAGCTGAAGAGGCCTTTGCAAAAGCCAAAGAGGCTTACAACAATGTTGATGCTTGGAGTGAAGCAAGCCGTCAAGCCCGTTTGGCCACTGATGCATGGAAGAGTTTTTTAATGGCAAAGAGTAGTTGGTTCACACCAGCTCAAGAGAGAGCGGCATTTTCTTTGGCGCAAAAAAAAGAAGCAGAATTTCAAAGGGAGCGTTGGAAGGGAAAAGAAATACTTGCAAAAATAAGAGAAATCCTAGGAGTAGATCCTGCAGCCTTGGGTTGGGTGAAGAGGTCGCAAGCGCTGGACAAAAACCAAATAAAAACGTTTCCTTTCTTCCTAGAAGCCATGAAAAAATTTCAAAAGGAGCCTAACCTTGCTACGCTCGAAGCAGCTCATAGAGCTGCTTTCGCTTCCACTTCCACTTCTGTTTCCGCTTCCGCTGCTAATTACACTTACGATTCCTGTACCAATTCCCATTTCGCTTCCGCTTATGCTTATGCTTCCGCTTTCGCTTTCGCTTCCGCTCATGCTTCCGCTTATGCTTCCGCTTCCGCTCCTGCTTACCCTTTCCAGTACTGCTCCGCTTCCCTCAACCCTTCCTTTCACGCTCACACTTACGATTACGCTTACGCTTCCGCTTCTGCTTACACTTCCGCTTCCGCTTCCCCTTATTCCTCAGCTCGAGAGTCTCTTGATTGTAGCGAGAGTTGCAAGAAGCTGCACAACCGTTTGAAAGAACATTTGACAGAAAATAAAAAAAATCATAGTTCTGAAGATAATTCTAATGCGATTGAATTTCTTCAAAATGCTATAGCTTTTACAAAAAAGACAGCGGAATTTTGTCAAGCTGTTGCTACCTTTAAAGCTAAAGAAGAGGAAAAAAATCCTCCGCTTTGGAGAGAGCTGGAGCAAGGAACGATTACTAATACTACAAATGATGAAGTAGGTTGGAAGAAGGCTCAGAGAGAGGCTCAGGAGATGGTAAGGATTTGGGAGCAAAAAATAGAAGAACAAGAAGCAGGAAGCTCCAACTCTAAATGTTCCTTAGTAGAGATGATCGATCAAAAAGAGCGTTGGGAACATAAAGTTGTCTTAGCAGAAATTCGAGCTACAGAACAATCTGCAGCATTTAAAAATAAAAAAAGTGATCCGGATAAATCGAGCACAATCTATACTCTTGTCAGAGAAAAGAGTTGGCCTCTCATGGCTCATTCGATGCAACAATTCATTGATCATCCCCATGAAACCGTTGGCACTCGCAATGCCAATCCCACCGAAGCAGAAGATGTAGCTGAAGCCATGGAACTGTTGGCTCACGATTGGAAGTTCATTATTGCAGAGGCAGAGGGTGCACGAGATGAAAATGATATAACCCAAAGTAAAGCGAACGAAGATCATGCTCTTGTTGTTGCAGAAAAGACAGCAGAGTTTTTAAGAGCTGTGGCTAAGTTTAAGAAAAATCAAGAATCTTCTACTGCACGATCAATACGATTCTCTGACGAAGAAGCTGTACGGAAACAGAATCGTATTAAAGAGCAAGCAGAGCTTGCGAAAGTCGTAACCGTTCAGACCTCAGCTCAACAAACGATGCAGTTAAACGATAGTATTAGTGAACAAGTGGTTCATTTAGTTCAGATCTCTCCTCCGCAGGAGATAGGATCTGAACGGTTACCTATTGCGGATAAAAGCCAAAAAGGAAAAAATCGTCCATGGTGGCAAAATGTACGAGGGGTTGGTTTCTATGCAATTCTAACAACCCTAGCAGGAGTAATAGATGCACATTATACCTATCTCCATGGTGGTGGATGGCATCAAGCACATGTTGAGCCTACCTTCTGTAAAAGTATTTCAACTTATGCGACATTGTCTAATAATGCACCTTACCTTTCTTGTGAATTAGACAATCTTAGTTCGTGGATGCAGTGCAGTGATCGAATAAATATTCATACGGCTTGCGAAAATGTAGTAGAAGATGCAAGAAATTGGAATGGCATTCAAGCGTGGAGAAAAGAAAAACAACTTGATATTCCTACTTTTTTAAGTGTAGAAAAATTTGATTGCCATCATTGTACGGATCATGAATTGTCAACAATTTCTAACCAACTAGTAAATTGGAAAGAGGCGGAGGCATGGTATCAACAAGGATTTCATCAAGCTCCAATGAGCTTAGGGACAAAGTGGCTTGGTGAATTGCAAGCAGCTCAAAACAAAACGAATACATTGTCTCAAGATCAAGAATGTTGTATTGAAAAATTGGCTGATGCTCAACGTTGGGAGAAAGCACAAAATCTTTTCTTAAAAACTGACGAAGAAGCTGCTAACAAGACTAAAAAGTGGGACTTAAATGGTGAAGAAGCGGCGGCAGTTCGTTTGGCTTGGAATCAGGCAGTGGAGGCTTATGAAGAAGGAGGTACGCAAGCTCCAGAATATCTCAAAGAGAAATGGAAAATTTCTGATGAACTTCAAAAAGCAAAAAAAGAAATGGCTGAATGGTCTACAAAAGAAAAGCAATTAAAAGAAGAAGAAAGAAAAGATAGTCAACATTGGGAACAAGTAAAAAAGCTCTCCCTTCCAAAAACTATCTCAACATCAAATTCAGATAGTGCTCTTTCTGTCCTTGAATTTTGGGCTGAAATGGTAAAGACCTATGAAACAGAATATGCTCAAGCCCCAAAACGCTTGAACAAAGCATGGTATAAAGAACTTCAAAATGCCAAATTGAAGCAAAGCGAATGGGCTCAAAAAGTCGATCAATTGATGAAAGAAAAAGCAGCAGAAGCTGACCGGCTAGAGGCAGAGCGCATTAAGAAACAGGCGGAAGAGAAGGCAGCTGCCGAAAAGGCATTAGACTTCTTTCAAAACTAGACATTATTAAAATTAGATGATATGTAAAGTTCCTTTAGAAAGAATATCTATGAAATATAACCAAATAGAACAACTTGATGAAGAAAAATTTCGTCGTTTAACAGGCTTGAAAAGAAAG
>DATEBV010000289.1:0-27730 GCA_035287205.1 Chthoniobacterales bacterium | reverse complement strand
ATGGCAAAGCACTTCAAAAAAACTTTTTTCATTAATCAGCGCCTCTCTGTATTTATCCCTTTTATCCCTTCCATCCCTGTTAATTTCTTCTTCTTTCATCCTCTTTCATCCATGTTTATGCATTTCGGTGAATTAGCCCTGGCGCCCTCCAGTTTTACACCCTTTACTCTTTACTCGTTACGTGTCTATAGCTAAGCCTGGCACCAAATAAAAATCCATTTTCAAAATCGATTCACTTCTAGACTCTATTTATTTTTCTTACTCAAATGATACTAGACCTTCTTATTGTTGGAGCAGGCCCTGTTGGGTTGACGCTAGCCATTGAATGCCGTCGCCATGGTGTTAATTTTCGCATTATTGATCGTAACCTAGTTCATTCCTCTCGCTCCAAGGCACTAGTACTTTGGAGTGGCACACAAGAACACCTTGCCTCAATGGGAGTAATGGAAGAATTTCTTAAGGTAGCACTTCCATTACGTCATTTCCGATTTGCTGACCATGGAAAAATCATCAATGACATTCCTTCACATAGTGACATTGATTCACCTTACCCTCTGCCACTCATTCTACCACAGAGCAACACAGAAAAAATTCTTGAAAATCATCTCGAAAGCCTTGGTACTAACGTAGAGCGAGGTGTGGAACTAATATGTTTTCACCAAGATGAAGAATATGTTTCACTAAAGCTTACCAAACCTGACGGCTCTAAGGAAGAGGTCCAGGTGAAATATCTGGCTGGCTGCGATGGTGCTCGAAGTGTTGTGCGTCATGGCCTCCCAGTTACATTTGAAGGAGAAACTGAGTCGCTTGGATTTGTCTTGGTTGATGCCAAGGTCAAAGGGGAAATAGAAAATGATGCGATGCTAATTAGTTGGGGCGTTGAATTTAGCGTTGCATTTTTTCCCGTAAAACCTGGTGTTTTTCGCATGTTCACGCAGCGCAAGGATCGCAGCAATAAAATCGTACCTACATTGGAAGAGATGCAAGAATATCTTAACCTTACAGGCCTAGGTCACCTACACCTCTACGATCCTGAATGGCTCTCCTATTTCGATGTTAATGAACGGGTGGCTTCGCGCAATCGTGTTGGCCGTGTTTTTCTTCTTGGTGATGCCTCTCATATCCACAGTCCTGCAGGCGGCCAAGGAATGAATACAGGAATGCAAGATGCTGTTAATCTAGGATGGAAATTAGGATTCCTCTCAAAGGGACTCAGCAATCAAGAACTCCTTGCTGAGAGTTATTTTCAAGAACGTCATCCCGTAGCCACCACTCTTGTTAACGAGACAACCAAGCTACTGCACACCGGCATTACTAATAGCTCATTGCTTCGCGTTGCTAAAGATCTTCTTGTAGGCATTCTTCTTCGTCTACCTATCTTGCAGAAATTCTTTACGGAAAAACTTTCCGAGATGAATATTCATTACTCGCTAAGCGACTTCATTGAAAAAAATTCTGATGCATCTGCATCTCGCCATCAGCAGGTAGGATGGCGTGTCTATGATGCTCCCGTCATAGATCCTAAAACGAACCAAGAGGTCTCCCTCTGGCAGCGCTTTCTTCATCCTATGCATACATTGGTTGTTTTTTCAGGAGCAGATCCCTCAGAAGAATTGATTCCTTCCATTCGAAAACTGCTCACTCGTAAAGAAGAGATCCCCATGAAAACGATTGTTGTCTGGCAAGAAAGAATAACTCCTAAATCGTTAGCAGGAACAACCCTCCTTGATCCCGAAGGAAAAGCTCATCGTTATTTTTCATTATCAGAACCAACATGGTTTCTTATCCGGCCTGACCTCTATGTGGCAGCTCGAGGAATTATTGGAAATCCTGCGGCAGAAATATGTTTAAACCGTTATTTAGAGAAGTTAGCTAGTCCGAATATTGCATCCTAAAAGCAGGATGAGAATTCTAGTTCAAACGTACTGTCTAACAGCCTCAAAATTCACTCAATTGCTTCCAAAGTGCCTTCTCTTTTTCAGAAGGGTTTGTTGGAATTTTAATTTCCACAACAGCATAAAAATCACCGCGCTTCCCTCCTTTTTCTGGAAGACCACGACCTGGAATACGAAATTTTTTACCATTTTCTGTACCAGCGGGAATTTTTAATTTAATCCGCCCCTCTGGAGTTGGAAGCATCTGTTCTCCACCAAGAACAGCTTGCCATGCTGGAATTTCGATATCACAGGTAATATTACTCTCTTCTATGCGAAAATCAGGATGCTTTTGAAGTCTCACTCGTAAGTAAAGATCTCCAGCCTCACCTCGAGCCCCGCCCAAACCTCCCTGCCCTGCTAAGCGAATACGCTGTCCTTCATGGACTCCTTGAGGAATCTTGACTGTATAAGTCTGGGGTCCCTGAGCACCTTCTTTACGAAAAGAAATTTGACGGGTAGCTCCATGAAGCACTTCATCAAGCGTTACAAGAATATCAGCTTCAACATCATTACCTCGCTGCGGTACCTCTTCAAAATCAGTTCCTCCTCCATAAGCACGACCACGTCGCGTTCCAAAAAATTGCTCAAAAAAATCACTGTAGCCTGTGCCACCAAAGTGAAAATCTCCTCCCATACCATCCATCCCACCAAAACCACCAGCAGTACTATTAAAATTTCTACCTCCACCTTGGGAAGCATAGCCTCCAGCACCAGGCTGTGACCAATTAGCACCATAGGCATCATACTTTTTTCGATTCTCAGGATTTCCTAAAACTTCATAAGCTTCATTGATCTCCTTGAATTTTTCTTCAGCAGTTTTTTTATCCTTGGCTAAATCGGGATGATGTTTTCGTGCTAACTTTCGAAAAGCACTTTTTATTTCATCGGATGTTGCTGACTTGGCAACTCCAAGGACTTCGTAGTAATCGCGGAACTTCGCAGGCATAAAAACAGAGATAGTTAAAAATTAATTCTTCTGAAAGCTATCCAATTTGAGAATCTCCAAAGTAAGGACGTAATACTTCCGGCAAAACTAAAGGACCTCCAGGCTGCGTATGCGTTTCTAAAAGGGCTACATAGAGCCTAGGAAGAGCAGTTCCTGAGCCATTGAGAGTATGGCAGAAGTGATTCTTCCCATCAGCTCCTTTATAACGAAGATTCATTCGCCGTGCTTGATAATCACCAAAGTGAGAACAGCTGGAGACTTCTAAGAAAGCAGCATGTCCTGGAGCCCAAACTTCAAGATCATAGGTGCGTGCTGCCGTAAATCCAAGATCACCACTGCAGAGTTCGAGGACACGATAAGGAAGTTCAAGTAACTGAAGCACACGTTCGGCATCAGCCATAAGAGAAATTAACTCCACATCGGAGGTTTGAGGATGACAAATTTTGACAAGCTCGACCTTATTAAATTGATGCATCCGAATAATGCCACGTGTATCGCGTCCAGCAGAACCAGATTCACGACGAAAGCAAGCCGTACTAGCTGTAAGTTTAAGCGGCAAGGATCGTTCTGCAACAATTTCCTCACGATACAAATTTGTAAGAGAAACCTCTGCGGTAGGCGTCAGAAAATGAGACCCTTCATCCAGTCCATACATGTCTTCTTCAAACTTAGGAAGTTGTCCTGTTCCTTCCATACAGTTACGTCGTACAAGGAGAGGCATTCCCATTTCGGTGTAACCGTGCGAGCGAGTATGAAGATCAAGAAGAAAATTAATAAGAGCTCGTTCGAGGCGTGCTCCTTCTCCTGAGAAACAGACATAACCACTACCACTAATTTTAGCAGCTCTTTCGAGGTCAAAAAGACCCAGACGTTGAGCAATGGCTTCATGGCCTTCTGCGCTACCAGCAAGAGCAGGAGTACCCCAAGTACGAATAGTAACATTATGGTCAGCATCGTCACCATCAGGAATCGAAGGATCAGGAATATTAGGTAACTTTAACAAAAGATGGCGCTGTTCGGCATCAAGAGCATTGGCCAATATTGTTAACTCTTCCATTTGAGCAGCAAAACCTTTTACCTGCGTCTCGATGACAGAAGAGTCCTCCTGACGACTCTTTAAATGGCCTATTTCCTTACTCAAGCGATTTCGCTCCGCACGAAGATTTTGAACTCTCGTTTCAGTCTCACGGCGTCGCGTATCACAATCAAGCACTTGATCAACAATAGTGGCCCATGATGGTGAACGCCTGTTCAAGCTTTGCTTAACAGCTTCAGGATCCTCGCGAAGAAGTTGAATATCTAACATAAAAATACTGTAATTACTCATCCCTTTCTGGAAAAGGCTACGAGCAAAAATTTAGGAGTTTAAAGGTTTAGGAGACTTGTCAAGCCGCTGCGTCGCTATTTCCCAGATTTTCTGATCTCCAGAAGGAAATAAGCAATTACAAAGTACTTTAACATCTTCCTTCAGAATCGCAAGAAAACCAAAAAAGGAGCCCGTCTCCATATTTATTTCAAAGAGTTCTTTTGGAAAATATTTTTTGAGAGATCCCCTTGACATACTGTAGAATGAAAACTTATCAAATTAAAAATAGCTCACTTGCTTAGTCCGGATATTTCATCCCCATCGTAGCAAAACGCAGTCCGAAGCTTGATAAAACAAGGCAGACGAAGGGTTTTTACGCAGTAGCTGTAGGTAGGATATGATTTTTAGCGAAGGGAAAAATCCAAGTCCAATGCAGTATTTATCAAACTTCTTACAAATCGTAGTAGATGGGCATGAAACATCCGGGCTAGATCTCAAACTATTTTATCATTTGAATGGATTGCTTGTGGACTCCATGCTGAAACTCCTGGAACATTAGCAAAATATCTCTACATAAAAAATAAAAGTGCTGAAAATAACAACTAATCTCTTTGCTAAGAATCCGGGGACTGACCCCTTTTTGGTGGGGGTTTCAGGAGGAGCAGATTCGGTTGCCTTACTCCATCTTCTATTAGAAAATAACTACCGACAACTTGTTATCTGTCATTACAATCATCAACTGAGGGGATCAGAATCTGATGATGATGCTTGTTTTGTAGAAAAACTAGCAGCGTCATTAGATCTTCCTTATGAGATAGGATCAAGTGATGTTAAGAAAAAGGCTTCTGATCATCGTCTTTCTTTGGAAGCCGCTGCGCGCGAAGCACGGTATGAGTTTTTTGCGAAAGTTGCTCAAAAACGACAGGTAAAAAAACTCTTCCTTGCACATCATTCCGATGATCAAGTAGAAACTTGTCTTTTTAATTTTTTGAGAGGATCCGGTTCGGCAGGTCTTGCAGGAATGCTTCCTGTTTCTTATCACACTATTGGCTTAGTAGAGCTTGAAATCATTCGCCCCCTTCTTTCTTGCTCAAGGAAAGAATTAAGATCCTATTTGAAAGAACGCAATATCATCTTTCGTCATGATTCTAGCAATGACAGTCTTATTCCCACTCGAAACCGTCTTCGTCACGCGGTGCTGCCACTTCTCGATGACTTCTTTGGTCCAACCTATCGTAATGCTATTACTCGCACCGCAACCATTCTTGGAGCTGAAGATGCGTATCTCGAATCGTTAGCAGCTCCTTTTGCACAGGAAGAAAAACTTTTCACACGTACTCTTCAAGAGATGCCTCTAGCCCTACGCCGCAGGGTTCTGCACGCTTGGTTGAAACACCATGGTTTTTGTGATGTCAGTTTTGCTGAAGTAGAACGTGTCGCTTCTCTCTTAAATCTCCAAGGGCCCGCCAAGATCAATCTTCCCGGAAAGCGTCATGCGCGACGTCGTGCAGGCGTGATTTTTTTAACTTAACGTTGGCAGTTACAAGGCAACTCAATAAACTCGTTACCCTTTACTCTTTACTCGTTACTTGTCTGTTGTAAAACCAGGTATCAAGCAAAAATAAAAATCCATTTTCAAAATCAGTTCACTTTCGAACTCTAAACATGTCTTCTCATCGTTTTTATCTTCCACCAGAACAATGGCTCAATACCACTCCTCAGTTGAATGCGTCTGATACGCATCACTGCACACATGTATTGCGCCTCAAGATTGGTGATGAGGTTCTACTTTTTGATGGGCGTGGTTGCGAAGCTTCTGCAATCCTTCAAGACTTGACTAAGAGCAAAGGAGGGCACGTCTCGTTAAAAATCGGAGCACCCCGAAACACTCCTCCACCTCAATGCCAAATAACACTAGCCCAGGCTATTCCTAAGGCTAAAAATATGGACCTCATCATCCAAAAAGCTGTGGAGCTGCGAGCATCTCGTATTATTCCATTGCTTTCTGAACGCACCGTGGTTCGTTATGATGGCAAAGTTGATGCAGAACACAAACGTGATCGTTGGCAGAGCATTGCTTTAGAGGCTTGCAAACAATCAGGACAAAATTGGCTTCCTCATGTCGAAACACCTTGCAAGCTTGACGATTTTTTTGCGGCTACCGATAAAAATCATTTGCTTCTTATTGCTTCACTGCAAGGAGACACCCAATCCATCAAGGAGATTTTAGCAAAAACAATTACTCTTCAAGACCAAATTCCTTCTCATATCACGGTGATGATCGGTCCTGAAGGAGATTTCACTCCAATAGAAGACGCCATGGCAAAGAGTGTTGGTTATCAAGGCACCCACCTTGGTCCGATTATTCTACGCACGGAAACAGCTGCTCTTTACTGTCTCAGCGTGCTAGCTCATGAACTCTATTAGCAAAATAAAAATGCCACCCAAGATTAATTGGGCGGCATTTTAAAAAGAAATCGGCAAGCTAAGAAGTATGCTGTAGATGCCACCAAGAGTTAATCTACAATTTCTAAGAATTAGAAATTAAGAAACTCAGGCTGTCACTGAGCAACAAAGCTCTTATTTGCTACGTTCTTCGATGTATTTTACAACATCGCCTACTTTTTGGAGCTTTTCAGCATCCTCATCAGGAACTTCGACGCCAAACTCTTCTTCAAAAGCCATGACGAGCTCAACTGTATCGAGTGAGTCAGCGCCAAGGTCTTCGATGAAGGAGGCATTAAGGGTGGCTTGTTCTGCGGTCACGCCGAGTTGTTCGACAATGATATCGCGTACTTTTTCTTCAATAGTTTTTTCAGACATGGTGATTAAGTTGAGAGCTAGCCCTGATATTTTATACTCATCGTTGCTAAAGATAATTTGAACTCAATGAGGTTAGATGGATAAAGAATTTTAACTTGGGCAGTATGTCTTCATACAGCTCAAGTTAAAATTCAAGTCCATCATAGCATTCATCGAATCTTTTACAAGTCGCAGCAAATAGGTATGAAATATATGAACTGTGAAAAGGAGTATTACTGAAGAGGCTTTTTGGCAACATTTTTCCTCTATAACTTGCATATTTTTTTAACCTAGAAACGGGAATAGAACTGAGTTAAATTTTGCAAAGACTTGATTTCAAAATGGTTTTCAAAAAGTTTCGGCATACCTTAACGGTACGTGAGACTTTGGGAAAAACTTTTTGAGACCAAGTATATTGCGAAAGATCGCCAGTCTCTATTTCCGTTTCTAGGTTTAATCTGCTCTAAAGAAACGTTTCTTTTTTCTCAGAAATTGCATGAAGATACTCTCGATCACTTTCTGCACTATCAAGATGTTCTCTCGCGTGCGGCGTAATTTTCTGAGTTATACAATACCCTTGTTGCCCTAATAATGTCACTTCAATGCTATAGGTCGTCCCGTCCTTCATCATGGTGATTGGAATTTTTTCGGTATAGACAACACTTTCCTCAGGATCAATGGTGACCAATCCGAGCATAGCGTCAAAGGAACGATCTTCTGACCAGCGATAAATGACACGCCCACTTGGTTCTTTAATTAAAATTTCAAACCGTTGGTTTGTTGGAAACTCCATTAAGATAATTTCTTTTTTATTGTTCGTGATTTTGAACGTCACATTGAGTTCAGAAACATCCGCAACAGAAAAAACAGATGGCTCTAAGAGCAGTTCCATAGGAGGAAGTTTTTTCTTATTACCTACTTTAATCGATTTCACAAAACTGTGAAAAAATTGTCCCACCTGCTTTTTTACAGAAGGACGAGGAGGAAGAGGAGGATTCATGCTGGTGCTGTTCGTGGCCGCTTGAGCAAGAGCTTGCCTGGCCTCTTCTCGTTCAACAAAAAAAGGACTCTCTGCGCTAGGTCCTGTAAGCGAAATAGCATTAACCTCGTTCTGCGAAATGGTATCGACCTGCTCTGCAACTGCTAATTGAGAAATACTCATGACGAGAACAATAACTGCCAATATAGTTACTTTGGTAGATAAAGTTTGTCCGCAAGTGAACCAATTTTGAAAATGAATTTTTATTTTTATTTGATACATGACTTAAGTACAGACAAGTAAAGAGTAACCAGTAAAAGGTAACGAGTTTATTTTTTGACATCACGTTGGCAATAAAACTTCCTTTTTATCAACGGTACGTTGGTAGTTGCTAATATTGCAAATTCTATTTCTTAGAGTAGCTTTTCTCATGCCTTCAAAAATAACTGTTCTTTTAATATTAAGTATTTTCTTTGCCTGGGTTTCCTTTTCTCATGGTGCAGCAACAAAAAGAAAACCTCCTTTCACCTTACGTGTCTATGCAGAGGGATCAGAGCAAGGTGACCCTTCTGTTTCTATTCCCATGACACCCCTTAATACTCAACAAAAAGGATATATTCAAACGATGCCTCTCCTAACAGAACATGACGTTGTTGCTGCATACCCCTTTGTCGTCCCTTACGAAGGGGGCAATCAAGGAGGCTCTTATTTTCGTCTTAATACTCATGGAGTAAATGCACTCCATCGATTCTCTATGGAGAAACAAGGGACTTTATTGACGGTGATAGTCAACGGACGTCATGTCACCGATGTCCTTGTTGATAAGCCTGCGAGCGATGGTCTCTTTGTGATCTCCAGCGGGTTAACGCTGGAAGAGCTGACTGCCTTAAGTCAGAACTTTCCGATCATAGGAAAAGAGAAAATGAAGAAATAATAAAATACAAAGCGTGCAAAAATAAAACCCTGCCCTTTGTACGGTTTTATGGCTATTTTTTCTTTTTATCAAATCTCTGTGAAAAAAAATCTATCTCCAAAACACAATGGCTCACGACTTGTTCTCATCATTGTCATATTAGGATGCCTAGGCTCAGGCCTGACCGTTTGGAATTATTCTCGCGGTGTTTTTTCAACCACTCATGCTACCGTGATAAATTCTTCGGGCACGATCGAAGCCCTCTTTCCAATGGGTCTCGCGAAAAAAGTACATCCTGGTCAGATTGCTCGTATCACGTTTGAGAAAAGCAGAGCATCCTCAACAACACCATTCTCTGCAAAAGTAGTCTCTACGACAAAGACCACAATGACGACGAAATTTTCCAAACCAATGCTGTTGGTAACACTTCGTCTTATTGAGGACCTGAAGCCTATTGAATATCCTGTAGGGTTAGTCATCGAAGAACCTTGTTCCGTCACTATCGATACAACCATTCTTCCACGTTGAATTTTTACTTCCGTCACCGTGCTGCGACAACTGAATAACTACTCACCAGTGGCATCCAGTCAAAATTCTCCTTAATAAATTATGCAATTGAATCATGCTCCCTCCGAACAATCTGGTCATTTTGTTCAAATCCCTTCTTCCCAGCAGAGAAATCTGAACGGCGATCCCGAGTGTTGTATACCCCCGCCACAACAAACTACGAACCAAGCATCTCAAACTCTCACTACCCAGATGACCATGTGGGCAGTTCTCTTGGCTCTCTTTACCGGAGCCACTATGAGCCTTGGCTTTCCCCCTTATGAAATTTCTTGGCTCTCTTGGATGCCTTGGATTGCCTTTACCCCTCTTACATGGGCGCTTTTATTTTTACCGCTTCCTACTTCAGTAACCAAGCGTATTGGATATGCTTTTCTTCTGGGCTTTGTGGCCACTTTATTTTTCTTTCTTTTGACGCTAGCATGGCTTGTTAACGTAGCCTGGGAGGGGCTTGTTACACTTCCGTTTGCCCTGGCTTGTTATGGAGGATTATGGTCGCTCTTTGTTGTCATGGTTGTTCGCCCTTTAGGAGAAAGTAAATGCACGAATATGCCTCTTCCCTGGCTCTCTTCCTTGAAAAATCTTTGCGTTGCTATCCTCTCCGCATCTGCGTGGACAGGTTTAGAATGGTTACGAGGTGTACTCTTTACTGGCTTCGGCTGGAATTCTTTTGGTGTAGCCTTTCGCCATAATCTTCCGGTTCTTCAAATTACTGATATTACGGGTGTTGGTGGACTCTCCTTCCTTGGGGTTCTAACCGGAACGATTGCAGTGACAAGCATCAAAAGATTTTATCAAGAAATTCATCTTGCGAAAAATGCTCGTCCTATCTCTGTTAGAGTTCTTTCCAAACGTCCTCATTTTGATCTCACCCTCACCCTCTTGCTAATTGTTATGGTGATGGGATATGGAATGCGCGAACTTCTTGCTCCTGCAACACCGAGAGAATCACTCTCTATTGCTGCGATCCAAGGAAACATTCCTCAAAATCATAAATGGGATCCTGCTTTTGAAGCCTCCATTATGAGAACTTATGTGCATCTCACCGAAATGGCGTTGGCATCTGAGAAATCTCATCCTGATCTCATCCTATGGCCAGAAGCAGCAACTCCACGGCCTCTTCTCCAAGACAAGGTAATTTTCACACAAGTAGAAGAATTAGCAAAAAAAAGCTCTTCTGATTTTCTTATCGGATCACTTCATTATGAAGAAAAACCACCCAAAGATTATAACGCTGCTATTTTGCTCACCGAGGGAGCTTCGCAATTTCAGTTCTATGCCAAGACTCACTTGGTTCCTTTTGGAGAATATATTCCTTTTCGAAAAGGATTCCCCCTCTTTCAATGGATTATAGGAAATCGTATTCTAGGTGATTTTGATGCTGGTCCCGGACCAAAACTCTTAAAACTCTCCACAAAACCGATTGAGATTGCTCCATTACTCTGTTTTGAAGACACCCTTGGAGATCTTGTACGACGCTTTGCTCTTCTTGGAGCACAGCTCCTAGTTACCCTAACCAATGATGGTTGGTTTGGTCATTCTACAGCCTCACAGCAGCATGTTGCCAATGCTCAGCTCCGTTGCGCTGAGACGAAGCTTCCAATGCTTCGTGTTGCCAACACTGGTGTTACCTGTTTGATCAATCCTTGGGGACGCATTACTGAAACGCTTCAAGCTCCTAATGGCAGTACTTTTATTGAAGGAATCTTATCCACACAATGTCATGTTCCTCTTCATCCCCAAGTTACTTTCTATACACGCCATGGCGATCTCTTTGCCCAAGGATGCCTGGGATTAACATTGTTCGCAGCAGGCGTTCAGATCTTCCTCCGGAGGAGGGGATCTAAACTACAGGCTAAAGACTGAAGGCTAAAGACTATCATAGTAAAGATCCTTCCTCCGCAGGGGCGCAGGGCTAATTTTCCCAATGGGATAATAGGTTGAAATTTAATAAATAATAGATATTGGCAAAGCACTTCACAAAAACTTTTTTCATTAATCAGCTTCTCTCTGTATTTATCCCTTCCATCCTTTCCATCCCTGTTTATGCATTTCGGTGAATTAGCCCTGGCAGAGGCGGAACGATTACGTTTTATGGTTGATGTAGAAGCAATAATCTTTTAGACTCTCGAACCTTTCACCTATAATTTATTTACGAAGCAATCCATCTCCTCCTTTTAACCCTTCACCCCTACAACTAGCCGCACAGCAACTTCAACAACATCTCTCTATGTTCAACCCTATTCAACTCTTCCAAAATGGTATCATCTTTGCCATAGCCTGTGGAGTGCTTGGCATTTTTGTCGCACTCATCCTCATTCGCTCTGTCCTTAAAGCATCTTCGGGAACACCCAAGATGATTACAATTGCAGCCGCAATTCAAGAAGGAGCCAAGGCTTATCTTAACCGTCAAATCACTGCTGTTGCCTTGATTGCCATTATTATCCTTGGAGCACTCCTTTATTTTAAAGGGCAGGCGCTATCGGCAGGGTTTGTTATCGGCGCCTCCTGTTCTCTTGCCGCCGGTTATGTCGGAATGCGTGTAGCAGTGGTTGATAATCTTCGTACAGCTGCTGGAGCCTTATTAACACGTCATGCCGCTATGCGCATGGCTTTTAGTGGTGGTGCTGTTACTGGCCTTCTTGTCGTAGGATTAGCACTTCTTTCAGTCGGTGGATTCTTTGCAGGTGCTCGTCACCTCCTTGGTGAAGCAGAGGCTGTTAATAGTCTTATTGGATTAGCATTAGGTGCTAGTTTGATTAGTGTTTTTGCACGTCTCGGCGGTGGTATCTACACAAAGGCTGCCGATGTGGGTGCCGATCTTGTTGGAAAAATCGAACAAAACCTCGAGGAAGATGATCCTCGCAATCCTGCAACTATTGCTGACAATGTTGGCGATAACGTTGGTGATTGTGCAGGTATGGCTGCTGACGTTTTTGAAACGTATGCTGTCAGCCTTATTGGTGCCATTCTTGTAGGTTTCCTTATGATGAGATCAAACCCTGCCGCGATCATCTATCCTTTTGTCCTCGGAGGCATCTCGGTGATAGGCTCAATCCTTGGTATTTTCTTCGTCAATAGCTCCAAGCAAAAGCCAGGTGCATCTCTCATTACCGCTGTTGTTTTAAGCGCTATTTTCTCGGCTGTTCTTTTCTACCCAGCAACAAAAGCTCTCTTCCCAACTCCTGTGGAAACAGAAGGAATCACCATCACTGCTCATGGACTCTATTTCTCTGCACTCATCGGTCTTGCAATGACTGCCATTATTGTTCTCATCACGAATTACTTTACTTCGACACAATATGAACCAGTACGTCGTATTGCTCGTGCTTCGGAAACAGGTCATGGCACCAATATTATTGCCGGTATTGCTGTTGGTAATCATGCCACGGTACTCCCCGCTATTTTTATTATTGCTGCTATCTTAGGAAGCTTTCACCTCGCTGGTCTCTATGGTGTCGCGGTCGCAGTGATGAGTATGCTCTCCCTCTCAGGCATCATCATTTCCCTCGATGCCTTTGGACCTATCACGGACAATGCTGGTGGTATTGCCGTTATGAGCGAATCTCCTAAATCTGCTCGTGAAATCACTGACGAACTCGATGCTGTTGGAAACACCATGAAGGCCGTTACCAAAGGATATGCTATTGCTTCTGCTGGTCTAGCCGCCTTAGTACTCTTTGGTTCCTACGTTGAAGAACTCAAAGTTCATATGGGATCAGAAGCTGCCCTTAGCTTCTCCCTCTCCGATCCTCGCGTTATTGCAGGACTTCTCATTGGAGGACTACTTCCTTTTGTTTTCTCTGCTTTCAGTATCGATGCTGTTGGTAAAGCTGCCGGCGCCGTCGTTCTTGAAGTTCGCCGCCAACTCCAACTCCATCCTGGTATTCTCACAGGCCATGATACTCCTGAATACGGAACCTGTGTTGATATTGTTACCAAGGCGGCATTACGTGAGATGATTATCCCAGCACTTCTTCCGATTGCTACCGTCATTGCTGTAGCCTTCATTCCATGGCTTGGCCCAGTTGCCCTCGGCGGAGTACTTGTTGGAACCATTGTGACCGGCCTCTTCCTTGCGATCTCGATGACCTCCAGCGGTGGAGCATGGGATAATGCTAAGAAATATATTGAAGAAGGACAACATGGTGGCAAAGGTTCTGCTGCTCATGCTGCTGCGGTAACAGGCGATACTGTTGGTGATCCGTATAAAGACACTGCAGGACCAGCCATTAACCCAATGATCAAAGTTGTCAACATTGTTGCCATCTTGATTGTTCCTTTGCTCTTTAAAAAATAAGAACTTTCATTAGTTTAAAAAACGCAAAGAAAAGCCCTCTTTTCTTTGCGTTTTTTTGTGCCTACTTTTTATGCCTCCATTTCCTCTCCCTCTCTCCCCTCAAAGTGTTGCTGTCATGGGTAACGAACTAGCTATTTCTTGGAACGATGGCGAAGAGCAGTATCTTCCCTTAAGTTCACTGCGAATAGCCTGTCCTTGCGCCACCTGCGCCGGCGAGCCTGATGTGATGGGCCAAACATCACTCATTAGAAAAACATTAACCCCAGAAAGTTTTCTTCTCAAATCGTATGAATTCGTCGGAGGATATGCCCTCCAATTCCAGTGGAATGATGGCCATCGTACAGGCATTTATTCTTATTCCTACCTAAGAGATCTCCAAAAGTGAACACTTTTTAAGATGCTTATTTTTCGAAGTCAGGGCTAATTATGAAGAATTGAATAGATCATGATAAAACAAACAAAAAAATTTACTTTAGCCGCTACGCAGCGAGGACTGAATGGCAATGCCAAATCATGGATTATCTTCACCTTAGGGCTCTTAACAGCATTGAGCCCTTTCTCCATCGATATGTATTTGCCAGCGTTCCCTCAAATCGCTCGGGATCTTCATACAACCACGGGAGATTTAGCTCTCTCCCTTTCAAGTTACTTTACAGGATTGGCCTTTGGGCAGCTTTTTTATGGTCCTCTTCTGGATCGTTTTGGTCGCAAAAAACCACTCTACGCCGGCCTTCTCTTTTATGTTTTAGCCTCTGTAGGGTGTATGCTGAGCAAAAATCTTGAAACACTTATCTTTTGGCGTTTCTTAGCGGGGGCAGGTGGCTGTGTTGCTAGTGTAGCTTCCATTGCAATCGTTCGTGATCTTTTTACCACCGAAGAGAGTTCCAAAGTTTTTTCTCTGATTATCTTAGTGGTGGGAGCTTCGCCCCTCTTAGCCCCCATGGTCGGCAGCATTGTGGCTATTCACATTGGTTGGCAGGCCCTTTTCGCTCTCTTAATCATCATCGCCTTACTTATCTTAGCCGCTGCAGCCTTTATCCTTCCAGAAAGCCATCTTCCCGATCAGACGGTTCACCTAAGCCCAATACCCATTACTCGCGATTATGTCAGTGTTTTTATGACACCTCAGTTTGCTGTCTATTCTCTTGCAGGAGCTATTTCTTTTGCCGCTCTTTTTTCCTACATTGCCGCATCGCCTGCTCTCTTTTTTAACTTCTTTAAGGTGGATGCTACAACCTATAGTTGGATTTTTACCTTATTAGCCGCAGGATTTATTGGAGCAAGCCAAATGAATATCGTCTTACTACGACATTTTAAGAGTCTTCAAATCTTAAAGGGAGCCCTCTGTGCTCAAGGAATGATTTCATTCCTCTTTCTTGTTCTTATTTGGAATCAGTGGATCACACTCACCATGGTACTTTCTCTTTTATTTCCTCTTCTTCTCTCGATTGGGCTTGTCTCACCCAATGCTGCTGTACTTGCCATGGCCCCCTTTACTAAAAAGGCAGGTAGTGCTTCGGCCCTTCTCAGTTTTTTCCAAATGCTCTTAGGAACTATCGCCTCCATTGGCGTTGGCTGCCTCCATAGTGAGAGTCTACTACCTATTGGACTCATCCTCATTGCCTCTCCTCTTATTGCGGGAGGAATAGTCTTTTGGAAGAAACTTCCAGATCAACTTGCCTAAAAAGAAATCCAAGTTACGCAAATAAATATCTAAAAGAATGTAACTACCAACGTAGTCTAAGCAGGAAGAAATTCACCACAAAGATCACAAAACCGCTAAAGCGGCACACAAAGAACGTCCAGAAAAGTAACGGGTAAAGAGTATTCAAGATCACAATAAAACCAGTTCTTCGTACCTCTTATTTTGACAGGACTTATTTTCCATAGCAATTGTTTATGATAGGCCTTAAGGCCTTTCTAAGTGACTACTTTTTGGATAAAACTAACTGTAGAAATTTTTGACTCTGGACTCGTTACTCGTTACTCGCCACTCGTTACTTTTCTGGACGTTCTTTATGTTTCTTTGTGTTCTTTTGTGACTATTCCTTCTTCCTGTGACTTCAAAGCTGTAACAGCCTCCAGTCCACACGTTGCATCTTCTAACCGAACTTTTGCAGCCTTAATCTCATACCATCGTGCAATAGCCTCAGAAACTCCAGCAGCAGCAGCACTTGCTTTTTCAAAATGAAATTTTGTGTGCTGTTCTGGATTGTACGGATCATCACTCTGTAAGTACATTGAAATACGCCTGTTGCTTTTAGAATACATGCCTCTCTTGGAGGGCGCGCTGTTTTCAGGAGTTAAGGTAATCTCTTCGCTAGCATTGATTTCTTGCAGAGGAAGAATAGATAGTCTATCGCCAACATCATTAATCTGAGTTCTAGTAGCATCAGGAAGTGTATTATAATAAACTCCTCTCATCCCAGCTTTAGCTAGGGCATGCATATAGGCTACCACCGAATCACTTTTAAAGGAACTAAGGACAGCAAGTGCCATAGCAAGATGAGGTCCCGTTAAGGCCATGGTACCGTAAGAAAGGGCAGTTAAAAAGACGGTGGGCCCTAAAGCCATAGAGCCATGAAGCAAGCATTTTTCTGTTTGAAGACGGGCTTCTTGGAAAGGAGTTTCCAGAGAATTTAAGTTATCATAATTTCTTTGAGCTCTTTCCAGTTGATCTCTTGCATCTTGCACAATAGCTTCACGTAACTTTTCAACATTAATTGTAGAAGAATTCTCCTGAAAATCATCATGATAAAGGTCCCATACTCGGCCCGCTCTGGCAATCACGGTGTCAACATCTGCATATGTCCAAGGAATACATTTCTCTCTCATTGCCTCACGTTCTTCTTGAGGAAAAGTCACATCGATTATTTCTTTCGTATAAACATGTTCCGCTGCTTCTATAAAATTTTGAAGCATTGTGTCATATTCTTTTTTATTAAGAGCAGGACATTCAACGAGAAGATGCGCAAGGGCATCGAGTCTTAGGCATTTAATTTCTAATGAGTTTGAATCTTCTATTAATTTACGAGATACAAACTCTTGATAAAAAGTTGTTTGAGCTGCTTTAGCTTGCTGAAGTTGTTCTATAAGCTTTTTCTCCTCTTGCCTAGCTTCTAACAACTGATTTCTAGCATGAGAAGCTTCAGCAAAAGAAGTTTTCATACTGCCAAATTCAGAAGGAATATTCCCAGAAAGAAAACGTACCATATCACCAGCAGTAGCAGCAGCAGTGATTCCAGCAACAGCATGTCCTGCAGTAATTACCATATCATGCCAATGAGGCGGAGGAGTATTCAAGATAGTCGTAACAAGATATGTCCCAAAAGTATTACCAAACGCAACGGTTAACTGATCGAGTAATCTCCATGTTAAAGGAGCTGCTGTAGTATGCGCAACAATATTCCCAAGATGACTTAGGCCTTGATAAGTATGTTGTGTAATATGTTCAGAATGTCCTCTAATATTTGCATCTAATGATCTTAAATCCTCAATAGATGTTTGGATTTTTTTTTGGTGGGCTTGAGCTAAATCAAAGCAATTTAAAGAAGGTTCTAAAGCATCTTGATTCTGCCCATGAACAGATACTTCATCTTGAAAAGGCGATCGATTTGGAATACAAGATACAGCGTTAAGTTCTTCTCTACGGAAATGTTCTGCTAATAATGGTGGATGCTGATGCGAAATAAACCGCTCTCCTGCTATTGCTCGTGCTGCTGCTGTCTCCGTAGTTATTAGAGCTGCGCCTATCCCTGCGCTTAGAGCAATTCCTGTTGCAACTAATCCTGTATAGCGCATTTCTGCAGGTGTTAACCATCCAGTATCGGGGATGGCACTCAAAACCCGGGAGGAAGTTTCACTGGCACCTGCTTTAGCAACACGAAATCCAATAGTATTTTTAGCTTGTTGAGGATCAGCATGAGAAGCGACTGTTTTCTCAAGATCGTTAGTCCCTCCTCCCCAAGTAGAGCAACTCTTCCAAGAACCACCTCTAATAGTAAACAAAGGTTCAACTTCTGACCCCTTATTTGTCTCTGTCCACTGAGCAACATTACCTCCCATATCAAAGGCTCCATAGGGACTCATTGTGGTTGAGAAGAATCCAACAGGAGTAAGGTGCTGCATATCCTCTTCACCTCCATCAAACCCAGCATAATTAGCTTCGTTATTATAAGGGGTAATAAGATTATGGTTATTTTTGGGCGACCAACTGCTCCGATTTGGAAAAGCATAATAGCTTTTACCTTCTGCATCATAGTAAGCCGCTTTGTACCATTCGTTTTCATTAGGAATAAAATAGTTAGCATCCTCATTACGAACAAGAACGCCATTCAATGTTCCGTTTAACGTATAGGCTCCTGTTTCCGTAGTTCCATCTCCTTCTTCTCCTATAGGTTGACCATTATGAAGCCAATTACAAAAACGTGCAGCCGCATAGAGTGTCACAAAAGTTATAGGTAACTCTTCCCTACCTTGGATAGGAACATAGTTGTGATTTACTTCCTCGCCTAAACACTTAATGACAGCAACTTCCGAGTCAAAACTCATCCCTCGATGATAAAGACCATAGGGATCGCTATGCCTTGCTACTGCATTGAGAAAAGCACAATATTGCAGAGCGGTAACATCATAGGTACCAATGCTAAAAACATAAGGAACAGCCCCATATCCGGTGCTCACATCTGCTTTGTTATTAGGATGACCAACTGTGACGAAGGATAGATCTACGCAAGTATCGCTATTTTCACTAGGAGTACTCGCATGAGCAGAAAAAGACCCAGATCCATCAACTTGCGCTCCAAGAGCATGAATACTGAACAGAGAAAGGAATAATAAAACTAACACTGACGTAACTATTCGGCCAACAGCCCGAATAGAGGCTGCTGGCTGAAGGCTAAAGGCTGAAGGTTGATCTATACGCTGATTGAGATTTAAAAGATCGCTCTGATAATGCGTTGGAACACATTCTATAGATGGGTTTAACCTAAAAACGGGATTAGAAGTGGATGAGATTTCGTAAGGACTTGGTCTCAAAAAGATTTTTACGAGGGCGTGGCATACCTTCACGGTACGTGAGGCTTTGGAAAAAACTTTTTGAGGCCAAGTATATTGCGGAAGATCGCCATTCTCTAATCCTGTTTTTAGGTTTAACAAATGTTTACACACCAATGGTAATACTTTAATTTTGTTCATGAAAGGGGGGAGCGAGAAAAACAAATGGGGAAGGAATTGGACGCTGACTTCTCACATTATCTACCTAATGATCACCTGGTACTTGTAATCCTTCTTTTCTAGCAAGTAATACCTGGTTCTTATCGAAACTTAAAAATTTCTGAATGCCAAGATGAAGTGCTGTAGCAACATGGAGAACATCCATTGTTCTAAGTATCAGCAAAATAATTCATCCTTCTTCTCCTTCAAGCTCAAACTCTCTCATCTCACAAACCTCTTTAGCAGTAAGCACTCGATGATCTCCCCATATTTTTTTTGCTTGTGCAGCAAAGTCAGGCATCTTAAATAGTTTTTTAGGATGAGACGCTATAGGAGAAAGTTGAGCAAAGGCACGACCATGCCGTGTGATGTTAACGGTTTGTCCATCATCAATCCAAGCAGAGATATGACGAAAGCTATTGCGCAAATCGGCTACGGTGGCAGTTTTCATGATAGAAATATCTATCATAAAATAAATTTTTAACAATAGAGATTTAGTAATTATTCAGCCTTCTAGCTGGTCGAATAATTACTACCCAACCAATTCTTGATTCGTTAGCGCATTCTGAATAATGAATTTTTCGACATGAAGGGTTGGATCCGATCGGAAGCTCAAGGTCGCAGCATAGCGACGTTGAATGTCAGCTAACAGCTCATCATCTTCGTTTCGCAAGCGCTGTAATAGCTCTGGATGCACCGTCACTTTAAATTCATGGACCTCATCCTGGTGACGTTTCATGAGGGTGTGAAGGAGACGTTGAAGTTCAACGCTCATGGTCATTACGCTCTTAATTACTCCTTTTCCACTGCAATAGGTGCAATGAGTGTAATGAGAACTTGCAAGACTTTCCTGAGCACGTTGACGCGTCATCTCCATAAGACCAAGAGATGAGATGGGAAGAATGTGCGTGCGTGCTTTATCACGTTTGAGCCGATCACGCATACGCTGATAGACGGCTTGTTGGTCTTTGCGACTCTTCATATCGATAAAATCAGCCACAATCAACCCTCCAATATTACGAAGACGAAGTTGCCTTGCAATTTCATCAGCAGCCTCGAGATTGGTCTGCAAAAGGGTTTTTTCCATATCTTTGTTCCCTTTATTGCGACCGGTATTCACATCGACGGTAATCATCGCTTCGGTTTCATCGATGACTATGTACCCTCCACAAGGAAGCCAAACTTGGCGTAAAAAGGCATGATCAATCTGTTGCTGGACTCCAAAATGATCAAAAATTGGTTTAGGCCCATTATAATGATGAATCAATTTACGAGCACGCTTGGAAATTGGTTCTACTAAATCCTTCATTCGCTCAGCTTCTTTGAGATCATCAATATAAACTGCAGTGATATTTTCTGTCAGTAAATCACGCACCGTGCGAGCAATCAGATCAGGCTCTAGCATGAGGGTGCTTGCAGCCGGTTTTTCTTTCATAGCCGTTTCAATCTGATTCCATTGATCAAGCAAAATATTTAAATCACGCACAAAGAAACGAGCACGTTGCCCCTCGCCTGCTGTACGAATAATCACTCCCATTCCTTCCGGAAGCGAAAGTTCGGTGAGAATCTTACGTAAGCGAGCACGTTCTTTGGGGTCTTCTATTTTACGTGAAACACCACATTGATCATTAAACGGCATCAACACCATATAACGACCTGCCATACTGATGTTGCTAGTAACTCGTGGCCCTTTATTGCCAATAGGACCTTTAGTCACCTGTACGATAACTTCTGATCCTACGGGATAAATCGAAGGAATATCTTTAGCACTAATTTTTTTCTTAGGCGCCGCACGATGTCCTCCTCGTTGTACCGCTTCAACACTATGGTCGAGCGCTGCTGGCATGGCATCCCAGAAATGGAGAAAGGCATTTTTTTCAAAGCCAATATCGACAAACATTGCCTTCAATCCATGCTCAATATTACGGACTTTTCCTTTGAAAATACCGCTGACAATATTACGTTCGCTATCACGCTCAATGGAATATTCTTCGAGATAACTATCTTCTAAAAGAGCAACACGCTTTTCGAGTTTTTCTGAGCTGATGATGAGTTTAATTTCAGGGCCGTTTTTAGCGACTCCTAAGATACGTTTTACAGTGTTAATGACGTTCAAAATGAGAAATGGTTAAATGGTTAAAAATATTGCTGGGGGGGGGGAACTATTCGACTAACTAGCCGAATAGTAGTTTAAGTTGAAAGTTTAAGTTTAAGTTGATTTTTGGTCACTTCGTGAACAGGGTAAAAAGTGAAGCAGAATTTTATTCACCGCTAGTTTTTTGTTTTAGAAGTCGCTCCAGTAAAAGATTCTACCATATCTAGAAAAAATCTAAAATTTTTTCAGTTTTTAAGCATAACTCATCTTCTTGATAATGTAACGGCTTAAATAAAAGATTGGAGGCAGAAGATGAAATATTAGACTCAATCCCTTCTATCACAGTAAAATAGAACTTACCTTCCTACTTTAGGTGTAGCGGAACGCCCCCCTCCTAAGAATTTAAATAATTTTTGCAGCCCTCCTTGCTCGCGTGGTTTATTTCTTACACGACCTTGAGCATCGGCTTCTTCACTAATATCAGGGGTAGCACGATTTTCCTTAGAGGCCGAACTATGAGCAGATGTTGCTTCGATAGGAGCATCTCCCGAACTTTGATCAACGCCATAGCTAGAAGGATTGGAGCTGTTAAAGTCAATACTCGCAATGGGACGAAAATTGCCAAGAGCAGGAGTTAGAGGCGCAAGTTTCACTTCTTTTCCCTCTTCCATAGCAAAAATTTCTTCCAAAATTTTCGCTCCTACAGGCGCTGCAACGGCTCCTCCTGATTTGGCTCCTTGAACAAGAACACAAATAGCATACTTGGGATGATCATAAGGAGCAAAGCAGAGGAACCACGTATGATTATCCTTATTACGTCCACGCCAAAATTGAGCCGTTCCTGTTTTTCCTGCCACAATATATTTTTTTAACCGCGCTTTACGAGCCGTGCCTCCCTCTTCATTAACAACCTTCCACATTCCAAGACGAATTTTTTGAATCTGCTCGGGAGTAATTCCACCCTCTTTAATAATATCCGTACGGATTTGTAACGGTTCTTCTTTTAAAACGGTCCCATCTTGCGCCACCACCTTTTCTACAAGACGTGGTTCATAACAGATTCCTCCATTAGCAACGGTAGCTCCTATCATTGCCATCTGAACAGGGGTCGCGAGAACAAATCCCTGACCAATAGAAACATTAGCCGTATAACCCGCACTCCAGCGCTCTCGCGGAGCATTAGCGGCTAACCATGCAGGCCCTGGAAGAACGCCTGCAGCTTCATTATTCAAAGGAAGACCTGTCTTCTGGCCTAATCCAAGCATCGTTCCAACGGCATCAATTTGATCGATACCAGCGGCATTTCCATATTGATAAAAAAAGGCGTTACATGATTTCTTAATCGCATCGCTTAAGGTAAGTCGTCCATGAGGCGCTTGAGGAGGCGTTGCGGTGAGGACCCAACATTTCATGAATTTGTCACCATACTGAACACCTCCCGTACAGGTATACTCATTCTTATCAATCCCTGCACGACAGCCTGCAAGCGAAGTACAGAGTTTAAAAATGGAGCCGGGAGCATAGGACCCTAAAGCACGGTTGGTCAAAGGATCAGTATCATCATGAATCAAACGCTCCCAATCACTTTTTGAAATCGCAGGAATAAATTGATTGGGATCAAAAGAAGGAACTGAAGCCATGGCCAAAATATCACCATTATTGGGATCAACGACCACAGCTGCCCCTCTCCCTACCACGCGCAAAGCCTGTTCAACGATATATTGAATACGGGCATCAATAGTTAAAAAAACGTTCGCTCCTTGCTTCGGGTCAATTTGCTGCTCATCATCTTCGATATTTCCATGAGCATTACGCTGTAAAATTCGAGTCCCAGGTGTACCCCTTAAAAAATCATCATAGGCCAATTCAATCTCTGCCTTACCAATAATATCAGGTTCATAAAAATTAAACTGACTCACTTCCTTCGCATCGACTTCCTGAGGCCATCCCACATAACCAAAAAGATGCGATGCCAGCGCTCCATAGACGTAATGGCGCACTGGCTTTAATGTGATGGTTACACCAGGAAGATCCAAGTTATTCTCACTAAAACGTGCGATGGTTTCAAAGTCGAGATCCTGTCGATAAGAATATGGTACTTCCTTATTATTTCGGTACTGAAGTTGGAGCTTACGCGTATTGTAATTACCGGCAAGACCGAGCTTTTCAAGACGTGGAATAATTGAACTGTTGATGATCTTAACAATATCAGCCTCTTCTTTATTAACAGGCATCCCATGATCAAGCCCACGGTATTTAATCGTTGGAATAAAACCCTCCTTATCTTTGAAGGCTTTGACAATATCAGGAAGGTAAAAATCGACCTCAAGACTTGCCCTGTTTTCTACGAGAGGAACACCATTGCGATCGCAGATTTCACCTCTTACCGCAGGAAGTCGTACCGTAAGTTGCGAGCGCCCTCGGATTTTTTTCTTATAGGCATCCCCACGGATAATCTGCACATACCCTAACCGCGCAATTAAAATCAAAAAGAAAACAATACTAACTCCAACAAGAATTACAAACTGACGTGATATTGCGTGCCCAGGATTGGTTTTGCCAATAAGACCAGTTCTCAGTTCACGACTCGCAGTTTGCAGTAATTTCATTAGTTTGTTGTTGATGTTCTAGCGGGAGGCAAAAGAAATTGCGCAAGATAGTAAAAAAGCGGCGCCACAAGAAAAGAAGCTCCTGAGGAAATAATAAGAAAAAGAGTTGTTGTTTCTGTCAGCGAAAAATTACCTCGCTTGACAGAAAGGATAATAAATTCCCCACAAAGTAATGTTACCGCACAAAGAACACTCCCAATGGCATGAAGCTCCCAACGCACACCTCCTGTGATATCGCTTAGCCATTGTAAAAGGAAAGTCCAAATCATAAAGAATAAGATATACCATCCTAGCCCAATTTCAACATGCCCATCTAAAAAAGGTTGCGCTATGAGTCCTTGAAGAACTGCTGTTATTAAAGCAAAAAAGAAAGCACTTGAAATAGGAAGGACTAACACACCAAAACAAAAGACAACAGGCACGAGCAAAAGATGCAATTGACTAAAAAAAGAAAAGGCCGGAAGGGTATCTTGCAGGATAAAAGCCCCAAGAAGCAACGCAAGGAGAATGAGAATAAACACTAAAGGCCGAAAATAGTCTGAAAACTGGAGACTAAAGGTTGGAGGGTTTTGTATGGAAGGTTTCATCTTAAGGGATCTCAAAATTAATCTATAATTAATTTTGAGATCAGTTCGTAGTTTGTAGTTCGTGGTTCGTAGTTATTTTAACTCGAATATTTCATACAAATTATCTTGAAATAGAATGTTGCAATCGTTTTACAATAAAATTATTAAGGCTGTCCCCAGCTTGAAGTGCAGAAATAGCCAAGAACTGGTGCAGTTCTTCACCTGTTCGTAACATAAATTTTCCACTATATTTTCCTCCTCTTGGATGAGGGAGCGGTTTGCTCTCTTCATTATAAATATCAATCCATTCCTGGACGATAACTAGGAGTTGCTTCATCACTTCAGCCTCCGTCTTTCCATCGCAGCATTGGCCAATGAGTGGGGGGGCGCTCCCTATAAAACAATTATCCTCATCACTCCACTCAATGACTTTTAAATAATCTTTAGCGGTAATCTTCTTCATTGGTTTGCCTCCATAATAGCTTGTTTTACGTTTTTCTCTTTATAATGTGCTGCATCATCCCCCTCTTTTCCTGAAATAGTGATTCTAGCACCGCAAGGATGAACGAAGTTTCGATGACTTCCCTTTCCTCCACGATTGACAAAACCCACTTTTTCTAAATCTGCAATGAGGCGACGTATTTTTCTAGGCACATTTTTATAGTATCATAATGATACTATTTGTCAAGAGCCAAAAAGGAATCTACTTTACTTCAGTTGTCGCGCAGCAGAAACTGAATGCCCTCCCAACATCCACTGCCATGCAGGAAAAATTTGAATGGATTCAGGCACGGAAGGAAAAGGCAAACGCGATTCGAGAGTAAGAATCAGTTGTCGGGCGTGAGGGTACATGTTGTTTGCCTCTTGAAGAGCACGGACTTCGCGGGCTAATGTTTCTGGCGAATCAACCGAGGCACAGACTTGAATCAGATCTTCCGAACCATCTGGATAACGAGCAAGAAAGTCGACTTCTGTTCCTTGAGGGTTACTGACATAAGCAATGGAGGCATGCCGGCGTTTAAGTTCTATAAAAACGGCTGTTTCCAAAGCATGCCCTACATTAGATTTACTTGAGCGATCATAGAGTGGGATAAAGCCTGTATCGATGGGGTAAACCTTTCTAGGATTCACTTGCCGACGCTTTTCTGAGTCCGTGGCAACACTAATGGCCTCTAAAAGAAAAGTTTCTTGGAGATGATCGAGTAATTCATACAAGGTATCGCGACTGGTCATAATGCCTTGAGATTTGAGATCAGAGGCAAATTTAGTGATAGAAAATAACCCTGCAGGATTGCTTAAAAGCCTGCGCACCATCCAGCGAAGAGGTATGGTATTGGCGATGTTGTGACGTTCAACGACATCACGTAATAACAACACATCAACATATCCCTGGAGTAGTTGTTGCCGCTCTGGTACGGTGAGAGGCTGCGCTTCAGGAAGACTCCCCAACTCAAGAAATCGAGCGAATTGGTTATCAAGAGCGAGCTGTTTTTTAAAAGTCAGATGACTTGCTTTCGAAGGAATCTCATATTTGTGATACGTCAAAAACTCAGCAAAACTAAAAGGATAGAGCACAACTTCCCAAGCGCGCCCTCTCATGGAGGTAGCAATTTCACGACTTAACAACTTGGCCGAAGAGCCAGAAAGAAAGATTTCATAACCAGGAGTGTCTAAGAGTCGACGCACAAATCCTTCCCATCCTGAAACCAGCTGAATTTCATCAAGGAAAAGCGTTACTGGTTCCTGATTTTCTTGAGAAAAGAGACGTTCATGAATTTCTGGGATAAGGTGAAGTTGAGACGCATCAAGATCAAAAAGACGCTCATCTTCGAAGTTAAAATAGAGAAGTCGTTGCGGTTTTCGACCCGCATTGATCAAATCAGCACGACACTGGTGAAGAAAGGTTGTCTTTCCAGCACGCCGCATCCCGATCACAGCAATTGCTTTGCCCTTGATGTTCGGCAAGGTCAAGTCTCTGCGTATGAAGTTTTTATGTGCCGTTTCAACTCCTAAAAGAATCTTCTCTTTAAGGATCTGCTCTAAACCTAATCTAAATTGGACTTCCATGAAGGCTAATTTAGCATGAACTTAGCCTTTTGAAAAGGATCAAATTTACTTTGAAACGTATTTCAGAGCTAATCCACCGAAATGTATAAACATGGATGAAAGAGGATGAAAGAAGAAGAAATTAACAAGGATGGAAGGGATAAATACAGAGAGAAACTGATTACTCATGAGTCCTCAAACTAGGATGCCGTGGATTTGTTTCCAAATAACCAAGTGTTTTCTTCACTTGCTTAGAGAGGCCAGAAATAGAACGGCTCTCCAACTCAGCTAACTGCTCTTGAGCTGTATTCGTAAAAAATAAAACGTATCCCATTGCCAAGAAGTCAAATTATTCCTCAGTAAAAGCAGCAAATGAACCGAGCGAATGAACTTTACCAGCAGCAGATTCTTGAAGTCCTCTTTGAACAGAAGCCATGGCAGATTTATTTTCATGAAGCCAGGCTTCTGAAGAGGGAACGGCTCTGACTGGATCAAGAATAAATTGACCAACTTTATTGAGATAAATATTAAAAGCTCCCAAGGAAGAAACCATGCCAATAGTAATTCGCTTTTTTTTATCAGGCTTAATAAACTCAGTCACTAACTCAAAGTCGTTATCTTTTACAATAGTAGAAATCATAGAACTCATGCTTTAATAAATATCCTAAGGAGGATAAGAATACAAGTGGGAATTTCCCACGCTGGCGTGCTCTTTACTCACGTGAAAGCTACTCCCAACATCCATTGCCATGCAGGAAAAATTTTGATGTGGTGGTTCGACTCCTAAAAGTATTTTTTCTTTGAGGATCTGCTCTAAGCCTGTTTCAAATTGGACTTCCATGAAAGCTAATTCAACATGAATTTAGCCTTTTTAAAAGGCTAAAATTTACTTTGAGTTCATATTTGATATTTGAACCCTGACCCCCATTCCAAATTCCGACTCATTTGCTTGCTCTCTCAGCGCGTTAGCACTTTTTTTTAAAAACTTGGCTTCTTGCTCCACCCGGTCAGCTTCTGCATCATTTCCGATTGAACAAGCTTCCACAGCTTTTTGGTAATGTTCAGCGGATTCTTGATATTGCGTAGCTACTTTACTCCAGAGCTCTGCAAGTGATGAGTTTCCTTTGGTTATCGCAGCAGTCGCTTTTCCGAGGGCTTCGGAGGCTAATTGCAAACTCGAAACACTATCTCTAGCAGAGTCAGCTACTTTCTTCCAACGCTCAGCTTCTCCATCGTTTCTGCTTAATTGCCCTTCTGCGGCTTTTCGGTAATGCTCAGCTGATTCTTGATATTGCGTAGCTACTTTACTCCAGAGTTCTGCAATCTCTGAATTTCCTTCGGCTGTTGCACTAGTTACTTTCTCGAGAGCTTTGGCGGCTGATTCTAAGCTCGAAACACTATCTCTAGCAGAGTCAGCTACTTTCTTCCAACGCTCAGCTTCTGCATCGTTTCT